>JAJZAL010000006.1 GCA_021799405.1 Acidobacteriota bacterium
TCTCCGTACTGCCGGAGTCCGGGGTAGGCTGTCCCGGCGGAGCAGTCGACACGCCGGCGGCAAGCTGCGCCAGCGATCCCCAGTCGCGCGTTACCAGAGGCAGATCCTCGACCGCCTTGTTATTGATGGTCTGGCCGACCGCCGCATTTTCAGCGTCAAGTAGGGGAGCCGCCGCGGTTACTGTTACATTTTGTTGAACACTGCCCGTAGCCAGATGGAGATCGATTGTGAGGGTCTGTTGCACATGAACAACGAGTCCGTGGACGATATATTTCTGAAATCCGCTCGATTCCCCTCGGATTGTGTAGGTGCCCGGAATCAAGCCGCCAAAGAAATACGTGCCGGTGGACGTGGATTTGGTGACCGTGGTAACGTTGGTGGCTTGGTTGGTGAGCGAGATCGTCGCCCCCGGAATGGCTGCACCGGTAGGATCCAGAGCGGTTCCCGTAATGCCGCCGGTGTCGATTTGCGCCATCAGGTTCAAAGAGAGCGACAGGAACAACAAGCAGGTCAGAACCGCAAAGCACAGCCTGGCGGTTGCCAGCCGTAGTTGCATCTTCATATTTGTCTCCAAAAAGTGATTGCCAAGGTTGTTGATTACCCGGGTTAGGGAAGTTCTTAAGACACGCAAACAGTCGAGATTTGCCGCCTCCCATAGTGCGGTCGGGCGCGTGCCAGCAAAAGTGTTTACCCTCTTCTATTCACGTGAATCCACTGGTGATTTTTTCTGTGTAAGCATGTGATATATATGTTGTTATGCCGCGAATTAATTTTTTGTGAATGTACGTGCGGCAGCCACGGTTTTCACCGGATTTATTGCTAGTTTAACGGAAAAATCGTACTCTTTCGCTGAGACAATATTGCTCTCGGACGCCAGCAGGAGGCATCATTCATGGGGCATTCCACCCTGCTCGACCCCGGACAGAAGATCCCGCCTTCACGCAGCTCTTGGCCCGAATGGTTTCAAAATGATCCGCGCTGGCAAGTCGCTCAGCGCGTTGTGGCCAGCCAGCATTTTGTCAGGTCACGGCTGCTGGCAAAATTCTTGCTCTATATCGTTGCTGAAACTCTGGAGGACCGGAAGGGTAACATTACTGAACATCGGATTGGCGTGCATGTGTTCGACCGCGCGCCCAGTTACAGCTCCATTGAAGACAACATCGTTCGCACGTATGCGCGGCAGTTGCGGCGTCGGCTGGCAGAATATTTTGCGGGCGAGGGTGTCGGCGAGCCGCTGTATATTGATATACCGCTTGGCGGTTATGTCCCGGCCTTTGTACCCGCGCCGTCTGCCGGGGCGCCAGCGCAAGAGAAAGAAGCATCGCGCCGGCCGTCGATCCGGGGCGCTTTGCCGGAGTTACCCGAGCGGCTGACTGCCGCAACCACTCACCTGAGGGCAAATTGGAAGCGCTGGTTGCTGACGTCTTCATGGCTTGCGGCCTATAGCCTTGTGCTGGGCTGCCTCGTCTGGCTGGTAGCGGTGCGGCGGGGGGAGCCGCATCCTGTTCCTCCTCCGGCGCAGCCGACTACACCGCTTTGGTCCGCGCTCTTCGGCGGCCCTGCCAACTGCTATATCGTTCCGGCCGACGCGGGCATCAATCTCCTTGAAGACCTGACGCGTCGCCCGTTGCCACTGGCGTATTACATGAATGGTAGCTACCTGAATCTGCCGCTTCCGCAGGTGGATGCGCATAGCGCCGACGATTTGCGTGGCCAGCAGTTCACCAGTTTCATCGACATGCAAACCGTCTCCGCGCTTACGCGCCTGCCGGAGTACAACTCGCAGCGTGTGATCCTTCGCTTTCCGCGCGATGTGCAGTTGGACGATCTGAAGGATGCCAACGATGTCATCCTTGGCGCGATGGGGAGCAACCCGTGGGCGGCCATTGCACAGAGCGGTGGAAACTTTCGCATTGTAAGCAGCAAGGATATGCAGAGCGACATGCTCATCAATATGAAGCCGCAGCCTGGGGAAGCGGCCTCGTATGTGAGCCATTGGAATCAGCCGGCGCACGAGACTTTTTCCGTGATCGCCTATCTACCCAATCTGAGCGGCAGCGGCCATTTGCTGCTGTTGCAGGGGCTGGACGTGGCCGGAACCCAGGCGGCGGCTGAGGCGCTGCTCCACCCTGATGTGATCGCTCCGATTCTCCGAAAGGCCACTCGCCGTGACGGCTCGCTGCGTGCCTTCGAGATACTGCTGCGCTCGACCAGCCTTGAATCCAACGCGACGAATACCGAGGTCATCGGCAGCAGAATTTATTGATGGGGCGTTGGCAGGAGCGAGTGCTTCAGGACATGATGGATGGCTTGCGAATGTCAATTCCGGACGATGGATGAATCAGATGGCCTTCATTGATCAACCGTTGACGGCAGAACCAGTACGGCCTCCTGGAGTCCTTGGGCACGCGCGCGAATCGTGACATGGCCAGCTTGTTTTGTCGCCTGGATCACCGCCAGGCACTTTCCGCGAAACGCAGCCATCTCATGTCCGCGAAAGTCCATGTGACTCAACGGATCACCATTATCAACACCGATGATGCGTCCGGCGCCCTGCACATCAAAATCAATTCGAAGGTCCGCACCGGGCACCATGGTTCCGGAGGAGTCAGTCACGGTTGCGACAATATGCGCAAGGTCCTTCCCATCTGCGCGCAGAGCCTCTGACTCGGCAGCCAGAACGATCCTGGCGGGAACTGCGGCCGTCCTTACTTCTGCAGTACACGCAATCGCTCTTTCACGCTTTCCCACGGCGCGAAGGACGCCCGGCGCCCACGGAACCTCCCAGGTGAGGTGATATCCGGCTGTGGTCATGGTGTGCTGCACGCCGAGCGAGCGGTCATTGAGAAATAACTCGACAGAGTCACAATTTGTATAACACCAGACGAAGATAGGTTTTCCCTCCATGCCTTCCCAGTTCCAATGCGGAAGGATGTGCAGCATAGGTTTGCTCGTCCACTGACTCTGGTAGAAGTAATAAATATCCTTCTCAAAACCGCAGGTATCGATGACGCCGAAGTCTCCACTTCGCGCTGGCCACGGCTTTTCCCGGTACGCGGTGTGGAAGTTCTTGTGCGGTATCGGCTCGCCAAGGTAGTCAATACCAGCCCAGCGGAAAGCTCCCGCAACGAACGGATGCTCCCGCAGCAGTTTCCAAGCGCCTTCGCAATTCATTCGGATAAAGCATGAGTCATAAGAGGAGCAATAGTTTTCGTCAGAAACATAAGTGCTGCGCGTCTGCGCGGTATGTGGAGCTTCACTTCCGTATATCTTGCGGTGGGGATAGCGCGCATGATCGGCGTCATACTCAAAGCTGGATCCTCCGCCACCGTTGTAGCCAACTGCGTCAAACACATCGGAAAAGCCGCTATGATTTGCCGATTCGATTGCATTGATGGCGCATGTGGCAGGACGCGAAGGGTCGAGACGATGCACGATATCAACGAGTTTTCTTGCAGTCGCAACGCCTTCTGGCTTTCCTTTCTCGGGAACCTCGTTGCCCGTGCTCCACAGGATGATGGAGGGATGATTCCGGTCGCGCTCGATCATGCTGGTCAGATCTTTTGCCGCCCATTCGTCAAAGTAAAGATGATAGCCGTAGGTGATTCCATTTTTGGCGACTCGCCATCCATCGAAGGCTTCATCGATAACCAGAAATCCCATGCGGTCGCACATGTCCAGAAGTTGCGGCGCGGGAGGGTTATGACTCATGCGAATGGCATTGCATCCCATATTCTTAAGCAGGTGCAGCCTTCGCTCCATGGCGGCTTCATGAAAGGCCGCACCCAGAGCGCCCAGGTCGTGATGGATGCACACGCCTTTCAAGAGGACCGGCTGACCATTTAACGAAAAGCCGCGGTCCGCATCAAATGTGGCGCTGCGCACGCCAAATGGAGTCCTGTATTCGTCAATCAGGGACTGATCTTCAATGATCTGCGTAACCGCCATGTAGAGCACCGGTTCATCCGGAGACCATAAGCGCGGATTTGCGAGCTGCAGAGATTGTGTAAATGTATCGACAGTGTTGGCAGGTACAGAGTATGCCTGACGCGCTTCGCACCGCAGCGTTCCATCCGCATCCAAAATCCGGGTAACAAGCACCGCACTACACGCCGATG
Source organism: Acidobacteriota bacterium (assembly GCA_021799405.1). Next base: position 4,119 of record JAJZAL010000006.1, read on the forward strand.
TCCTTTCATTGCGGATCCTGGTAGACACATTAAGCTCTGCTGAATCCGCCGAAACTGAACGCGCGTGAACAAAGGTTCCCCAATGATCGACGCGAAGCTTCCCAGCTTTCGTTAGCCAGACATGGCGATAGATACCCGAGCCGGAATACCACCGGCAGTTCGGTTGCAATGAGTTATCCACTTTGACGGACAGCACATTCATCTCATTGCCGAAGAGCAGATAGGGAGTCAGGTCATACGCAAACGATACATATCCATACGGACGGCGGCCCAGGTGGTGACCGTTCAACCACACTTCACTGTTCATGTAGACACCGTCGAACTGGATCTCCACACTTCGTCCCTGGTCGAGTTGCGGCATTGTGAATGCCTTTCGATACCAGCCGATTCCCCCCGGCAGGTAGGCCCCATGCGGTCCGCTGGGATTCTCCTCACGGAAAGGACCGGCAATGCTCCAGTCGTGAGGAATGTCGAGCTGCTCCCAGGAGCGATCGTCGAAATCGAGTCGTTCACCACCGGACACGTTGCCTAGATGGAATCTCCAGTCGGCATCAAAGGCGGTGCGCTCCCTGCCTTTACCGTTCACTGCGGAAGATGCGTTCGTGCTTTCAAACAAACCGGACTTCGAGTAGTGCGAAAGCACCACGCCGCCGACAAGGCTCTGCCCCGTAGACGCAAGGAATTTTCTGCGATCAATTGCCATGAAACCCCCTCGGTTAGCAGCCCCATGAATTCGAATCTTTCAGAAAAGTAGCGCCGGTCCGGAGAGCGGCGCTACAAAGGAACAAACTTATCCGGTCAGGGACCAGGCAACCAGACTCAGAGCTTATCTCAATGAATCATAATCGCTGTCTGCAAAGGAAGATCCCGTGAGGATCGGCCTGCATACACAGTGCGTCTACCTGTGCCGGTTACCCATTTGTCCTGAGCAGTCGACCAGGATTGCAGGCTACGCAGCGGAACATGCATCTCCACTGTTTGTGATTGCCCCGGCAGCAGATGTATCCTCTCGAATGCCGCCAGCGAGCGGACTGCGTACTGCACGCCTTGCAGTTGGTCAGCCGGCGCGCCGACATATACCTGGGGAACCTCGTCGCTTGCGACATGACCTGCATTCCTGACGTTGAGACTCACATTGACTCCGCCATCTTCAGCGCGTTCGACCTTCAGGCCCGAATATGCGAAATCAGTATAGGAAAGACCGAAACCGAACGGAAAGAGCGGATGAATACCTCGTTTGTCGAACCAGCGATAGCCTACATAGATGCCCTCGGAAAAGACGCCGGTGCCGCTGGCGTTCGTTCCCAGCCGCTCGGGATGCGCAGGATCGGTGGCGGGATAATCGGTCAGATTGCGTCCCCAGGTAAACGGCAAGCGGCCCGCGGGGCTGACCTTGCCAAGCAGTACGTTCGCGGTGGCCCAGCCACCCTCATCGCCCGGCCACCACATCTGCAGCACCGCCTTTACCATGTTCAGCCATGGAAGTGCCACGGGCTGGCTGACATTGAGCACCACAATGGTGTTTGGATTGACAGCCGCAATATCTTCAACAAGCTTGTTCTGATCATCGGACAGATGAAACTCGGGATCGCCCTGAGCCCACACGAAAACAACCGCGGTCCTGGCCTTGCGGGCCGCGCTGATCGCCGCCTCATAATCGGCGCGCTTCTGCTCCGGCGTAAGCCAGCTCAGCCGGATCTGGACAGGCTGATGCGATGTATCCGGTTCGACGGCCAGCGATAACTGATGTGGGCCTGACGCGAGATTCAGGCTTCGACTCACATTATCCAAACCGTCCGTGGTTGGCAAAAGGTCGCTTTCTCCCGCCTGGGTAATATCTCCGTGCACAAACATCTTGCCGTTGTGGGCAATCGTCTTGCCGTCTAGGGTGAGTTTCCCGTAAGCGCCGAGAATTTGCATGTGCAGAATGTAGGTGCCTGTTTGCGGAATTGTGAGAGTTCCATTCCAGGTTGCGTGCGCATCTGCCGGAAAGGCCTTGCCGTTTGAATGCGTGAAATCCACCTGCGCGTCGGTTTGGGTCGCGCCGTTCGCGGAGATTCGCTGCAATCCAGGCTGGCCATTATGAGAAAGATATTGAGCAGGGATCGAAATGCCAGTTCGATCATCGGCGACCGCATAGGCGATATGGACGCCCGGCACCGCTGCCGTGTCCTTTCGGAGCGCAGTTACCGTTCCGATCTCACGCTCAGGCAAGCCCACAGCTTTTTCGCCTGGCTGGCCGACCGCGATGGTCTGGCCTGCGCCCGGACCGATGAGCACCAGCGATTGCAGATCGCTCTTCTTCAGCGGCAGAATGCCAGCGTTATTCTTCAGCAGGACGGCGGCGTCTTCGGACGTTTTCTCGACAATTGCGGCATTCTGCGCGACAGGCGATGAAGTGATGGGACGCTCCGGCCGACCGTTCAGCAGGCCGAAGCGATCCATCTCGTAGAGAATGTGGCCGACAGCGCGATCAATGGTGGCTTCACTGACCTTGCCCGATTGCACTGCTTGCTTGAGGTGCGTGAAATAGGTTTCTCTTGGTCGGCCAATCCCGACGGTTCCGGGCATTTCCATATCGAGGCCGTCATTGATGAACGTGACCGCATGAGTCGCACCCCAGTCGGAAGTGACAAATCCCTTGAAGTGCAGCTCATTGCGAAGAATATGGATCAGCGTGTCGGAATTGCCGCAGGCGTATTGGTCGTTGACTTTGTTGTACGAGCACATAATCGATGACACCCCTGCGCGAACTGCGTCTGCAAAGGGCGGGAGATAGATCTCATGCATCGCCTGGGGCTGGACGTCCACATTGTAGGTATTGCGATAGTTTGCTGCAGTGGAATCGAATGCAATGTAGTGCTTCGCCTGCGACAGAATGCCGAGGCTTTGAATGCCGCGGATTTCAGCGGCGCCAACCTCTCCGGTCAGCAACGGATCCTCGCCGAAAGTGTTATAGCCGCGGCGGAAAGTCACATCCCGGTCAATATTGATAAAAGGCTGAAGTACAACGTCAATTCCATGCGACTTTGCTTCGCGCGCAATCACCAGTCCATTCTGGCGGGCATCCCGGGTGCTGAAGGTGGCGGCAAGCCCCATCGTAGCTGTCAGCGCCATCGCCGGCACTCGTGTGAGGACACCCGGAGGACCGTCAGAGAGTCGGATGGCAGAGATTCCGAGACGTGAAATCCCGGGAAGAAACCCGGCCTGTCCCTGATAGGTAGATGGAGGTTCCTGTGCGCCATGAAGCAGTGAAATCTTTTCGTCGAGCGTCATTTCACTCAGGAGCTTATCGACGCGCGCATTGCCCGTTACCACTGGGGCCGCCCCTCCCGATTGCGCGTGTACAAAGAAGATACTCCCGCAAAGAATAGCTATGAGAGTAAAAACGAATCGCATCTTTCGCGCGGTGGCCCGGCGTGTGTAAGGTTTTGAATGTGTTGTCTGTTTGGCGGCTGAAGATGCAATATGCACAGATGACAGTCCTTTCTGGAAATCCATTCGCTTTACCATTTATCGGCCCGTCCACACAGGTGCGAGCCATGCCACCGGCTTGGTGGGATCGGGATGAGGTGCATCACCACCACCAGCGTTCCATACGCGCACGAAGAAATATTTGCTTTGTGCATCGGTAATTGTAGGCTTCCACGTGACATCATACCCCGGCGTGGTTGGCGTATAAGTTTGCGCAATTTCTCCGTGGTCTTTCACAATATCAATCTTTGTGATCTTATCCGCGGGATTACTCGTGTCGGGGTCACTGATATGAATATCGAAGTGAAAGGCAGAGGGATGGTCCAATGTTGAGCCCATCACCTTTCCGTTGACGCTGTACCGGCACTGCAGGTTGTTGTCCAGGGACGCATAAGTGCGCCGGTGCTTCATCGCGTCGAGAATAGCGACTTTGGTTTTCGCGGACGCGAGGACAAAAGTGCGCGACTTGAATTTTCCGATTCCAGTCAGTCCGTGGTTATCGAGACCGCAGACGGGCGAGACCTTCCAGCCCTTATCGAGAGCGTTAACAAAGGCCTGATAATGGATATGGTCGTTGTGATTGATGACCTCAAGCATCGTGATCACATCGGTCACGGCCGGGGTTCGGCCCGCCCAGTCCGCATATTGATCCGGACCCGGATGGTTGAAGCTCGCAACTACGGGACCGTCGCCGTTGGGCTTTGCCGTTGCCAGCCAGCGATATAGATACGACAGATCAACACCTGGAGCGAGCGCGTTGAGGATGCTCGCGGTGTTGATGACGTTGATATGTCCACGTCCGCCGGGACCATTGTTCTCAGAAAATTCAAAGCCGGCCAGGGCTACAAAACCTGGGCCGGTTGCCGCGGCCGCCTGCTGCTTTGTGGCCTGCCAGGCGGGATTGGCAGGACCGCTCGGCGAGAACACTGCTTCCTGCGAGTGGTCGGAAGTTACATAGAAATCGTAACCGTCCTGCTTCGCCAATTGATAATGACGTGACGGAAGACCTTGAACCGATTTCCAGTCCGGCTTCAAAGTCATGCCCGGAGAAGGAAGTTGCCAACTGTTGATGACATAGATGCCCGGGCACTTGTTCTTGAAGACATACCCCTTACTCCACAGTGATACAAAGGGATCCGCTGGTTCCGAGCCGTAGACAAGGATGCCGGCGCACGGACTATGCTCCCACTGCTCGCCATGCGACCACGTAAGCTCCGTATGCGAATGCGTGTTGCCGGCAAATATCCTGTATTGGGAGTTGCTCTGCGCGGGCAAAGCTGGACTCATTGAGAGAGCAAGAACGGAGAAGGCTACCGTGTACCTCGCCGGTGAAGAGATAAAGCGTCTCCAGTTGATAAGTTCAGTTCGTTTGTGCATCGTTAGCCCCTTTCCGTGTTCAGCCCTGGCGCCTGTTTGAAAAAAGCCGTTGCTCTTTCGCTTCCATCTGGCATGTTTACCCTGGAGCTAGAAGGATCGCGCCGGTACCGGAGCATGTGATAGGCCGCGGTCTCATTCGAGAGGAACAAGTCTGGTCGATCGCATCTTCAATAAGTTCTGTTGGTTGTTACAAGGCTTGGTCCCCGCGGGCTGCGCATGAGACGAGTGCGGAATCCGGGGCACAGCAGCCGCCATGACTAAAACTCAAGCTTCAACGCAAACTGCACGATTCGCGGCGCGCTGGTTCCCGTAATCTTGCCGAAGTTGCCGGTGCCCATCGTGCCGTCTGGGTTGCTTAAATTTACGTTATTGAAGAGATTGTAGATTTCGCCGCGAAACAGCAAACTACGCTCATGGGTCAGTGCATAGCTCTTGAATGCGGAGATGTCTGTATCCACAAACCCCGGCCCGATGACTGGATCGCGCGGCGCGTTGCCGGGTCCGGAGTTAGCCGCGGGCACCGCGAAGGCGGTTGTATTGAAGTATTCGAGTATCTTGTCCGTGCGCGAACGGCTTCCGTGGATAACTGGATTGCCGACGACATTGGGCCGGTCCGTCAGGATTCCGTCATCATTGGTATCAACGTTTGACAGTACATTAAAGGGCGAGCCGCTCGACAGCGTAGTAATGCCGTTAATCTGCCATCCATTTAGCAACTCATTGCCGAGAACTCCCCAGCGACGAAATTGCGGCATCTGGTAAATATAAGTAGCCACAAGTCGGTGTGGCGTCTCCAGAGTGGAGAGGCCGCGATCGCAAGCGACGCAATATTCATTGGCCAGGGCATATGCGGTGAAGCTTCCCGGATCCGTTGAGGCAATATCAAACTCCTTTTCCCACACATAGCTGCCGCTGAAGGAAAAGCCATGCGCGAAACGCCGCATCAGCACAAGTTGCAACGAATTGAATGATGAATTCGAAGATGGATCCAATAGTCCGATCTGCGAATACGACGAGAGCGGGCGGCGTGTCTGGATATTCGCCTTTGTCGACTTGTCCGGAATGAAGACGGGCGCATTTTGATCGCGCGCGATGTAGAAATGCCGCCCCACATTGCCTACGTAGGAAATGCGGCTGCTCCAGTTGGTGCTGTATTGCTGCTCGAGCGTGAGGTTATATTCCTCCATATAAGGAATTGCCGAACTATTCGGCGGCAATCCACCGTAAAGAGCACCCTTCGGAAAGACGGGATTCTGCAGATTAACTTTGTACGGGAATGGATCGCTGGCATTACTGCCATAAATCTGTTCCACGGTCGCATCCGGCGAGACAGGGCTGAGCGCAATCGACAGCACGAAGGGCGCCTGCTCCAGATTGCCGATCATGGTCTCCTGGCTGGCCGAGTAGAAGATTCCATAGCCGCCGCGCAGCGCGGTCTTCCCATTTCCAAAGATGTCATAAGCAAATCCAATGCGCGGCGCGAATTTGGTATACGAAACATGGAGAATGCCATCCGGCACGCCGGGATCACCCGCGGAGAGCACGCCGAGCGGCGCGGTGGGAAAGCGCTTTGACTGTACACCCGCCTCGAAGGTGCCGAGATCATTCTGGCCGGCAAAGGGATAGTAGACCTCCCAGCGCAGGCCGAAATCAGCGGTGAAGCGATGCGTCATTCGCCAGTCATCCTGTATGAACAATGCAGGATCCGGGGAGTTCAGGCGATGCAAGCTGCCGTTATTCTGATTGAAGGTGTAGGGGCTGCCGACGATCCAGCTTGAGAGTGTTTCGCCCGTCACCGCATTCTTGTTGAAGGTCATTTTGGCGTCGTTCAGGAAGCTGTTCGTCTCGTCGTACCGGATCATGTTGAAGCCGGCGCCGAACTTTATGTTGTGATTTCCGTGGGTCCAGTAATACGAATCCTGGATGCCATAATTGAGCTGCGACTGGTTGCCCGGCCCGCTTCCGCCGGCGCCTATGGTTCCCATGAATCCCGGAATGGTCATCTGCGGCTGGGTCGTAACGAAGCCGCCACCATCCCGAATCTGGCTGCCCAGATCGGACCAACTATAGCCCTGAACGGCATTGGTGCTCAGCCATTTGTTGAGCGAGTAATAAATTCGCAGGCTATTGATTGCATTGGGCGAAACGATCCAGGTGTCACCAAGGATGTAGTTCGATTGCCCGTCGTTGGTAACGATTCCACTGTAATTGAACAGAGAATTGCCACCCGCTGTCCATTCGTATGCGTTGCCCTGTTCATTGAAGTAGGTGAACTGCAGCTTGTGTGCGGGCGTCAGTTGGTAGTCCAGCCGCGCGGTGCCCTGGTACATGTTCACGGGATTGGGCGCCGACTCCTGCGTCAGCGGATGATCGCCGTTCAAGGATCCGGGACTATTGGGATCGGGAGCCGGAAGCAAGGGAATGAGGTGAGCGATCACGGGATTCACCGGGCAGATGTATCCGGGGCAAACGCTGGTCTTCGGTTTTTTGGGGCTCTTGGTGAAATCGCCCTTCCGCTCCAGCGCGGTCGGAACGATCATCGAAGCAATGGTCTTAATTGTCGATTGGCCTATATGTTCTCCCTCGAAGGAGAGAAAATAGAAGGCTTTGTCGCGAATGACGGGACCGCCGAGCCCCGCGCCATAGGTGTTCTGAACCAGGCGCGGAACACTGGTCTGAAAGTACGGTTTGCCATTCAGGATATTATTGCGCAGGTAATCGTATACAGTGCCGTGATACTGGTTCACGCCGGAGCGCGTAATGACGTTGACGGCAGCGCCGGGGTAGCGCCCGAACTCGGCATCAAAATTACTGGTCAGCATCCGGAACTCCTCAAGGGCATCCGGATTCGGCATCGGTGCTCCACCGCCGCGGAAGACTTCGGTATCGAGCGCGCCGTCCAGGTAGAACGAGTTGAAATTGGGGCGAATGCCGTTGGTCACGAAGTCAACACCGGTTGTGTTCCCAGTTGCGGGCGGCGGCGAATATTTCGTTATGCCCGGCACGGTTTCCACCAGGTCGTAGGCGCTTCGGTTCACAACCGGCAGGTCCTGGATGCTCCGCTGGTCGATGGTTTCACCAATCTGCGATTCGCGCGTATCCACCATGGTGACGCCTGCTTCAACCACCACCTGGTTTGAAACGTTGCCAACGGCGAGTTTAAAGCTGGCATTCACATTCTGGCTGGCGGCGAGCACGATGCCGGTCTGGGTTTCCGGAGCAAAGCCCTTGACGCTGGTCGCGATCTTATAATTGCCCGGATCGACGGCCGGAAACACAAACGCGCCATGACTGTTGCTGGTCGCGGTCAATACGGCATTGGTACCGGTATTTGTCAGAACAACTTTAGCGTTCGGGATAACGGCCCCGGTCGAATCCGTGACCGTGCCGTAGATGGAACCGGTCGTGGTTTGCGCCCAGACAGCGCGCAGACACGCCATCAGGATGAAGATTGTTACGAGGGTGGCCCAGGCCCTGCGTATTTTTCTGACGCTGCATGCATTCATGAGTTCCTCCGTGAAGATGGGGATACCCTCGTGGGTTTCCGCACCAGAAACAAATTTGGGGAACGGGGAAGTGGCTCCGTTCGAGTCCGGCCTATATCTCGCGCATGGTCTCCGGCAAAGGCTCAGCCCCTACCGGTCAAATCGAGCCGGACACGAATTCGCAACCCGACCGGCTTACGACCAGCATCGAGGTCGTACTTGGCAAGCTTTACAGAGAGCGGCGGTTCAGGTCTTAAAAATCTTCTCAAAATTCACTTTTGAGAATCTAAAAGTCCGCATATACTGGATTCGCCCTTGAGAACCCGGAAAGATTGGCTTATTCGGAGGGGAGAGCGCTTAATACATTATCTACTCTGGCAAGGGAGATCTGGCTTGGATGCCAATCGCTAAAGCTTTGCTTTTGCGGAGGTTGCGTGAAAAGACGATCGCGATTCAGGTATGAGCTCCGGAAGGCGCAACACTCCATTTATCCCCATCTCTAAGAGGTTCCAACCGTTTAGTCAGTTGCTTCCACGGGTCACGGAAATCAAATGCCGGTAAGCACGCTTGGTGGTGTCGTCCGGATTGTACACGGCACAATTTCCGGCACCGCCAGCGGGTGGTCCTCCATCATGGGCACCCAGCAGAAGCGCCGGACTTAGTCAGGTGAAGTGGAACATGCTTTATACCTTTGACGATTACACCCTCGATGCCCAGGAACGCACGCTCAAGATAAGTGACGATACGATTGCGCTGACGCCCAAGGTTTTCGAGACGCTGCTTGTTCTGGTTCAGAATCGCGACCATATCATGAGCAAGGACGAACTGCTCAACACAATCTGGCCGGGTCACGTTGTCGAAGAATCCAACATCACCCAGAACATTTCGGTATTGCGCAAGGCGCTCGGCGAAACCGTCAGCGGGAAGAAGTACATCGCCACATTCCCGGGCCGTGGTTACAAATTTCTGGAGCCGGTGGTGGTGAACGATAGAGCGCCGGCGATGCTCCCTAAAGGAAGTTCCACGCTCTCCGCTTCTCTCCCTGATCAGAAACAGGAGGGCTTTCCGGTCGCGATGCGGATAGATCCAGGACGTTCGCGGAATTCCACGCTGCGGCGATTGTTGGGCTATGGAGCGGCCTCCGGTGTCCTGCTTCTGCTGGGCGTGCTGCTCATCTATTTCGCCCACTTCAGGAACCATCGGACGGGAAATGCCGGCGGAATTAACGGCGTGGCATTTATCCGGACTGGGGCAACCCACACGTTAGTCAGGATGGAAGGTGCTCAGTACCAGCCTACCTGGTCACGGGACGGGAAGCAGCTCGCATTTGTATATTCCAACCCGAGCGAATCGCGATCGGGCATTTACGTTCTGGCCGCGGGAGGGCTTGAGCCTCGCCGCATCGTTTTTGGCCCGGGAGGGTATAGCAGCCCGGTCTTTTCGCCCGACGGCAAGTTGCTCGCCTACCTTCATCGCCTGCCAAATCTGACAGAAATTCTTATCTATGATTTTGCTACCTCAAGAACCAGGAGGTTAACGACTCTACTCCCGGATCACTATGGGCTGAGTAGCCGGCAGATGGACTGGTCGCCGTCCGGGGATTTTCTGGTGGTCGGGGAGAAAGAGGCAGAGAGCGATCCGCTGAGCCTTTACCGCATCTACATCAGCAATGGACGCAAGATCCGCCTCACCTATCCCGACATGGACATATTGGGTGATACGTCGCCGCGTTTTTCGCCGGACGGGACTGAGGTCGCCTTTATCCGGATGAAATATCAATTCGAGTTCGACGTCTTTGTCGTGCCAGTGACTGGCGGGGAGGCCCGGAAGCTGACAAGTCACTCCAATGAACTTGGAGACGTTGACTGGGATGCAGACCGCCGCATCGTTTACAGCGCGGATGAGAATGGGGAATTCAAGCTATGGGAGCTTGATTGGGAGTCGCATGCGCCGCAAGCCATACCCGTACCGTCGATTGCAACCGACATGCCGCTGCAGTTTTCAATCTCGCGCGCGGCGCACCAGATTGCCTTCTCTGGCTATCGGCCGGATCTGAATATCTGGTCGCTTGATCTGACCAGGAAATTACCTTCGCCTGCGGATTGGAATCCGGTGATTCACACCCCGGGCCAGGATATCGTTCCCTCCTTTTCTCCGGATGGCAAGAAGATCGCTTTCCGGTCTGATGTTACTGGGAGGCTCCAGATATGGGTCAGCGGCGCCGATGGTTCCCATGCCGCGCCGATCGATACGGGATCGCTGCTTCCCAGCGTGATCGGATGGACGCCGGATAGCCAATCCATCGTCTTTTGCGCAGCTTCAGTTCCGGGTATTTATGAGGTTTCTCTTTCTCATAAATTCCCGCTTCGCAAGATCAGCGATGTCCACATGTCCCACCCTTTCTATTCCGTTGATTCGAAATGGATCTTCGTTCAGGAGGATAGTTTCATCTATCGTTTTCCAGTGTCGGGCGGACCGGGGCAAATGCTCACCGATCAAGGCGGCACGCCAATTATGGAGTCAAAGGATGGCCGTTATCTTTATTTTGGGCACGGGCGTATGGATACCACAATTTCCCGTCTCGATTTAACGACCCGGCAACAGCAAGTTGTCATCAACTCCCTGATTCCGGGCTATCGTGACGCCTGGACGTTAGCTCCACATGGTATCGTCTTTCTGACCTATAACGCAGGAAAGCCGGTTATTGCATTTCATGATTTTGCGACCGGAAAGGATCGTGAAATCGCGGATTTTCCCAGTGCGCTACCGTTGATAGCCGCCTCGGGCTTCTCCGTTTCGCCTGACGGGCGCAGGTTGCTTGTTGTTCGTGCCGATCCCGCTTCCGCGAATATCCAGGCAGCCGCATTCTCTCGCGCCCAAAAGCCAATAGCCCAGTTAGAGAGTGCCTTTCGTGGCCAGTGATTCGTCTTTTCCCGTTGCGTCAGCATGCCCATTCAGGGAAGGTGTAGCTCGGAGCCGAATGACCGAGCCAGCGTGACCATCAGGTGGTAGCGGCCTCGCGCCGTGCCAGAAATACCACTGTATCTCTGGAAAATGCCTTAGCGATAGCGCCGGATAGCCTTGATGACGATGGAAAAGACGCCGGCCTCGTCGCGGGTCACGAGCAGCGAAACATGGCGGTTGATGGCATAATCGGCTTGCAGCAACTGTTGTCCGGTGGTGTTCACGTTGGTGGCATAGGTAAGGGTGAGATTGCGTCCCAACTGCTCGTTGACAATGATGCGCGAGGTGGTGTTGCCAAAGGCGCCGAGGTAGTTGGGATCGATCTTGACCGAGCCGGCGCCGAAGAGCTTCTGAACCCGGCTGCTGACCGTGGCGCTGAGAGCGCCGCCGAGCAGGGCATCCGTGGAGGGATTGGCGAAGGTCTGGTGCTGTTGCTGCGTATAAAGACTCTGCTCATTCTGCGTGCGGCCAAGGGCAAGCAGAGAGACGACATCAGCCTCGGGAAGCGGTGGGTCGCTGCGGTATGAGACCGACAGCTTCGCGGGAGTTCCATGGACGCTGAGAGTCACGTCGTAATCCTCGACGTGCGCGGTAGCGTTCAGGTCGATGGTTGGCTCGATGCGGACGGGGTTGGTGAAAGCAATTTCGCCGCGCTGGAGATCGTAGCGGGTACCGGCGATCATGGCGCTGCCTTCAGTGATTGAAACGCGGCCCAGCAGCGAGGGCGAGGCCACCGTGCCGCGCAGGCGCAGGTCCACATCGCCGGCCAGTTTGGCAAAGGCATTCTGAAAATTCAACTGCGGCGCGGAACTGATATGCACGTCCAGGCGAATGTGATTGGATGGGGCGTCAGGCGGTGTGACGGCTTCGACTGCGTTGGTCTGCGCTGCCAGAGCGGCGATGTCCAGATCAGGGCTGATCATAAAGCGCGTGATCAGAATGTTGCCGCTCAACAGCAGGTTCTGCTGCGGGCCCTGCAAGCGCAGTTCGGCATTGGCCAGGGAGCTGACACCTTGCGGATAGCGAATGCGAATCCCGTTGCCTGTGACTTTGAGGTCGGCGTAGAGACCATGCAGAAAAGCCAGCGAGCCGGAAACCTGTAGCAAGCCGCCACCGCTCATCGCCGTCAGGGTCTGCACCTCAAGCCGGTTCTGATTGAAGACAAGAGTGCCGTGCACCTGGCTCAAGCTGTTCGGCAGATCTTCCAGAGCCAGGGAGCCATTCTGGAAATCGATCCTGCCCTGCAACCTCGGATTCTCCAGGGGGCCGTGGGCTTCGATCTGGAAGGTCGTCACTCCGCTGGCAGTAAGGTCCGGATCAAGCGTCTCCGCCAGCTTCATGTTGACGGTTCCGCTGGCGGCAAGGTCGAGCCGCCGCGCGCCGGCAAGCATCACGGAGCCATGCGCGCGCAGATCGGTGTCTTCGCCGGTGACGTGCAGCGGATCTAGGCTCACGCGCTCGTCAGCTAAGATGGCATGGACACCGCCCTCGCTTTTCAGGTGTACGCCTGCAACCGTTACATCCATCTCCCGTAACCGGGCTTCGCCGCGAAATAGCCGAGGATGCGCCAGCGGGCCGCTCAGGTTGACTGTCCCGTCCAGCGAAGATTCGCCGGTGAGGCCCTGAACATTGGCCCGTTTGAACAGTGCGCCAATATTGAAGTGGGAAAACACAATTCGAGCCTGGGTCTCATACTCGCCGGTCAGAGCCGTTTGCGCGTGGAGGTCAAATGCTGTGCCCTCCACCTGCGTAGTGGCGCCGACTTCGGCCGTGTGGTTGACGGCATGCGCCGTAACTTTCAACGTTCCCAGCATCTCGCTGTTCAGCTTCAGCGCGCTGAATGTCGCGCGCCCGTCCAGTTGCGGATTGTCCAGCGTACCGGAGCCGGCGAGAGAAAATCCCAATTTGCCGGATGCCGTCATTCCCTGCCCGGAAAGCCATTTGATCCGGGAGACATCAATCCCTGTGCCTTTGGCCTGCAATTGGTAGCGCCGGGATTTGACGTCGTAGCTGCCGGAAGCCGCAATGCTGCCCGATGCCTCGTTCGCGGTCAAAGAGGTCAGCTTCAGGGTCTGGCCGGCAAATACGCCTTGAGCGCGAATGCGCGCCACATGCTCGCCATAGATACTGCCGTTGTCCAGTGCAACCCACCCGGATCCGCCGGGCGAGCCCAAAGGACCGTCGGCCTGAATCTGCGCATTCATCGTGCCGGTGAAAGGCAGGCGCCGGTTGAAGAAGGGCTGCAGATCGTCGGCGCCAATCTTGCTGGCCTGGAGGCTCATATGCAGAACCGAGCCGGCATTGAGCGCGTGCTTTTTGCCCGGCATTCCATCCAGTGTGCCGTGAAGCTGGATCCGTGCCGGTCCGCGCGCAAGTTGCGCGTGAGTGATGGCGATCCGCTGTGCTGAATAACTGCCTTCGGCATCGGCAGAGTCCAGGTGAAAGTAGCGTGTCTGGGCGGCTTGCAGGGGACCAGAACCACCTTTCGTCGCAGCCGGAATCTCAACGGCTATTTGCGTAGCTTTCAAATTTCCCGCGATGTGCGGATCGGTCAGCGAGCCGGTCCACGATCCATGAAAGTCAGCTTCCCCATGCAGAGACACCGGCAAGGCCGCAACACCGGCGGTGCCGTTGCCTTTCAAGCCAAGGCTGCGCAAGACGGTATCGAACTCGCCCAGATTCCACGAATGAAAATCGACTGCAAGCGACGATGGGCTGGTGATTGGGTAAACGCCCAACCCTCCTGAAACCGACAGGGTGCTGCCGGGGGTATGGAGTTCAAGGCTGCGCAATGCGACGGAACCGTTACGCTGCGTGTAGGTACCGTCGATGTCGCCGCTGGCCGGAACTTCACCGGCAGCGGCGTGACCGGATGGGCCCATGGTCAAGGCCGCGCTGACGGCCAATGTCCGCACATTGCCGTCTGACCAGGTTGCCGTGGCCGGGCCATTCAGGAACGCGTCGAAGCCAAGGCGTTGAAAGGGCGGCTTACTGACGAGATCTAGAACTGTGTCGAGCGCAACGTCCTTTAGCTGCGCCGTCACTTGGCCATTTATGGGGAGGGTTACGGTTGCTTTCCGCACTGAGGTTGCAGGGTCTTTGGCGGCATGCGCGGTTGCCGGGTCGCCTGCGCGGAGAACCGGGGCGCCTGGAATCGGGCGCAGCCAATGATCCAGCGAGACAGAGCCGTCGATTTCGCCGCCCTGCCGGAACTGCGCCGCGATCGACGAGATGAGCAGACGGTCCGGGTCAGCATGGACATGCGCGTTCAGCCGGATATCTCTTGCCGTGACTCCGGTTCCGACGTATGCCCCACCGTCTACGTGAATATTGCCATCCATGCGAAAGACCCCGTCCCGTCCGGCACCGCTCAGGTCCAGCCGCGCAATCCCCTCCGGCGCGGCGGTGTAGCCGGTGACCGGATCCAGCAACCTCATATCGAGGTCGCCTGTCATCTTGGCTTGCCAGCGGGGGCTCGCGAAATTGATGAGCGTCCCGGAGATTTCCAAAGAACGATCCTGGCTGCCGCGGCTTTCAGATGTGAGCCGCAAAGAGCGCAGGTAGGCCGCAGTACGCGTCAGATCCAGCGTGGCTTGCAGGTAGCCATGCACGGACTGCGGCTCTTTGTGCGGCACGCTCCTGGTAAGGTGCAAGTCGGCCGCTCCGGCCTCGATCCTGAAGCTCTCGGGTTTACCCGCCGAGGCCGGGACGTAGCGCAGGCGCAGAGAAGCGTCGTGGGCGCTGAAATCGAGAGGCGCATTGCGATTCTGAAAGTCGAAGGATGAGGCGCGGCTCTCGTAGTCCAGAACTCCCTGTTCGACCGAGATGCGGCCGGCACGCAGATCGAAGAGAGTATCGAGCAGGGGCTTGCCCGGTTTTGCGGGCCTGCGCGGCCGCGGCTGATTGGTGGAACCGTCCATGTAAACGATCAGGTGCAGGCTGGGTTGGGAGACATCAAGATCGCTTAACAGAATCCTGGGACTCAGGAAGCCCAGCACGCTCAGCCGCACGCGCAGGTTTCCGATACTCGCATACGGCGCTTCGCCGGGAGCTTCAAGACCATGAATCGTCACCCCGCGCGCATCAGCCTCCAGATGGAGCAGATGCCACTGGAACGAAGCAATCTCAACGCGCCCGCCGGTCATCGTCTCCACTTTGGCGATCAGCCATCGGCGGACGAGCCGCTCGCACTGTGCCGAGTTGGCCCAGAAAAAGAAGGCGGTCAACGCCATCGCGAGCAGAAGCGCCCCGCCGGCCAGACTCAGAGGAAGATGCCGCAAAAAGAAGCGCCGCAGGCGGCTGCGTCGATGCGGGCCAGCCGCGGGAGCCGGGTTGGATCCGGATTCGCTCATGCGCCCCCCTTTCCCTGGCGTTGCGGCGAGGCATTTTGGGAACTGCCATCGGCTGCCGGAGTCTCCAGCGAGGGGTCGAGCACCTCGATGTCGCCCTGTTGCCGCAGGTTTTGGAGCCAATTCGAAAAGAGTGTGTTGACGCGCTGCTGGAGGAGAATCTCCTGAATCCGCGAAGAGACAGTTTCAAGAGGCGGAGCTTTTTCGCCGGGTGGATACTGAGGGAGAAGAGTGTTGCGATAATAGGCGTCAATCTCCTGCCGGGAGATCTGAACGCCCTCACGAAAGCGCAGCTCGATGAAGTGCAAAATCTCAAGCCGATTACGCAGGTAAGTTTCCACGTCTCGCGGCCTCAGGTCCCGCGACGCCAGAAATGCCTGCCAACCGGAATCTGAGGCGCAATCCCGGCGGGCACAGTCGGGGAGCTGCTTGCGGATCTCGGCGATGCGGGCTTGCACCTCGGCCGGTGAGGGTTGGGCTGCCCGCGCTTCTTCCCGGCGAATCTGCTGCTGAATGAGCGTGCGGCTGATGAGCAGTTGAAGAGCGCGCTGGCGGGTCACGACACCGCGTACGCCGCGAATGGGCTCGAGAGCTGAGAGCTGCATCTCGCGGTCGAGATCACTGGCGAGGATGACATGGTTATTGACCACCGCTTCCGTGCGGTCAAGGACCGCCGGAGACGCGGAAGGTGGAACCTGGGAAACTCCCGGCGCCGATCCGCAGACGAGCAGACCCATTGCCAGCCCCAACAGGCAGGGATATCTCACTTCGGCCTTGAGGCGGATTGGAGGGCGGAAGCTCATCAGAATGTCTGCCCGAAGCTGAAGAAAAAGTTGAAGTGCTGCGCCTCTCCCACATACGGCTGCGAATAAGGCGTGAGGGGCGCTGAGAGCGAGTAGTTGATATTTACCGGGTAAATGGGCGGATTCAGGTTATAGCTGAAGTCCAGCCGGATAGGCCCGACGGGCGTATGATAGCGCACCCCAATCCCTGGCGCGTGCGAGAAGTAGTTGAAGCTGCATTGCCCCTGCTGGCCGATCGAGTTCGTAGGTCCGGTGGGAATGTAGCTGCTCGGGTCATCCGGATTCGCAAGCACCTTGCAGGTATCGCGATGCGGCTGATGAATGCGCAGAGCGCTGGGCCAGATATCCCCCGGGGTGTCAAAGACATTGCCCATATCGTGAAAGAGCACAAAGCTGAGGTCATCGCCCAGCCCGGGCAGCGGCGTCGGGGGCAAGCGCAATTCGGTACTGTTGACGAAGACTCCGGCGCCGCCGATCGGGAAACCGGTCTCGGGGTCACGCGGGCCGGCCGCGTTGATGGAGAAACCACGGAGAGAAATGGCGCCGCCGGCGTAGAGCCGTTCAGGCAGCGGGATCAGCCCTTCCGACCCGGTACCGAAAGTGCGCACCTGGCCGTACCGCGTGTTGCGCGCCAGCACAAAGCGCCCCTTGTCAAACGGGTAGTAGCTTGCGTTCGATGCGTCGATGCGGTTGAACTCCGCCTCGGCGCCCATCTTTGCATCGGAGAGGAAATCCTGGAAGGTGGTGTAGGTGCCGCGGCGGGAATCGAGAGCGGAGTCGCGGGTATCGCGAATCCAGGTAATGGATGGGCCGGCAACGCGCACCGCGGCTGCCAGTTCTGGAATCTCCTGCGGAAAGACCTGCAAGCTGCTGGCCGCTACTTTGACTCTGCGAAAGTCGTATTCATAGATGAATGTGTTGCCTTTGGAGAGAACAGAGCCCGGATTCAGAAAGCTTTCGGTAAGGCGCGTGCTGGCTTGCAGTCGCGAGGCCACATATGTCGTTACATCCTGGCTGTTGGCGTAACCTCCGGTGAAGGTAAAGCCGAAATTCTGGTTTCCCTCGATGTGCGGAATCTGATAGATGAAGTTGATACTCTGTTCCAGCAGTCCGTACTGGCTCTGCAGAGATGCCGACATTTCGCGGCCGAAGAGGTTGTTGCGAGTAATGTCGGCGAGCACGCGCGGGCTGACGCCGGTTTTGCCGTTGGGATTGCAGGCTACGCCCCCGGCGAAGGCGCCGGCGCAGTTGTTCTGGGGTTGGCCGGTCTGCGTCTCGAAGCCCAGACCGTAAGTCAGGGCCCAGCGGCGCGCTTCGCTTGCCTGTAGCAGGATGGTCTTGTGCGTGTCGCCGCCATTGGGATTCTGGATGGCCGCATTGACTTCGTTGAAGAGCGCAAGATCATAGAGATTACGCTGGGTTTGTGTCAGAGCCGTGGCATCGAGCGGGTCTCCCGGATGCAGCGTAATCAGGCGTTTCACGGTTTGCGGGCGCGTGTAGTGCAAGCCGGTGAGGAGCACTTTGCGCACAAAGATCTGCGGTCCCTCGATGACGTTGAATGTCACGTCGACTTTATGCGGATCGCCAGATTGCGTCTGCTGGTGAACGTCCACGCGTACCTGGTCGAATCCGTGGCTCAAATAGTCAGTGAGCAGCGTGTCACGGTCCCCGGCCAGATTCTGGGGTGAGAGCAACTGGCCTGCGATGGTGTTCAGCAGCGGCGTAAGCTGGTTTGCCGGTATGTGATCGTTTCCTTGAATGGTCACCGTACCGACACGCGTTTGCTGGCCTTCGTCGATCCGGTAGACCACATCGAGCGGGGCTGTCTTACCGAATTTTCCAGATGGCTCCCCACGTTCAGGAGCACTGATCTCGGGCGTGACCTTCACGTCTGCGAAGCCGTTGTTCTGGTAGACGGCCTGCAGCGCATTGACGTCCGCGGCAACAAGGGCCTGGCTGTAGTCGCCGTGGCGGTTGAGGGTACTGGCAGGGTGAACGTTCAACAGCTCTTTGAGGGTGGCCGAGTCAAAGTAACGGTTTCCCGTAACCGAAACCTTTTCCACGCGGCGCCGTGGCCCCAGCCGCACCACAAAAATGATGATCACATGGTTGGGGTCAGGGGATAGCCGCCTGTGGTCCACCTTCACGTCGAAGTAACCTTTGCGCTGGTAAAAATCGCGAAGATGACGATTGCCTTCATTCAGAAGGTCCTCATCGACAGTACCTTCCTCATAGACAGGGATCAGCCGCTTGAGTTCGTCCTTCCCGATGCTGGCGCCTTCCACCTCGATGGTGACGGTAGGTCCGCGGTTGGCGGAGAAGTTGTATTGGATCCGCCTGTTGCTGGTGGCGTACTGCTGGGATGCCAGCTTGACATCGGCTTCGAGCCGCTTCTGCTTCTGATAATGCTTGAGAACGCCGCTCAGTGCGCGGTTTACCGTATCGTGGTCGACCTGGGCCCCGGTCTTCAAATGGGCATGATGCTGAAATTCCTTCACGCTCAAGCCCGACTCTCCCGTGACATCCACCTTGCCGACGCGGGCGCGCGGTCCGGAGGTGATTTGAAACGCAATATTCATAAGCTGCTCATCGCGATGCGGTGACAGCTTGTAGTCGATCTTCGGCTCAAAGTAGCCGTTTTCGGCCAGCGTGGCGCGCATCTGCTGGAGGGCGCGGTCCACCTTCGCCTGCGTGAAGCGCGTCCCCGCCGCAAGCTGGCTTGCCGTCTTCAGTTGGGAATTCATGGTAGAGCCTTTCGCGCCATCGACGTCCACTGTGCCGATGAACATGCGCGGCTCACCGCGAAAGATCAGGCGCACACCACCGGGTTCGCGCGTGCCCTCCACTGCCAGAGTTTCGTAAAGGCCGGTGGCAAAGAGCTGGCGCAAACTCCTTCTGACGTTTGCCGCCGTCAAAGGTTTGCCGACTGCCTGCGCCAGGGGGGCTCGAAGCGGCTCAAACAGGCTGGCTGATACTCCTTCAAAGGAGATGCTAAGCACCGGCAAGCCCTGCCATTGATAGAGAGGAGTCTCGGGTAGCGCTGGGGGCAGGGGCGTCTTCTGCATTTTTGCCGCGCTGGTCATCGCGGGAGCGCTTAAGATGGCGGCGGAATTCATTCCCGGATTTTGGCCCCAGCAAACATCCGCGATGATAAGGGCACACGCTAGCAAGATCCCGTTCCGAATCACCTCAGCAACGAAGATCTGCTGTTGGAGGTTCCGGCGTCCGCCGCGCGTCCCTCCGGGCTTAAACCGCAATACCGTTCTCCCAAGAAAATACGGGGATTACACCCCATTTGTCTGACGAAGACCGCATTGAGTCGGAAGCCCACAACTCGCTGGCTTCGGTTCTTTTCCGCCGAATCTCCGACAATTTGACCGCTTACCCTTATACTAACGAGGTTGGAAGCCTGGTGCAGCACCCAGTTTTAAATGCTAGAGTGAAGGACGCGCATGCCTAATTCCCGGTTCCCCACCCAACTACCGGACTCGACTCCAGCAGGTGGCGAAGAAGAGATGATTTCCCCAGCCCCAACCGCGCCGGTCACGCCTCCCGCGCCGGTGGGATCTTCCAATTCCGCTGACGGCGATATTCTTGCCCGTGCTCAGGCAGGCGATCACCACGCCTTCGCACAACTTTACTCCCTCCACAAAAGACGCATCTACTCTCTTTGTCTTCGCATGGTGGGGAATGTTGCGGAAGCCGAAGACCTGACCCAGGAGGCCTTCCTTCAATTGCACCGCAAGATCGCCACCTTCCGTGGCGACTCGGCTTTTTCCACATGGCTGCACCGGCTGGCGGTCAATGTTGTGCTGATGCAGCTGCGCAAGAAGGGACTCTCCCTGATTTCGCTGGATGAAGCCATGGATCCCACGCCCGATGAGGGGCCCGGACGCAGCTTCGGCGCTCCTGATCTCACCCTTACCGGTGCTATTGACCGGCTGGCGCTGGAGCGCGCTGTCAATGACCTGCCCACGGGATACCGGCTCATCTTCATTCTCCACGACGTGGAAGGTTATGAGCATAATGAGATAGCTTCCATGCTCGATTGTTCCATCGGAAACAGCAAGTCGCAGTTGCACAAAGCGCGGCTGAAATTGCGCGATGCGCTGCGCGCGCAAGCCTCGGAGGAGACGCGGCCATGACCGAAGATCCCAAAAGCCTGAGCTGCGCCGATTTCCAGGCCCAGTTACCCGACCTGATCGGCGCCGGCGAGAACGTCGCGATCCATCCGCATGTGCTGAGCTGCGAGCTTTGCCGTGCCTTGCTGGCTGACCTGGAAACTATCGCCGAGGCTGCCCGCCAGTTGTTTCCCAGCGTGGAACCGCCCGAGGATCTCTGGGAGCATATCGAATCGGCCCTCCAGCATGAGGAAGATCGTTCCGATCTCAAATAGATATACCACTGTCAGAAGCTCGCACAGAAGGCGAGCTTCTGGTTGCCCGCCGGGTTACCGTCTTCCGTGCTCGCGCAACTCACGGTCTGAAGCTCTCTTTGCACCAGCCCGCACGTCTCACCTTCCGGCAGCTTTGGCCGATAGTCCTCTGGAGCAGCACTGCTTTCGGCCAATCAGACAATTGCTGAGGCCGTGCGCCGGGGGCAGGTACTTCATGTTTCTTGCTGTTGCCAGACCGAAATTGAGCCTTGCCGTTCAGGCCAGCGGGGGGAACAAGGCCCGGGATGAATGAAGGACCGTAGGAACCGGCGGGCCTGGAAGAGTCAATGCGGGCAAAGGAGACGTACTGCTTCCTGAAACTTTTGCATGACCTGCGTTGTCTAATGAAGGAAACTTGATAAAAGGACACTCAATGCAAAATCGGTCATCCTCATCTCGGCATTCCCAGAATTCGTCCGGCAGGGGCGGTCCCCTGCGCCGGGTTCCCGTCCTGCCGGTCCGGGACACCGTACTGTTTCCCCATGCTGTACTACCACTTACAGTAGGCCGCGAGAGCTCTATCCAGTTAATTGAATCGCTGGGTGAAGAGCGCACCATTGTGGTTGCGGCGCAACTCGATCCCCGCCTGGATTCTCCCCAACCCGCTGATCTGCATACAGTTGGCACGCTGGCCACGGTGCACAAGGTGGTGCGCATGCCCAATCAGAGCCGCTTCGTCTTCACCGAAGGAACGGAGCGGGTGCGGCTGGTGCGTTACGACCAGACCGAGCCATTCATGGTGGCCGAAGTCGAGACGCTGGAGGAGATTGAGCCGGCGCCGAGCTCGGGCATTGAAGCCCTGGTGCGCAATGTTGTCGAGCAATTCCAGCAGATTGTGGCTGAGTCCCCGACGCTCTCCGATGAACTGCGGACGATCGCCGCGAATATCGAGGAACCTGCCAGGTTGGTTGACTTCATCGCCTCCTCGCTACCTTTCCTGACCACCGACGACAAGCAGAACCTGCTGGAAGCGCCGTCCGTTCAGGAGCGGCTGGAGCAGTTGAACAAGCACCTCGCCAAGGAGATTGAGGTGCAGCAGCTGCGCTCGAAGATCCAGAGCGAGGTGCAGGACCAGGTGCAACAGTCGCAGCGCGACTACTATCTGCGCGAGCAATTGAAGGCCATTCAGAAGGAGCTGGGTGAGCAGGACGAGGGGCAGCGCGAGATCGAGGACCTGCGCCAGAAGATTGAAGCCGCCGGCATGCCCGAGGACGTGAAGAAAGAGGCGATGAAGGAGCTTTCCCGGCTTTCGCGCATGTCCCCGATGGCCGCCGATTATTCACTCACCCGCAACTACATCGAGTGGCTGGCGATCCTGCCCTGGGCCAAGAGTTCGGGCACAAAGATCGACATTGGCAAAGCAAGGGAGATTCTGGACGAGGACCACTATGAGCTGCGGAAGGTGAAGGACCGCATCCTGGATTATCTGAGCGTGCTCGAGCTGAAGCCCGACATGAAGGGGCCGATTCTGTGCTTTGTGGGGCCTCCGGGGGTGGGCAAGACCAGCCTCGGCCGTTCGATCGCGCGTGCCCTGGGGCGCAAATTCCAGCGCATCTCGCTGGGCGGCATGCATGACGAGGCGGAGATCCGCGGCCATCGGCGCACCTACATTGGTGCGCTGCCGGGCCAGATCATCCAGAGCATCCGACGGGCCGAGACCAACGACCCGGTGATGATGCTCGACGAGGTCGACAAGCTGGGCCGCGACTTCCGCGGCGACCCGGCCTCGGCGCTGCTGGAAACGCTCGACCCCGAGCAGAACTGCACCTTCCGCGACAACTATCTGGACGTGCCTTTTGACCTCTCGAAAGTGCTCTTTATCTGCACGGCCAACATGCTCGACACCGTGCCGCCGCCGCTGCAGGACCGCATGGAGATTATTCCGCTGCAGGGCTATAGCGAGGAGGAGAAGCTGCATATTGCCAACCGCTATCTGATTCCGCGGCAGATCAGGGAGAACGGCATCACGCCGGAGCAGATCGAGTTTCCTGAGGATGCGGTCCGCTACATCACGCGCCACTACACGCGCGAGGCCGGTGTGCGCAAGCTGGAGCAGACGATCGGCACCATCTGCCGCAAGGAAGCCCGGCGGGTCGTCGAGGGGCATACCGAGAAGCTCATCGTCACGCACGAAGTGATCAAGGAGTTCCTGGGCGGAATCCAGGTACGCGTGGAAACCGAGGTGGCCGAGCGGGTCAAGCGTCCCGGCGTGGCCGTGGGTCTGGCCTGGACGCCGGCCGGCGGCGACATCCTCTTCATCGAGGCCAACAAGATGAAGGGCAAGGGCGGTTTTACCATGACCGGCCAGATCGGCGAGGTGATGCAGGAGTCGATGCAGGCCGCGCTGACCTGGGTCCGTTCCAACGCCACGAGCCTTGGTCTATCCGAGGACTTCACAAAGGAGATAGACCTGCACATCCACATACCGGCGGGCGCCATCCCCAAAGATGGACCTTCGGCCGGCGTCACCATGGCTACGGTGCTGGTTTCGCTCCTGACTGACACGCCGGTGCGCCAGTTGACGGCCATGACTGGCGAGATCACGCTTAGCGGCAACGTGCTGCCGGTGGGCGGCATCAAGGAAAAGTTTCTGGCGGCTCGGCGGGCCGGAGTGAAAACCATCATTCTCCCCGCCGAAAACCGCCAGAACGTGGAAGAGGACCTGACTCCAGCCATGATTGAGGGCGTGGATGTGCACTACGCCAGCCGCATCGAAGATGTGCTGGCCGTGGCTTTGCCGAACCTGAAAACGCGGCCGGAGACGGAGCCGGCCGCGGCCGAACTTGCCGTCAGTACTGTGGCGTAAGCGCAACCGCGAAGAGACACAAAGCGCTGTGCCTCTGAAGGCTGTGTCCACGTGATTCCGCCCCGCCCGGTAGCTTGGGATGAAGCCGGGAGGCGCGTTTATTTGCGTTGGGATCCGCAGGCCTGCCGACCAGATCGCAGTCATGCCGAACCAGATCATGGTTTTCTATCCGCATTCGTCATTTAAATCTCGCCCCCGCGTCTAACTTGCAGGCAGTATCCTTTTACCAGTGATGCAGGTGCGAGTTCTTCCCTTTGGGATCTTGAAGGATTGGCTGGGCTCGTCGGCCGTTACAGTGGAGCTGGCGGAGGGCGACTCTGTCGCGCACCTGCTTGAGCAGGTGGCTAAAGGTCTGCCTGAACGCGGCGCCTTTTTGCGTGCGATTGCAGTCAGTGTGAATGCCGAATATGCCACGGCAGAGCATGCCCTGCATGATGGCGACGAAGTGGGACTGCTGCCGCCGGTTTCAGGGGGAAGCTCGCACCCAACCGAATCGAGCAATGAAGACTCCGATCTTGTCGTTGCGCTGACACGTGAAGTCATCGAATCTGATCGCCTGGTAGCCGCTGCCAAGCAAGGTGAGGACGGCGCGGTTGTTGTTTTTGACGGCATCGTCCGCAACCATTCGCGCGGCCGCCAGACGCTCTATCTTGACTACGAAGCCTACGAAGAGATGGCAGTGCGGCAGATGCGTGATCTTGCGCGGCAGGCGCGCCAGAAATTCGGCGTGCGCCACGTAACCCTGGTTCACCGCCTGGGACGTCTGGATATCGGCGAAACCAGCGTACTGATCGTAGTGGCCTCGGCGCACCGTGCGCAGGCCTTTGATGCCTCCCGCTGGCTGATCGACACCCTGAAGAAGACCGTCCCGATCTGGAAGAAGGAGACCTTTGCGGATGGAGCCGTGTGGGCGCCCGGTGAGCCATTTCCCGCTAGCCTGACGGTGGATGCGCCGGAGGTTCCGGATGGCGCGTAATCGCCGTGGAATTGCGGGCTTCTGCTGCCGCGCAGGCTGCGGTGCGCTCTTTGTTCTGGCGCCCCTCGTGCTGGCGGCGCAGGATACAACTTTGCGTCTGAACGTGAAGCTGGTCAATGTCTTTGTCAGCGTGACCGACCCGAATGGCGCCGTCGTGGGCGGCCTTACGCGCCAGGATTTCGCGTTGTTCGAGGATGGCAGGCCGCAGACTATCGCGATCTTCGAACGCCACTCTGAGATGCCGCTGAATCTGGCGTTGGCGATCGACACCAGCCTTAGCGTGCGCAAGGACATGAGCGAGGAGGCCAACGCCGCGCGCCGCTTTGCGAAGGTCATCCTGCGCCCGCAGGATCAGATGAGCCTGCTTCAGTTTGCCACCGATGTGCGTCCGCTAACGCCGTTCACCAATAAGGTCGCTCAGATTGATCGCGGCCTGAAGCAGTTGCGCGGAGGTTGGGCGACAGCTCTCTACGACGCTGTCGTGTACGGATCACAACAGCTTGGCAAAAGAGACGGCCGCAAGGTACTGGTGCTGGTCTCAGATGGCGGCGACACCGGGATGGGCGCCACCTATGAGAAAGCCCTGGAGGAGGCCCTCCGCAATGAGGTCATCATTTACAGCATTATCGATGTGCCGATTGAGGCGAGCGCCGGGCGCGACATCGGCGGTGAGCACGCGCTCATTACCCTGGCCGAGCAGACCGGCGGCAAGCATTTCTATGTGAGCGAGGTCGGGCTCGACAAGGCCTTTGAGATGGTCAGCGAGGATCTGCGCACACAGTATCTGCTGGGCTACTATCCGAAGCACCAGAAGCCGGGAGTCGACTTCCACCGCGTGGTGGTGACCGTTCCAAGGGCCGCCCCGGGATCTTTCATCATTCGCAATCGCCCGGGATACTACAGCGATTCAACGGGATCGGAGCCGTGAGACCTGTGGTCCCGCCCAAAGCGGCCTATCCTCTGCCAACATCAACGTGGGTGAATGCTCCTGAATGGGTACTGCTGCAAAAATGAAAGACCGCCAAGAGCTTATCCCGGGGGTTGACTCTACAGAGCGGCAAGCCCAAAATGCTGTCAGATTAGTGGAGCAAGGCCCCTGGCGTGGGGCCGCGTTCGCGAAGACGAGTGTTTCTTATGCCAGCCCTCAAGGAGATTCTCGACCGGCAAGCCAGCGAGGCAGCAGGGGATTTATACGAAAAGCTGGATCGTAACCGGGTCCGCTGCTATGCCTGCGGACATTGCTGCCGTATCGCCGACGGACAAGCGGGCGTTTGTAAAGTCCGCTTCAATCGTGGCGGAACGCTCTATGCTCCGTGGGGATACGTGAGCGGGGTGCAGTGCGACCCGATTGAAAAGAAGCCCTTCTTTCACGCGTATAGCGGCGCTCTTGCATACAGCTTCGGTATGCTGGGATGCGATCTGCATTGTCCCTACTGCCAGAATTGGGTCACCTCGCAGGCGCTGCGTGATTCCCACGCCGGAGTGCGGCCGCTGGCCATCACTCCCGAGCAGATGGTTCAGCAGGCGCAAAAGCAGGGCGCCCGCGTACTGGTAAGCACTTACAATGAGCCGCTGATTACCGCAGAGTGGGCCGTGGCTATCTTCAAGGAGGCTAAGGCTGCCGGGTTGGCGACCGGATTCGTATCGAATGGTAATGGCACTCCCCAAGTACTCGAATACCTGCGTCCCTGGGTTGATCTGTACAAGGTTGATCTGAAGAGCTTTGACGAGCAGCATTATCATCAGCTCGGCGGCCGCCTGCAGCCGATTCTCGACACGATTCGACGCCTCCACGCGATGGGCTTCTGGGTGGAAGTTGTCACATTGATCGTCCCGGGATTCAACGACTCCGACCAGGAACTCACCAGCATGGCGGAGTTTCTGGCGGGCGTCTCGCCCGATATTCCGTGGCACGTCACCGCGTTCCACAAGGATTACCGGATGACCGATCCGGAGGATACCGATGCGGAGACGCTGGAGCGAGCGGCGCGCATTGGCAGTCGGGCTGGCCTGCATTATGTCTATGCCGGTAATCTCCCCGGCCAAACCGGCGACCTCGAAAATACCCACTGCCACGGTTGCGGAGCGCTGCTCATAGAACGCCGCGGTTTTCGCGTTTGCGGGTACCATCTGACCGCCGACGGTAACTGCCCGCGCTGCGGCACCGCCATCCCCGGCCGCTGGGAGCCCGCATTCCGCGGTCAGATTACCGCGTTCCCCTACGTGCCGCAGTTTGGATAGCACGGCAGGCGTGACGGCCGCGATTTGCGGCCTGCGACGTTCTGAGCGGGTGTTTTTTGATGCGCGGGTCACACGAAAAGCGGCAGCAGGCCAGCACATTGGCAAAAAAGCGCATCTACAATGAAAGTATGAATCCCCCGTTTTCATCCCGACGCCGATCCAAGACGCCCCCGCCCGGCGAAACCGGTCAGGAAGCACTTTATCTCCGCTCCTTGAGCGACCGCCAGGTTAATGTTGCCATCAAGCTTCGCGATGGAGAGACCGTGCGCGGCTGGATCGAGTACTTTGACGATGGTATGTTGCGGCTGACGCGCGAAGGCCAGCCCAACCTCTTCATCTACAAGCACCAGATCCGGACAATTACCGAGATGGGCCGCCGGCCAATTTCGCGTCCTAGTATGCATGCTGAATCGTCCAGGGTCGAGGCAGGGTTGTGAGCGAGATTGCGAACCCTGCTTCTGCTGTGGAACTGGTTTGGGTGCCCGGAGCCTCAGAGGTCGCTCACGAAGCGGGTGCGAGGCTGCGCGAGTTTTTCGCGCAGGGTGTCGAGACCGAATACAAGGGCGACGTCGATCTGGTTACAGTGGCTGACCGGACCGTGGAAAAGCTGATCCGCAGCCGCCTGAGCGAGGTCTTTCCTGACCACGGCATTTACGGCGAAGAGGGCACACGGGAGCGGTTGGAACACGAGTACCGCTGGTATGTCGATCCGCTCGATGGCACCACCAACTTTGCCCACGGCTTTCCACAGTTCTGCGTTTCGCTTGGCCTGGAGCACCGGCCACAGGGAGTCGCGCCCGGCGAGGACGGAACGCTTGTGGCTGCTGTCATCTTCGATCCGCTTCGGAACGAGCTCTTCACCGCCGAGCGCGGCCGCGGCGCATGGCTCAACGGCAAGCCGATCCATGTTTCGCGGAACCGGCAGCTTGCCGAGTCACTCCTGGCCACCGGCTTTCCCAGCCACAAGCGGCATACGAATCCCAATATTCACTTCTACCAGGAGTTCACCCTGCGCTCCCACGGCGTGCGCCGCGCGGGTTCAGCGGCGCTTGACCTGGCCTACACCGCCTGCGGCCGCGTGGATGCATTTTGGGAGTTCAACCTGAATCCCTGGGATACGGCGGCTGGCATTTTGCTGGTCGAGGAAGCCGGGGGGCGCGTCACCGGCTTTTCCGGGGACTACGTCCGGCTCGACAGCCGCGAGGTTCTCGCGTCGAACGGGCTGATTCACGACGAACTGCTGGGATTCTTCAGCGATATGTTTGCCGGGCGCGGCCTTTCGCCCATTCCCACGCCGGCGGAATTCGCCCAGGCCCGCGCCGCAAATCGCAAAAGGAATCCATAGAAACCATACGCCCTTCGCGACCCACTGAAACCCGGCGCTTCGAAAAGCCCGAACCAGATCGATCCCTGATCCCTGCCCCCTGAATCCTGACGCCTGTTTTACTACTTCCCGCATCGCAAAACACACTTGCGGGAATTTGGCCCGTCAGTGGGGGCCCGTGTGCTACTATCAGCGTCGAGAAGTCTAGACTCCCCGGAGAGATTCCAGATGGCTTATGTGATTGCAGAACCCTGTATCGGCACCAAGGACACCGCCTGTGTGGACGCCTGTCCAGTCGATTGCATCCACCCCAAGAAGGACGAAGACGGCTTCGCCGAGACCGACCAGTTGTTCATCGACCCGGTTGAGTGTATCGACTGCGGTGCGTGTGTGCCGGCCTGTCCGGTATCGGCCATCTTCGCGCTCGATGACCTGCCAGAGAAGTGGGCCCACTTTGCGCAGAAGAACGCTGCGCACTACGGGCGCTAACCGCTCCTCCGCTCCTCGTCAGCCGAGGCCCTTTTTGAAGCGCGCATCCTGCTCAGGCGGGATGCGCGTTTTGCGTCTGGGGCCGGTTGCGCGTATCGATTGCGCGTATGGATCTCTTTCTCCAGTGCGATGATAGAACCGCATGGGCGTACTCACCTCAGAAGCCGTGGTCTTGCGTACCTGGCCCTTCCAGGAGGCCGATCTGGTCGTGAGCCTGTTTACGCGCGATTACGGTCGGCTGCGCGCCGTGGCAAAGTCGGCGCTGAAGAGCCGCAAGCGCTTTGGCGGCGCGCTGGAGCCGATGACCGTGGCCCGCGCCTGGTTTGCCGAGCGGCCCGGCCAGGAGTTGGGGCGCCTCGACCAGTTGGAGATCATCCGCTCGCCGCTGGCCGCGCCCGTCGATCAGGCGCGCATGACCGTGCTCAGCTTCTTCGCCGAGGTGCTCGATGAAGCCCTGCCCGAGCGCGACCCGCAGGAGACGGTCTTCCGGCTGGCGGTCTCGGTGCTGGAGCAGACCAGGGCCGCCGAATCGGATTTTGTCCAGCCGTGGATGGCGCTCACCTATTTCCAGCTCTGGATGACGCGGCTGATGGGCCTGCTGCCCGACGTCGCCCGCTGCACTACCTGTGGCGAGCCGCTCAAGGCCGGTGAAGCCAGCTTCAACAACTTCAGTGACGGCCTCTTCTGCGAGCTTCATTACAATGGCGTTTCCAGCGTGCTGTCGGCCGACTCGTGGAACCTTGCACAACGGATGCTGCGCGCGCCGGTCTCGGCCTTTGCCGCCGAACCCTGGCCCCGCCGCCGCGCGCAGGACCTGCGCCGCTTCACGCTGCAATCGCTGGAGCGCCACCTGGAGCGCAAGCTGCGCTCAGCCGAAGCGCTGGCCCGCCTGAGCGGGTAGGTTTTCCGAAGGAACGCCGAACACACCGCACGATCACGGATGGCGTAGAATCCGAATATGCCCAGCCCGCAGCGGATGACGGCCATTATCGAGCGCGAAGACGACGGCTTTGTCGCCTTGTGCCCGGAACTCGATATCGCAAGCCAGGGTTCAACCATTGAGGAGGCGCGCGCCAATCTTGTCGAAGCCCTGACGCTCTTTTTCGAGACTGCCTCTCCATCTGAGGTTGCGCGCCGGCTGCACGGCGAGGTTTTCGTCACCCAGGTCGAGGTGCCCGTTGGGTAGATTGCGGGTTCTCTCCGGCGCTGAAGTCTGTAAGATTCTCGAACAGCACGGATTCGTCGCGGTACGCCAGCGGGGCAGTCATCGCATCATGCAGTTGCAAACAGAGGGGAGCACGGTCACCGTCCCTGTGCCGCTCCACGACGCACTCCGGCGCGGCACTCTCCAGAGCATCATCCGCCAGTCAGGCCTCGCCAAATCGCTCTTTGAAGCTGAATAATTTCAGTCAGCCGCGCGTGTTAGCGTTCGCCGGGGTGCACATGGCTACTGCAAGAGTTGCAAGCCCCACTTAAACAAGCAGGGGCGTGGCTAGTAGGGGGATGACGGTGAGATATCTGACGAAAACGCAAACCGAAGCGATAAAGTAGATTCGTGCGATATCAGGTTCTGGATTCCGACGGTAAGTTACAAACGTTCTTGAAGCTCGTCGAGGAAGTTCGCAAACATTGGATTAACGACGATGCCAAGTGTGTTGGCGACGAGGCACCTCCTTGGTTCCGCGGACAAGGCGATTCATCGTGGGGGCTAATTCCAAAGATTTATAGATCTGAATTTTTCACCACGGCAGATGAGAAGGAGCTTCGGCATGAGTTCCAGAGCGCAGCGATTCAAATCATTGGCCCAACCGCTCCAAAAAACAAATGGGATTGGTATTTCTTAATGCAACACTACGGCGTACCGACTCGCCTTCTGGATTGGACAATCAATCCCCTCGTTGCGCTATTCTTCGCATTGGAACACCATCTTGAGAAAGGGCTGACTTGTGACTTCGCCGTCTGGATCCTTGACCCGTGGTGGCTCAACAAGAGCCAGTTTAGAGGTCTCGAAGGTCCAATGCTGCCCGATTGGCAAGAAGCCGAAAAGTTCCTTCCTGATCTCGAAGATGCTTTCGCTGGAACAGGCGTGCGGCATCGACTCCCGATGGCAATCGAACCCCCGCACGTCGATGCCAGATTGAGTTCTCAGGGAGCCCGTTTTGTAGTATTCGGTGCGACCAAGGATCTTGCGAGAACCTCCCTTGCCCGAGGCGTTAGGGCCGGACGCAAGATAAAAGATGTAAGGCTTTGCAGGATTAATATCCCATCTCGCGCGGCCGCAGGGTTGATCCAAAAATTGGATCAATTGGGAATAAACCGCGCTGTTCTGTTTCCAGATCTAGGCGGCCTAGCAGCGCATATGTGCTACCGGTGGCGGAAGTGAACAAAAGCAGTTCAAATTTTTATAAGCGAAGAGCTGCGGCGATGGACGGGCGCTAAACCCGTGGCGAGGGTTCTTATGAACTAAGGACTGATCGGATCTCACCTGCATATCCGAACTCCGCGGTTTTCTTCTCCTGGCTGATAAACTAATAGGCGAGTTCCGTTTAGAGAGAGTTTTCTGTGCCGACAACCCAATCAACCCCTATGTTGACTCCCTCCGCACTTACGTTTCAGGATTTGCTCTTCCGCTTGCAGGGCTTTTGGGCGGCGCGCGGATGCGTACTGCAGCAGCCCTATGACGTCGAAGTCGGCGCGGGCACCATGGCGCCGGAGACCTTCCTTCGCGTGCTTGGTCCCAAGCCCTACAAAGTCGGCTATGCGCAGCCTTCGCGCCGCCCTGCCGACGGCCGCTATGGCGAAAATCCCAACCGCCTTTACAAGCACACCCAGTTCCAGCTCATCCTCAAGCCCCCGCCGGAAAACGTCCAGGAACTCTATCTTCAGTCGCTCGAAGCCATGGGTATCAACCTGAGTCAGCACGACCTGAAGTTTGAAGAGGACAACTGGGAGTGGCCTGCGGGCGGCGCCTGGGGCGTGGGCTGGCAGGTGATGCTGGACGGCCTCGAAATCACGCAGTTCACCTACTTCCAGCAGTGCGGCGGGCAGGATCTGGACCCCATCTGCGCCGAACTGACCTATGGCATGGAGCGCATCGCGGCCTTCCTGCAGGACGTCGATTCGATTTACGACATCGTGTGGGCGCGCGATCCCGAAACCGGCACAGCGGTCACTTATGGCGATGTACGCCTGGCCGAGGAGTTGCAGTTCTCGGTCTACAACTTCGAGCGCGCCGACGTGCCCCGGCTCTGGGATCACTTCAACAGCTACGAGGCCGAGGCGCACGCACTGCTCGGCGAGGCCGGCGTCCTGTTCGCGCGGGAAGACGCGAACGCCGCGGAGAAGCGCCGCTTCCCGCTCCTGGCCACCTATGAGCTGGCGCTCAAATGTTCGCATCTGTTCAACCTGCTCGACGCGCGCGGAGCGATTAGCGTTACCGAGCGCGTAGGCGTTATCGGCCGCATCCGTGCCCTTGCCGTCGGCGTGGCCAGGGCGTATGCGCAACAGCAGGAGGCAGCTTCTGGCTGCTAGCCTTCAGCTCTCAGCCTTCAGCTTTCAGTTTTTGGGTTAGGAGTTGATGCGCTGCGAGTTACCGGGGAAAGCTGAAAGCACCTGCCACCAACGATTGGTTTTGCACGCAGAAAGAACTAAACACTATGGCTGACTTTTTATTGGAGATTGGGCTGGAAGAAGTCCCGGCCCG
This sequence comes from Acidobacteriota bacterium, assembly GCA_021799405.1. The sequence continues at coordinate 36,545 of JAJZAL010000006.1, forward strand.
CATGATTGCCGGTGCTGAGGCCGAGCTGGGCCAGCGGGTAAAGGATCTGCTGACGCGCGAGCGGTTGCTCGCGAACGGCGTCAGGGTAACGACTTACTCCACGCCGCGGCGGCTGGCCGTGCTGGCTGAAGGTGTGCTGGCTGCGCAGGCCGACACTGAAGAGCAGATGACCGGTCCCTCGTGGAAGGTGGCCTTCAAGGATGATGCTCCGACGGCGGCGGCCCAGGCCTTTGCTAAAAAAGCCGGCGTATCTGTGGAGGCTCTCGAAAAAGTCGCCACGCCGAAGGGCGAGTATGTCGGTGCAAGGATCAAGCGGCAGGGCCGTGCCGCGGCGGAGCTGCTTGCGGCGGAGTTGCCGAAAGAAGCGCTCGCGATTTATTGGGCCAAGAATATGTACTGGCGCGCCGGTAAGCCGGAGCGTTTTGTGCGGCCGGTGCGCTGGGTGGTGGCGCTGTTGGATTCGGCCAACGTCCCGCTGGAGATCGCGGGAATCGCCGCAGGCAACATCAGCCGCGGCCACCGCGTTCTCAACGGCGACCGTCCTGTCGTGATTGATGCGGCTGGCAACTACTCCAAAGCCCTGCACGCGGCCAAGGTTGTCGTGGATGTGGCCGAGCGCCGGCAGAGTATTCGCAAGGCGCTGGATGCAGCTACCCGCACAGTAGCCGGAGCGCGATGGCGCGAGGACGCGGCGCTGATCGAAACGGTCGTTCACCTCACCGAGTGGCCCACGGTCGTGCTCGGTGACTTTGAGCCGGAGTACCTGGCGCTGCCGGAAGAGGTGCTGGTCACGGTGATGCGCGACCACCAGAAGTACTTTGCCGTGGAGGATGCCAACGGCAAGCTCGCGCCGCACTTCCTGGCCGTGCTCAACACTCAGGTGGACGACGAGGGCCGCGCGATTATCCGCCACGGTAATGCCCGCGTGCTGCGGGCGCGTTTTAAGGACGCGCGCTTCTTCTGGGACTTCGACCAGAAGGCGCCGCTCGCGGAGCGCGTGGCGAGCCTCGAACATGTCACCTTCCAGAAGGAGCTGGGCAGCTACCTTTGGAAGACTGAGGCGAACCTTGCCGTGGCGCGGGCACTCTCCGCGGCGGTGAAATCGGCGGGTGTCAGCTTCGACGAGGCGGCGCTGCGCAAGGCCGTTGAGCTGGCCAAGACGGACCTGACCACAGAGCTGGTGAAAGAGTTCACCGAGTTGCAGGGAATCATCGGCGGTCTCTATGCGCGGGCGCAGGCAGTGGGCGAGCGGGCGGCGCTCGCCATCTATGAGCAATACATTCCGGCCTCGACTGAGGACAACATTCCTGTCTCCGTCGAGGGCCAGTTGCTGGGCCTTGCCGATCGCATTCAAACCATCACCGCCATGTTCGGCATCGGCAATGCGCCCACCGGCTCCAAGGATCCCTTCGCTCTGCGCCGCGCGGCCAATGCCATCGTGAAGATTCTGGCTGAGTCGGAGCTGCCGCTGACGCTGGCGGACGTAGTGGATGCCAGCGGCGCTGCCGACTCCAATCGGGAGCAGGTTGCGGCCTTCCTGCGCGAGCGGCTGAATTTTTATTTGAAGGACGTTCGTGGCTTTGCCTATGACGTCGTGAACGCCGTGCTGGCCGCCGGCGCCGATGACGTCCATGATGCGATTGCGCGCGCTGAAGCGTTGACCGCCGTGCGCGGCTCCGATGATTTTGCTGCGATTTCAGCAGCTTTCAAGCGCATCAAGAACATTCTTCGCCAAGCCGATGAAAAGGGCTTCGAGCTTGGTTCGCCCACGAGTGCAAAGCTTGCCCCTGAAGCGCAGCGGCTTCTGGATGCTGCCGCCGCATTGGCGCCGGAGGTGGCGACGCTGCGCGAAGATCGCTCGTATCGTGAGGCTCTGGCTCTGATCGCCACGCTGCGCCCCGCGGTCGATCTCTTCTTCGACAAGGTGATGGTGCTCGATTCCGATCCGGCGCTGCGAGGTGCGCATCTTGGGCTGATTCACAGCGTGCTCAGCGGTTTTTCCGGCATCGCCGACTTCAGCGAGATCGTGACGGCATAAATTCAGAGGGCGTCGCACCCCTGCCGTCTCTTCTCAGCCGCGTGTGGCGATTCTCATGACTGCTATCAGGAAAGCGCCTGCCACGATCAGCAGCAGTTGCTCCCATGCGGAGGCTGGCCGTGTGTCGCGATGAAGGTTCGGAATCAGGTCAGCCATCCCGATATAGAGAAAGCTGGATGCGGAGACGGCCAGCACGAAGGGGACAATCTGCCGTACTTGACCGACAGCAACATAAGCCAGCCCGGCGCCCAGCAGCGTGGTGCTGGCTGACAGCGAGTTGTAGACAAACGCCTGGGAGCGGCTGTACCCGCTGTTCAGGAGGATTCCGAAATCCCCCACTTCCTGTGGTACCTCATGGGCAACCACGGCCAGCGTGGTCGAGATTCCGAGTGCCGTTGACTGCAGAAATGCAGAAGCAATCACGACGCCGTCGACAAAATTGTGAAACGCATCGCCTGCCAGGATCAGCGTGCCTGAAACCGCGTGAATCTCGCAGCCGGCCTGGTGGCAATGACGCCAGATGAGTAGTTTCTCCAGGGAAAAGAAAGCCAGAATCCCGATGAACGTGGTGAGGAGAATCGAAGATGCGTCCGCGCCTGCAAGAGCGCCGGGGAGCAGTCCGAGAAAGGCGCTGGCCAGAAGAGTGCCGACGGCGAAGCTGACCAGGCGGGGCGTCAGCGTCCTGGAGAGTTGAGCGCCTGCCAGAAGCAGCAAACCCGAAGCGGCAACAACACCCACGCTGGCGATAAGCGCAGCAACGGCAATTAACCAACAATCGAGCATGGCAACCGCCCCTTGAGGGAATTGTTAGCTTTGGTTATACAACGATTCCATCTGAAAGCGGTAGATGAGTTGTCACGCAGCGCCCGTCTCGATTTGTACCCGGCTGCTAATCTCCATCAAGAAATGCACGGACCACCGGGTCCAGCTTTGCCGCTTCGCAACTTGTAGCCTCATGTCCGCAGTCGCCCTCCAGCACCAATGTCTTCGCACCGATCAGCCGCGCGAACTCAAGCGGCGGCTGGGGATTCACCATGTGGTCCTGCGCGGAAGAGACGACCAGCACCCTGGCCTTCACGCGCCTGGCTGCATCTGCCAGGCTGCCTCCATGCGCCACGTCGAGATGCACGATGGCCCCAAGCTGGGCGAGCCAGTCGTTGGCGTCTGAAGGAAGGATGCCGGTGGACTCCCATTTTGCGTAATCGCGGGCAAAGTCGGCCGGCGAATGCGTGCGCGCAAAATTCTCCGGCGTGGTCAGGTTCAGTTGCCAGATCAGCTCGGCTTCGGGTTCCGCCGGAGGCTGCGTGTAGTTGCCATGCTGCCAAGCGGGATCCATCCTGATGGCATCAATCGCGGCGCGGTGCAGCAGAAGATCGCGGCTGTTCGGGCGCGGAGAGCCGACGATGGGAATCGCTTCGTCCATGAAATCGGGATAATCGACCATCCATTCGAATGTCTGCTGCCCGCCCATGGAGATACCCATGACGGCGTGGACGTGACTTAAATGAAGGGTCTCCGTCGCCAGCCGATACTCGGCGTTGACCATATCCTGCATCGTAATGGCAGGGAAAGCCGGTCCGTGCTGGGTGGCGGAATTCGAAGGCGACGAGGAAATGCCGTCGCTCAGCGCGTCTATCGCCACCACAAAATATTTTGCCGGATCGACAAGCTTACCCGCGCCAACCTGACCGGCAAGCTGTGCGCTGGTCCCCGAGAACCAGGTGGGAAACAGCACCGCATTGGAGCGGTCCGCACTCAAACTGCCCCAGGTGCGGTATCCCAGGCGGCACTGGTCGATCTGCTTTCCGCTGACCAGCTTGCATGCGCCAAGGTCGGCAAACTTCAGTTGTCCGTCGGTGTTTGGCTGCTGCGTCCAGCCCAGAACCGGCGCGGCGGCGATGCAGGCGAACAGGAACAGGAAGGATTGAAGACCTGATTTTTGCATGAGAATGAGTGTATATCCCGAGCCCGGAGCAATTTCCGGTTACATCGTTGAGGAAAGCCGCGACGTCTAATATTTATATAGAGATGTCGGACACACTTTATCTGAGTCTGTGGTACCCGAACCTGCGTCTTGAGGCGCTCGCCGAAAAGTTGACCACGGTGCTGGGGGCATTTGCCGCGAACGGCGGCGACGCCAAGGTCTATTCCGCCACCGTGTGGCCCGTCAACTGGAGCGAGACGCCTGTCTTTGAGCGCGTCTGGGGACGCATGGCAGTCGGCGCTGAACCCGCCCCGGCTCGGGGCCAGGCGAGCGGCTCAATCCGCGGTGCCGTTCGCGGCGTTGACCCACGCCAGGCGGTCGAAGAGGCGCTGGAGTTGCTCCACGACGACTATGCCTTTGAGTTCCAGATCGGCTGGAACCTTTGGGAGCTGGAAGCCGCGCCGGGCCTCGATCCCCGCTGGATGCGGCAGCCGCGTCTGGTGCGCGTCACTGGTTACGGGCCGTTGTTCGACGAAGGAACCTACGAGCAGGACGGACACATCAAGATCGACTTCGGATCGGATGCGCCTTTTCTTGAGGAGGATCTGGAACTGGACCAGGCAGCGGCTCGCCACGTGGAAGAAAACGTGCGCCAGTTGGTGGAATTGACGGCAGCTGTCCAGAAGGAATCAGGGGCGACGGCGCGGCTTTTGTGGAGCGAACTGGGCGAGAGTCTCGCCCAGCGTCTGGCGGCGCGGTTGGGAATGGGAAACTGAACGTGCGATTCACCATCGAGCGGATGCGGGCTCTGGTGCTGGCGGCAGCGGTGCTGCTGGTGGTGGCGTTGGTGATATTTCTGGCCATCGCCAAGTGGAAGAGCCCCTTGAGCGGTCGCGACATTCCCAAGCGGCTCGGAATCGACATCCAGCAGGAAGCCAACGGCTTTACCTTTGCCCATGCCCTCGGAGCGCACTCTCAGTTCAAGATTCACGCCAGCAGGGTCGTCCAGTTAAAGGAAGGCAACGCTCTGTTGCACGACGTGAAGATTGAAATGTATGGGGCAGACGGAAGCCGCGTTGATCACATTGAGGGCTCCGAGTTCGAATATGACCAGAAGAGCGGGCTGGCCAAAGCGGTGGGGCCGGTAGTCATCACATTGACGCGTGCGGCGGTCGAGCTTGGCGCTTCCCAAAGCGCGCACAAGGCAGGGAACGGTCCGGCGCAGGGCGGCAAAGCCGGGAACACGCCGCTGGTGGCGGCTGCCCGCTCCGCCGCATCGGGTGATATTCATATCCAAACCAGCGGGCTGACCTTCAATCAAAACAGCGGGGTGGCGACGACCAGCCAAAAAGTGAATTTCTCCATGACCCAGGGAACAGGCAGTGCCGTGGGAGCGGTGTACGACTCGCAGCAGGGCTCGCTCGTGCTCGACCGGCAGGTGGATCTGACGACCCGGCGAGGCGGCGAGGTGGTCGAGATTCACGCTCAACATGCGGAGTTTGAACGCCAAACCCAAATTTGCCGGCTGCACGCGGCGACCGCCGATTACCGGGATGGCGCGGCGACGTCGGGAGACGCGACCATCTTATTTCGGGATGACGGGTCGGTGGTACGCCTGGATGCGAGCAACGGATTTACGCTGACCACCACGACCGGCGGACGTCTGGCCGCCCCGGCAGGCTGGTTGAAGTTCGACGAGCACAACCAGCCCCGGATTGGCTTTTTGACCGGCGGCGTCAAGATGGACTCCGTCAGTGCCGACGGCCAGATGCAGGGAACCGCACCAAGTGCGAACCTGGAATTTGCGTCGCAAGGCGAGTTGCGCCGGGCTCACCTGGAGCGCGGCGTGGAGTTTCGTAGCGAAGGATGGAGCCGGAGCGGCAGTTCCCACGGCGCTCTGCAGCATGTAAGCCGGACCTGGCGTTCGCCGGTTGCCGATCTGACGTTTCGCTCGTCCAGCCCGGTCGGGCATGCGCAGGAGAACGGGCTGGGACAACTGGAACCGGCGTCGATTTACGGCACGGGCGGCGTAGTCATTACCAGTGAAAGCCGCGCAGCCAACGCGCAGCCTGCGCGCGCGCGGCTGGCGGCAGACGAGGTAACTGGCGCCTTCGGTCCGAACTCGATGCTGAGCGCGATGAGCGGCGTGGGCCATGCCAGCGTGGAACAGACTGCGGCAGATGGGTCCAGAACGACCGCGACCGGCGACACACTGGATGCGCGGTTCGCTTCTTCCGGCGCGACTGTTGCGGGGGCAAGAATGGAATCCGGCCCGTCTGCCCAGGTCGAGTCCGCAGTGGTAGATGGTCATGTGGTGCTCACCGATCAGCCGGCTGCCCGCTCTGCCTCCGCGAACGGCGGCGGCGCCAGACGTAGCCGAGCGAACGCGCAGGAACAAACGCCGATACGGGCCAAGGCCGGCAGGGCCGTTTACCAGGGCGAGGGCGGATGGCTGCACCTCACGCTGAATCCGCGGGTGGAGAATGGGGGAATTCAACTTGCCGCCGACAAGATCGACATTTCCCAGCAATCGGGCGATGCGTATGCCCACGGAGATGTAAAGGGAACCTGGATTGATACCAATGCGGCTCCCGGCGGGCGGCCTGTGAATGGGGCCGGGAACCTGGGCATTGTGGCCGGGGGCGGACAGGAACCAGCACACGTTATTGCGCAGACGGCGCATCTGCACAAGGCCACGGAGGTTGCCACTTTCAGGGGCCACGTGCGGTTATGGCAGCAGGCCGACTCGATTAGCGGGCCGGTGATTATTCTCGATCGCCAGAATCAGACGCTTGTCGCGCACACCTCGGACCCGGCGGAGCCGGTTTGGGTGGTGTTGTTGAGCGCGGCCGGCGCCGAGCCGGGCAAGGCGGAAATGGAGACAAAAACTGCGGGGGGTAAAAGCTCGCAATCGCAAAAGAAACCAGCCCAGCCTTCAGTGATCCGGGTTCGCGGCGGCGACTTGAAGTACTCCGCTGCCAGCCGCGAGGCAGTAATGACCGGCGGCCTGCTGGAGAGGGTAGAGGCCGAAACAAACTCGGCGCAGATTGTTTCCGACCAAGTTCGCATGCTGCTCACCCCATCCGGTCAGCAGGCCGCCAGGGCAGGACGGCAGGGAGAGGTGCAACGCATCATCGCCACGGGACACGTCGTGCTCAGGTCGCAGGGACGGCACGGTACAGGCCAAAAGTTGACGTATGCCAGCAAGACCGGGGAGTATGTTCTGACGGGGACCCCCGCCGCGCTGCCCAGGCTGACCGATCCGTCCCGGGGAACTTTGACCGGCAAGGCTTTGATTTTCAATAGCGGCGATGATAGCGTCAGAATCGAGGGCGGAGGTCGGCCAACCCGCTTGGATACCACGGCGCCAAAGTGACGGCCGGGGCGGAACCGCATTGGCGTTCGTCTTCCGGGGTCAGATCGTACCGCCCTGGAGGCCATTTTCGGCAGGAGGTCGCCGCTTTGCATCATGCGGCGGGGCCGCAGAGTTTGAAGGAGAAGCACCGTTAGACCTAAATGGAGACATTGATCGCCGAAGGAATTGGCAAGAGCTACAAGGGCCGGCAGGTTGTCCGTGGAGTCAACTTGAAGATCTCCCGGGGCGAAGTTGTGGGGCTGTTGGGCCCGAACGGCGCCGGCAAAACGACCAGCTTTTACATGATCGTGGGACTGGTGGCGCCCGAGTCCGGCCGCGTGATGGTCGACGATACGGACATTACCCGCGTGCCCATGTATTTGCGCGCCCGCAACTATGGCATCAGTTATCTTCCCCAGGAACCTTCGGTTTTTCGCAAGCTCACCGTCGAGGAAAACATTCTGGCGGTGCTGGAGGCGCAGCCGCTGGGAAACCGCGAGCGGCGCACCAAGGCGGAACGCCTGATCAACCAGCTGAATCTGGGCCACATCCGCACCACGCGCGGCTACGCGCTTTCAGGCGGCGAGCGCCGGCGCGTTGAGATCGCGCGCGCGCTGTGCATCCAGCCGAACTTCATTCTGCTTGACGAGCCCTTCAGTGGCATCGATCCCATCGCGGTGCTCGAACTGCAAAAGATCATCTTTGACCTGAAGGCCAGTGGCATCGGGATTCTGATCACGGACCACAATGTCCGCGAGACGCTGAGCGTGACGGACCGGGCCTACATTATTGCCGAGGGCCGCATCTTCCGCTCAGGAACGCCCCACGAGTTGGGGAACGACGTCGAAGTGAGGCGCGTCTATCTTGGTGAAGGCTTTTCGCTGGCTTGACGCAGCTTCCCTGGATCGCGGGAAACAAAAGGGTTCCGCGGCTCTTGGTTGGTCGATGTTCCTGATGGGGCGCGATCTGAGCAGGGTTCAGGCAGCAGAGGGACCGAGGAATGCATCAGTGCCCGATCAGGAACAATCGATTGTACACAGGACGATTGTTCTGACAGCCTCTTTCCAGCAAGGGTAAACTCAACATAGGTCCAAACTGAGAAAGTTCGATATGGCGCTGCTGCAACCAAAATTGAAACTGAAAGTCGCACAACGCCAGGTCCTCACGCCGGGCCTGATGCAGATGGTCAGCGTCCTCGCGCTGAACAAGCTTGAACTGAAAGAGATGATCGACACCGAGATGGTGGAGAACCCCGTCCTGGAGGAGATCAACGAATCGGTTCCAATGCTGGATCAGGTCGCGGGACGCGAAGAGAAATTGGAACGGAGCGCGGAAGAAGCGACGGTTACCCCGAAAGACGTTTTCAATGAGATCGATTTCGGCTCGTACTTCCGGGAATATCTGGACCCCGGTTATCGCACGCAGCCGGAGTTTGAAGAGAGCGAAAAGCCCTCGTTTGAAAATTTTCTCTCCCAGCCCACAACTCTGTCGGATCACTTGGCCTGGCAGTTGGGAACGCTGAGCCTGGATGCCGGGCTTGCCGAGGCGGCGGAGTTCGTCATCGGTAATTTGGACGAGGACGGCTATCTGGCGGCGAGCGACGAGGAACTTGCGTCGGCCTTCCAGCAGACGCCTGAAAACGGGGTAGCAGAGGAAATTCAACCCGAAGAGAACTCCGCGAGCCTTGAGATGATCAGGCGCGCCATCGATCTGGTGCAGCAACTTGATCCGGCCGGAGTGAGCGCCCGGGACCTGCGCGAGTGCCTGTTGATTCAAATCCGGGCCCAGCAGCGCGAGTTCAGCCACCTCTATGCGAAGCCGGCGGATGCTCCGGATGAGGATTCCCAGCGCAGCCTTCACGCCGAGGCGCAGGCGCACCTGGATGAACGGCGGCGCAGCATGGAGGTTGCGGCGATGATTGTGGATCGCCACTTGCACCTGCTGCAAAAGCGCGATATGAAGGCACTGGCGCGCGCTATCCAGGTCTCGCCCGAGGAGGCTCACAACGGCGCCGAGTTTATTCGCACATTGGATCCTCGGCCGGGGCGCATTTACAACCGCGAGCAGACGCGGCTGATTGAACCCGACGTGGTGTTCACCAAGCGCGGCGACGAGTGGGTGGTTTCAATGAACGAAGAAGACCTGCCCAGTCTGCGGCTCAGCCAGCGCTACCGGCGCATGCTTGTTGCGGAGAATACCGACAAGGAAGTCAAGGAATACGTGAAGGAGCGCTTCCGCTCCGCGCTGCAACTGATGCGCAACATCGCGCAGCGCAAGAGCACGATCCTGCGTACCTGTGAAGTCATTGTCCGCCGCCAGCGCGACTTCCTGGAAAAAGGTATTGAAGCTTTGCACCCCATGATGATCAAGGAAGTTGCCGAGGAAATCGGGGTTCACCCCTCCACGGTGAGCCGCGCCGTGGCCAACAAGTACGCGCATACACCGCAAGGGGTCTTCGAGCTGCGCTTCTTTTTCTCAGAGGGCGCAAATGGCCCCGAGGGCGCGGATACGCCTCTACTGGTGCTCAAACGCAAGGTGCGGAAGCTGATTGAGGAGGAAGATGCGCGCCACCCCTGGACTGACGATCAGCTTGCCGCCATGCTCCAGGCGCAGGGCATTCAAATTACCCGCCGCACCGTCGCCAAGTACCGCGAGGACATGAATATCCCCTCTACCCATCAGCGCCGAAAGAGAGATTAGCAGCTGGCTCTCCGGCATGAGTTGCTGACTTAATCTTCGTAAGAGCGAGTTCGCGCCGTTCGAGTCTCCGCTTGGAGACTCGAACGGCGCGAACTGCGTGATGAGAGCCCCCATTCAGAGATATTGATCCCCGGCGAACCAGTTCGGCTAGGTCCTGATACTGGAAGCGATGGCTTGAGCTTGCTCGCGGATTTGCGCAACGCGATGCAGTTCCATCTGCTCCAAAAGAGTATCGCGCACCACGGTCGGATCTTTGACCCCGCGCAATCCCTCGCCGCCGTACGTAGCGGCCGTTTGAATGACGACTGTGCCGTAATTGAACAATTTCCCCAACAGGGACTGCCTGAAGGTTACATTCTGAACTTTGTCCAGGGTGGATTCTTTCGTGCTCGAAGAGAGCAGCCCTGTTTTGACGATTACTCGCTTGCTGGTGATTCCAAGTTCTGTGTGCGAAAGGCGTAGAAACAGCAGCAAAGAGGGTATGAACATTAAAACCCAACTCCAAATAAGAGAGAAGAGCACTCCTATTCTTGTGACTCTCGCTTCCAGGACAAGTTGCTCCCCCGGCCTCAGGTTTTCTGTCACGTAAGACATCCAGCTTTTCCTCCTTTAGCCCGCATTGCTTTTAGTGTGCTGAGCTTTGGTGGGGATTTGTATAATACTTTTAATATAGTTGTCAACCTGCCCTGTTGAAATCTCAGCATAATCCCGGCTAAAATTCCACCAATAAGATCCAGTTACTAAGGTTGATTAGTCAATGGCGTTGACAGCTTGAGCTGGACGGCGTGAAGACAATAATCCGCGCAGAAAGCGGGTGAGCGAAGTTATCCGCGATAAGGATTGAAGGGCTGCAATCTGCCAGGGATGCATCAGTTTCAATAAATCAACTATCTTCCCCACTGAGGCATCCAGAGACTTCTTTCCCATCAGGCACAGAGCTACCGCCTCTTCGACTCATACTTCCAGTCATCCACCCGGGGTCTGATAGCACTACCAGTACGGTGGCTGAGTAGTATTATCAGGCCCTGATAAGTTCTACGCCTATTTTGAACGCATCTAGCCAGCCTGCTCGGGCGGTGTCGGTCAAATTGATCCGCTCAGCATCAGGGTATGGATGTGTTGGCATGCCGTCAGAGAAGCATTGGAGATGTCAGGTAAGCCTCATTGCACTTCAGCCGAAACACTCGAGCCGGCGAAATTCCCATCGGGAAGCTGAATCGTGGCCAGTTTTCCTTTCACCGTCACATGTAGCGCCAATGGTTCGTTTTCCGGGTTGGATGCAGTAATCTTCAACCCAGTGCCGGTTTGCCTGACCAGCAACAGGCAGGAGTGGTCGGCCTTGACCTTGCCCAGGGGAGTCGCCAGCGAACCCGGCGCACGGAACGCGATCTCGGCCAGCTTCAGATTCCTGTTATAAACTGCCTGAATCTCACTCGTGTTCGAGAGTACTTTGAGCGTCGAACTGGTGGCGATCCTGGCAACCTCGCTCTCCCTCACGTTGGGAAAGACGGTGTATTCATACGACGCATTCTGCGGCGCGCGGCCATGATCAATCCAGAGATTGAAGACGTTCTTTGTCAGCAGTTCGTTGCTGCCCGTGCCGATATCCGACCAGCGTCCCGACTGCGGCCCGGCCGAGAGTGTGATCTTCGTGTGCGGAGCAAATGCGTAGCCCACGTGATCGTGATAGACCCAGACGCGCTTTGCCGAGTCGTAATGCTCGGCGCCTTCCGGAACCGGCCCATGCGCCTCGCTGGTGAAAACATCGCCTTTGAGCAAAGGCTGATTCACGTCAGTGGCAACGTCGTGTTCGGTGTCGCTGGCAAGAGTGATCCCCGCGCCCAGCGCGACATAGCTGTGGTCAAAGAAGAACCAGGCCTTCTTCGCGGTAAGATTGCCGCGCGCCAGATCCATCGCGGCTATTCCATAGGTTCCGTCGGAAACACCGCCATCAAATGTCGTTGTTCCCCGCACGGAGATAGGATTGTGTTCTCCCGTGTCGAGCGTTCCCTGGATCGCTGTCGTCCCTGGGATCTTCGTCCAATCCCAAACGGGGAATATGTTGATGTACTCATTACCGGTAAGGTAGAGATAATTCGCGCCGTCGGATAAGTGGACAGACTTTTTCCCTTCTGAATTTACCAGTTCGGCATTCCTCATCCGCGTCGAGAGCATCTTTATCGACGTGAAGTAGCCCTTCCTCCGCTGCGTCATGTAATCGGAGCACCAGAACTGCCTGTTGCCGGTAAAGGGCGGCGCATCGGTCCTTCCTTCCGTCCGCTCGGCAAACGCCTGCAGTTCTTTCTGGTGCGGAGTAGGTTCGGCCGCAAGCATCTCAAGCATGTGAGCCATTCCGTAGGCAGGTCCCTGCGGAGAAATCGGTCCCTTCGACTGGTCCTGCACCGTCACCGGCGTCTCGACCCGTGTAATCTCGCGCCCAATGGTGCTGTAGTCGAATTCGTTGTTGCGCATCATCCACTGTTCACCGTTCAGCAGATAGGCGCTGAAGATCGCCATGCGGTCGGCTGGAATCTGAAAGCGCGTGCCCCACGAATACGAGATGAATCTCCCCACATACTCGGCAAAATCTCGCCCGTACCCTCCGTTGTAGAGCTGGGTGCCGTGCTGGTGAAACGAGTCGTCCTGCTGCATGCCCTCCTGCGGCTGGCTCTCAATTCGAATTTCCTGGTACATCCGGGTAAAGCCCTCGGTCAACGCCGCGGCATCGTTCTGCATGCACCCGCGCGCTATCTGGATGGCAACACCCCAGGTGAGATTCGCGCCGGTCCATTTCTGCCAGTTGCTGCGCCTCATGATGGTAACCATCTTTGCCAGTTCGGCAGAGGGGATCTGCGGCAACATCAGATTGCCGACTTCACCCATAAGTTGCGGAATGCCGATCTCGTTCCACCACCAGTTCGGATTCCGGTAGTCATGATCAGTCCACCACTGCAACGCGAGAAGGGTCTTGCTCTCGAGCGCCGTGTCCGGCCGGCCGGCATTCCGGTATACGCGCGCGGATTTGGCCATCACCAGGACCCGCTCCATGTGCTCTGAGGTCACCCAGTCCGAGCGTTGCGCGGCGGTGTAGTCAATATCCGGCCAGCTCCCGTCGGCTTTCAGCGTCGCCGCGTCTTTTGCGGCCTGTTCGTGCAGGTCCGTAATAGCCTCGGGTCCCGCTGGAAGCACGGAGGCAACATAGCGGTCGCGAACGACAGCGATATCCGCGCTGGCCGAGGAAGCGGTGGAGGTAGTCTCTGCTGCGTGAGCGATGGCCGGCTTTAAAGCAAGTGAGCGGAAAGGAACACTGGCGAGCGCAAGTGTAAACAAGAATGTTCTTTTCATGCGGGTCCCCCGGAGTACGGCGAATGATCGGTTATAAATCGTGGCGAGAACAGCCTGAGCGCATCCTCCGCTCCGGTCAAACGCGATGATTGTCGTTGGTTCTTTAGCTACGGAAGTGTAGAGTCGGCGCAAAAGGCTTGTCAACCTGTCTCGCCGTGCGTCGAAGAGCGGGTATTGTCAAAAGCAGCGTCAAGGATTCCGCGACCGGGGCTCCCGCTCCCGCCGGTTCGACTTCGATCCAGCGATGATTCACCAAAGTCTGCGCTGATGCAGTTGATCCATCTCTGACCCGGCCAGCAGGAAGGCGCCTACGCCGAAGACATAGCTCGAAGAAGCGCGGTAATCCGCCGGCGCGGCGCCAACCGGCTGAATGCAGCCGAGGCGGCCATCTTCATAGATGTGAGCAATCATGCCACGCCATGCCTTGTCCACGACCGGCCGGTATATCTTCGCATCGAGAAGATGATGGTTGATGCCCCACGCGATGGCATACGTGAAAAATGCCGACCCCGAAATCTCCGGAAGAGGATAGCTCCCGGCATCCAGAAGGCCCGGGCGCCACAGCCCATCGCTGCTTTGGATCGACGCCACTTCCGCCGCCATCTGCTGCAACAGTTCGACATAGTGCGCGCGCATCGGATCATTCGGCGGAAGGCTCGCCAGCACGCGCACGATGCCGCCCATCACCCAGCCGTTGCCTCGTGACCAGAAGACCTTCCCCCCGTTCTTTTCATGCTTGTCCAGGTAGGTCGCATCGCGTGAGAATAAGTGCTTTTGAGTATCATAGAGAAGCTTCTCAGTGATCGCCCACTCGCGATGGACATACTGCGCGTATCTGGGATCTTGGGTAACTTCCGAAAGCATGGTTCCCGCCGCCGGCTGCATAAAGAGCGCGTCGCACCACCACCAGACCGGCCTGGACGGATTGTCGGGTACGCCAAGGCTCTCGTCAAAGCGCCGTCGCAGCGGCGCAATCTCTTCCTCCTTGTGCGAGGAACGGTATAACTCCAGAAAGGCCTGCGCAATCGCATAATCATTTCCCGGAGCATAGGGGCGGAACGGGGCGAGTTCCCAGTGATAGTGTTCTCCAACCGACACGACGTATTGGCGGTAGCGTGGATCGTGGAGAGTGCGGGAAGCGGCCAGCAGGCCAATATCAAGGGCGCCGAACTCCCAGCCGCGACTGGGTGGCTGCGCCTCAACGCGCCGCAGTTGCCAGTCAGCAACCTTGTGCATCGCGGCGCGAATCGCGCGCGAATGCAATGCCGGAGAGATATCGGTGGCAAACGGCCCAGGGTTTTCCGGCTGGTCGCCGGAGGAGGGAACCGGTTCTCTTTGCTCAGCCTGCTGTGAGAAGAGCGCTGTGCTGAAAGCTCCGAGCAAAACGAGAAGAGCGACAGCGAAGAAAGCCTTGCCGAGCTTCCACGAGCGATCGACTTGCATAAGATCCTTTCAACTCCTGAACTCTTCCGGCCGTTTCCATCTCTTCCCCGCCTGCGCCTCTGGGCCAATCCAGGCGCATTGCGCTTCGCTCTCGCGAGGGTGGATAACAGCACAAGAGAATGGAATCACGATATGTTTTCAGTTATGAGCGGCAACGTCCGCCGCGCAGGATGTTTCTTCCTGGCGAAGAATACACTTATCCTCTGCGCTTATGCAAAGCCGCCGATCGGTGCTTATTCGCCGTCGCCCGCCTGCATCGACAGGTACCGTTCGTATCCCATCTCATCTATCTGATGCAGTTGTGCTTCAAGCCAATCGACATGCTCCTCTTCATCCTTGAGCAACTGGACGAAAAGGTCGCGTGAGCCGTTGTCCTGATTCTCAACAGCGATCTTCACGGCTTCGTTATACATGGCGACGGCGGCGATCTCCAGCTTCAGGTCGGCTTTGATCGCGTCCTTGACCGTGCTGCCGATTGAGAGTGACAGCGGCTCCATGTTTGGCGTGCCGTCAAGAAACAGGATGCGTTCCATCAGCGCCTCGGCATGTTTCATCTCGCCGATGGACTGTTTCTTGACGTATTTGGAGAGCCGCTCATAGCCCCAGTTCTCGCACATTTCAGCATGGACGAAATACTGGTTAATGGCAGTCAACTCCTCGCGGAGAGCACGATTCAATTGTTCAAGAACCTTCGCGTTGCCTTTCATGACGCACATTGTGGCACAGGCTTCAGTGGCAGACAAGAGAGAAATGAGGCGGCCAGCTTATAGATAGAGCTGTATCATGCGCTGCCAGGTTGGCCAGTCATGAGAGTTCGATGAATCCCAGATATAAAGCTGATGCGGAATCTCTTTCGCGGCCAGCACGCGATCCAGGCTACGGTTCTGCTCCAGACAATGATCGTCCCATCCCGTGGCCAGGATGCAGGTGTTGCGCCGGTAGCGGTCCAGATACCAGGAGTCATTCAAATTGGGCAAATAGTGCGTAGGGAAGTTGAAATAGCAGTTGAGGTCATAGTAGCCACCGAGAAAGCTGGAGAGATCGAAGGCGCCGGAGAGTGACAGCGATCCGCTAAAGATGTCCGGATGACGCAATGCGATGTTTACCGCGTGGTAGCCGCCGAAGCTGCAGCCCAGGGCCATCAGCCGCTCATCGCTATTCTTGAAGCGCACAAGTGGAACGACCTCGTTCAGCAGATACTCCTCATACTGCATGTGCCGCGAGATGCGGCGGCGCGGCGAGATGCGCCGGTTGTACCAGCTCTCATGGTTGATGGCATCCACGCAGTAGAGCTGTAGCTGGCCGCCTTCGATTTTGTCACCGAGTGCAGCGATCATGCCGCGGTCTTCCAGCTCATAAAACCGCCCCCGGGAAGTGGGAAAGGCCAGCGCAGGCAGCCCGCCATGGCCGAAGACCAGGAGCTCCATCTCCCGCTCAAGCCGGGGCGAAAACCATTTGTGATACTCACGGACCATACATTGCACACTCCGCGTTGGCGCGTTCTGGGCCCAATTAGTGCGGCGGCGAAGGCTGGAACGCGAAGATATCTCGCTTCCGGTGTGGTGAAGCGGGCCTGGTTATGCAGCCACGAGACGCAATTTTCTTCGCCGTGCCGGCCTCTCGGTGCGTTCAGTCTCTCATTTACGCGGAGCCCCCAACAAGATCGAAGCGAGAGGTGCGGCCGGCCGGGTGTCCCGGTTTCGTTCGCCGCATCCATTTTATTGCCTCTCTACACCGATAAGCTGCTCGAAGCGCGCCATCGCGATCTGCGCTCTGCGGGTATGGGAGTGGATACTGCCGGTGCCGCATCAGGCCTGGCTGCTTACTGATCTATCGAAAGCCCAGTGAAGAAACCCTATGTATGGCGAGGCTCAATCCGCACGGCGGGTTCCTCCGATGAACGGATTCTCCTCCATTCAGCACAGGATGGTTGTGACTTGCGTTTTCCCGGGTTTCAAATTCGTGACCTGAGATTCCCCACCCAAATGAGTAGGGCTGCCGCGGATTGAATCCCGGGCCGCCCCGCGGTTGTTCCATGACCGGTCCATGAACCAGATCATCGTCCTCCTAGCCCGTTATTAGGCAGGATGACATCTTGTTAGATTTGCGTCTCAGCCTTGCGGCCGGTTCTTCCCCATCCTTTCGTGGGCCGGGATGAACTCGTGCGCGCAGTGAGCAGCGGCACACCCAATTTCACCGGCAAGAATAACTGCGGCCATAATCTCGGCGAGCTTTCTTGCCTTGCCAGACCCGCGGCAGTCGATCATGCCAAGAGTTGCTTGAAAGGCCGGCAGCCCCGTGCCGCCGCCTACCGTGCCGATAATCAGCGTCGGCAAAGTCACCGATACCTCCAGGCTGTCAGGCTCAGCGAAATTACACTCCAGTATGGCTTGCGAGCATTCCCCGACGTAGGCCATGTCCTGTCCGAATGCCTGGAACATGGCGGCCATTCCATTGGCCGCGTGGACGTTGAGGGAGCATCCGCCATGCAGAGCGAGCATGTTCTTGAAATTGGTGATGAATTGCGCCAGTTTCTCAAGGGTCGTGCGGGTAATGCTGGTAAACGGTTCGCGCTTTAGAACCGTTCGTGCGATGACCATCTTTCCTTTTCGGCGCATGGGAATATATTTCTTGTCTTCCGGATAGGGCACCACGACGTCTTCGACCAGCCCGCTGTGCTCCGTCACGTAATCACAGAGCGCGCCAACGGACTTACTCCCGATATTGCTGCCCATGGCATCGCCCGTTCCAAGTCGGATAGTGACAATGACGGAATCGCCCAGACATTCGTACGATGTGTCGAGCAGAGAAACGACGGAGCTGCAGCGTTGAATCACTTCGCGGATCTCCGCCGCGTGGTTTCTGCACCACTCGATCAGTTTGGCCGATTGGGCCAGCGAGCGGGTCGTGAACTGTACAGCGCGCAGGAACGAGTCGCCATAAACCAGCGTTTCACAGCCCCCGCATTGGCTGATGATCTTGGCCCCGCGTGAATAGGAGGCGACCAGCGCGCCTTCCAGGGTTGCCATCGGCACGACGAAGCAGCCTTCGGCATATTGGCCGTGAATTTCAATAGGACCGCAGAGCCCCAAGGGCACTGGGATCGCTCCCACGAAGTTTTCAATCTTGCCTTTGGCCTGCTCCTCCGTGAGGTAAGTCGCCAGGGTTTCGTACTGCCCAGGCGTTCCTTCGAGCAGGCGTTTTACAAGCGCCACACGCCCCTGGAAGTCGTCGCGCGGAATAGTAAGCGGAATGGAAAGAACCGGCATAACCTCCTCCTTTGATCGTCCGCAATGGATTCAGGCTGGCGCCGGCATTCCTACGCTGAACTCGGGTACCGAAAGGCATACGACGAAGAAAAGATCCCCAAACGCGCCTTATCCCCCGTGCGACGCGATGCGGCGGCAGCCCCAGCAACCAGAACATCCGGATTGGCATTGCTACCCGCAGCGATCCCATCCGCAGACTGCGCCCCAGCATGAGCAGAACCAGAGTGAACAGATAGGGAGCGGGTCCTGAGACCAGCGGAATATCGGTGACCTTGTGACGCCACGCTCTAAGCGCAGCAGTTAAAGCAGCGCATTCCAGATGGGCGTCAGGCAGTTCGGTGCGGAGCGTCTCCGGACCTTTGCGGTGTGCCGGCCCGGTCGTTGCATTTTGATCCCAATAGCACTCCACTACCGATCGCGGTCCCATGACGTGCCTCCCGCGAAAAGGGCGCAGATGCCCGGAAGGTCTTTATTTTACCCCTATTCGGCTTGCCCGGACATGGCGATTGTGCGGCACGTAGCTGCAGTCTGAGGACAAGGGGATGGCGCGAATCTGTTTCTACGCTCCCGCCTTCTTTTCGATCTTGGCCCACGTGTCCTTGAGTGGCAGCGTGCGGTTGAAGACCAGCTCCCCCGGCTTCGAATCTGGATCCGGACAGAAGTAACCCACGCGCTCGAACTGGAAGTGCTCTCCGGGCTGGGCGTTGGCGAGCGAAGGCTCAAGTCTGGCCTCGGTGAGAATCTCCAGTGAGTTGGGGTTGAGGTTCACGAGGAAGCTCTCGCCTTCTTCAAAATCGCCAGGATCGGTCTTCGTGAAGAGCTTCTCGTAGAGGCGAATTTCAGCGGAGATCGCGTGCGCTGCCGAGACCCAGTGCATAGTGGACTTCACCTTGCGGCCATCCGGCGAGTTGCCGCCACGGCTGGCCGGATCGTAAGTGCAGTGCACCTCGACAAGGTTGCCCCTCTCGTCCTTCACCACGCGCTGCGCGGTGACGAAGTAAGCGTTGCGCAGGCGAACCTCCTTGCCCGGCGAGAGGCGGAAGTACTTGGGCGGAGGAACCTCGCGAAAATCATCCTGCTCGATATAGAGCTCGCGCGAAAACGGCACCTGGCGCGTTCCAGCGGAGGGGTCTTCAGGGTTATTCGCCACCTCGACAAACTCCTCCTGGCCCTCCGGGTAGTTGTCGATGACCAGCTTGAGCGGGCGCAGCACGGCCATGGCGCGGCGGGCGCGGCGGTTCAGATCGTCGCGCTGGAAGTGCTCCAGCATCTCGATGTCGACGATGCCGTTGGTTCGCGTAACGCCCACGGAGGCGACGAAGGCGCGGATGGCTTCCGGGGTAAAACCGCGGCGCCGGATGCCGGAGAGCGTGGGCATGCGCGGATCGTCCCAGCCGCGGACATGCCCTTCCTGCACGAGCTGGAGCAGCTTGCGCTTGCTGAGCAGCGTATAGGTAAGGTTGAGCCGGTCAAATTCAATCTGCTGCGAAGGGAAGATGCCGAGCTGCTCGATATACCAGCGGTAAAGCGGCTGGTGGTCGGCAAACTCCAGGGTGCACATCGAGTGCGTGATGTTCTCAATCGAGTCTGACTGGCCGTGAGCGTAGTCGTACATGGGATAGATGCACCAATTGTCGCCGGTGCGGTGGTGTGTGGCGTGCAGGATGCGGTACATGACCGGGTCGCGCATGTTCAGGTTCGGTGAGGCCATGTCGATTTTGGCACGCAGCACACGCGAGCCGTCGGGGAACTCGCCGTTTTTCATGCGCACGAAGAGATCAAGATTCTCCTCGACGGAGCGGTTGCGGTAAGGGCTGTCCTTGCCGGGCTCGGTCAGAGTGCCGCGATACTGCCGGATCTCTTCGGCCGTCAGGTCATCCACATAAGCCTTGCCCGCCTTGATGAGCTGCAAAGCCCACTCGTAGAGCTGGACGAAGTAGTCGGAGGCGTAGCAGAGGCGCTCCCACTCGAAGCCCAGCCAGCGCACGTCCTTCTGGATCGAATCGACGTACTCCTGTTCTTCTTTCTCGGGATTGGTGTCGTCGAAGCGCAGATTGGTTTTGCCGACAAACTCGTCGGCGAGGCCGAAGTCGAGGCAGATTGCCTTGGCGTGGCCGATGTGCAGATAGCCGTTGGGCTCCGGAGGAAAGCGCGTCTGGATTTGGGCGTCGCCGTATTTCTTGGTGCGCACATCCTCTGCGATGAGGTCGCGGAGGAAGTTGGAGGGCGTGCGAACTTCAGGGCTTTCTGTTTCTGAGGTAGTCATAGCTGCCATTTCTTATTTTTCCACGAACGGGCGTACTCAACCGAGCGATTGGAGACGTTCTTCGGCCTGGCGGATGCGCTCAAGGCATACTTCGCGGCCCAGTACGGCCATGGTTTCGAAAAGCGGCGGCGCATTTTTGCGTCCGCAAACGGCGACCCGAATAGGCTGGAACATGGGTCCGGCCTTCAGGCCCAGTTGAGCGGCTGCAGCTCGAAGCGCCTGGTCGAGCGAATCGTGATCGAAAGCCGTGGTGGTCAGAACTTCCTGCGCATGCTTGAGGACGCGGCGAGCGAGCGAGGCATCGCCCTTCTGCGGGATCAGTTCGGCCGGATCGTAGGGTGCAAGCTGCGGCAGGAAGAAGAAGTCGGCGGCCGATGCGCCATCGCGCAGCAGCTTGATGCGCTCGCGAATCAGCGGCGTGACGGCGAGGAGCTTGTCGGGCGAAGCCTGCAAACCGGTCTGCTCCAGGAAAGGCTGAAGCAAGGGGCTGAGTTGCTCAACGGGCAGAGCGCGGATATGCTCGGCGTTGAGCCAGACGGCTTTCGCATCGAAAGGATCATCTTCCGTAAAGTTGACGACCGCATTGGCCCGGTTCACGCCCTCCAGCGTAAAAGCGGCGGTGAGTTCATCGAGCGTGAGGAACTCGCGGTCGTTCTTGGGCGACCAGCCGAGCAGGCAGAGAAAGTTAACGAAGGCCTGTGGCAAAAAGCCGGCATCGCGGTAGGTGGTTACGCTGACGACCGGCCCGTGGCGGCGCTTGGAGAGCTTGGTGCCGTCGGGCGCGACGAGCAGCGGAAGATGCGCGAATTGGGGTGCTTCGGCGCCGAGAGCGTCGAAGATGAGCAGGTGCTTGAAGGTGTTTGTCAGGTGATCCTGGCCGCGGATGATGTGGCTGATGCGCAGATCGGCGTCATCGACACACGAGGCGAGATGATAAGTTGGCATCCCGTCTGACCGCAGCAGGGCGAAGTCTTCAACCTCGTCGGCAAGCTTCGTTTGGGCGCCATAAACGCCATCCACAAAGCGCAGGATGCGGTCCTCGCCGCGGGGCACGCGATAGCGCAGCGCAAAAGGCTCACCCGCGGCAGCGCGGCGGTCGCTCTCCTCGCGGGAAAGCTCGCGCATGCCGGGATTCGAGAGCCAGGCGCCCTGGGCGGAAGACTGGTCACTGTCGGCCGAATGGGCGGGCGTAAAGTCGCGATAGGCATGGCCCTTGGCAAAGATTGCTTCGGCCTGCTGGCGGTGCAGGGCAAGGCGCTCGGATTGCTTGTACTCTTCGTCCCAGTTCAGGCCCAGCCAGCGCAGCCCACCAAAGATGGACTGGACGCTGGCGTCGGTGTTGCGCTCGACATCCGTATCGTCCAGCCGCAGCACCATGGTTCCGTGGTTGTGGCGGGCATAAAGCCAATTGAAGATGAATGTGCGCGCACTGCCTACATGCAGATAGCCAGTGGGCGACGGCGCGAAACGGACACGCGGAGTCTTCGCTTCAGAGGAGTTCGATTCAGGCATCGTAGAGAATATTCCTCTTCGATGCTACCAGTTCAGCCGCTAGGGCTGCGGCGGAGGAGGCGGAGGAGCCCAGCGATAGGCGGGCGGCGGTGTCGTCTTCCACTCGGCAAAAGCAAGCACGTAAATCAGGGCCAGGTTGCCCAGCGGGATGATATTCAGTAGCGAAAGCCAGGGCGAGAAGCCGGCCTTCTTGCAGATAAACCAGAACGGCACGATCACGATCACAAGCCCCACAAGGATCAGCAGGGGCACAAGCGTCAGGAGAGGCATCAGGAGCCTCTGCATATCCCTTTGATCGAGCGTGCCTTGCATGAGAATCAGCGCAAATTGCATAAGAACTCTCCCCATACTGCATCAATAAGTTCGAGTCAACATAAGGTGAACGGGGAAAATAAGCAAGCTAAAAGATACAAAGCGTGAAGAGGATAGCGATGCTACCGGAAGCCGGGAGCGTTACTCCCTGCACAGAGCAGCTCTCGGGATCACCGGAGAACAGCAACTCATCCACCGATTCCTGGCCCCCAGCCCCTGACCACTGATCCCTGCTTCTACGTAATGTCCTCAGTGTCGTAGACCGGCGAAATCGTGCGTTTTTTGGGAACGCCGTGAACGGAGGCGAGCAGGTCATCGACAACGTCTTCAAGCTGGCGCTGGCTTTCGATGACGGCGCTCATGCTTTTCAGCTCATCGGGCTCTTGCACGCGTTCGACCAGGACGACGGCATGGCATTGTGCCACGTGGTCCAGTCCCAGCCCTTCAGGGGTTTTGGCCTTGATGCTCACCTGGTCAATCTCAATGCCGAGCAACTCGGAGACACGCGCACGCATTTCGCCGGCAATCGGCGCGATCTTGGGAGCGGCCAGAATGAGCGTGGTGTCCACATTGGCGATGCGGTAGCCGGCATGCTGCAGTTCCTCCATGGCCAGATTGAGGAAGATGGCGGAATCGGCATCTTTCCAGCGTGGATCGCCGGGCGGAAAGAAGCTGCCTATGTCGCCTGCAGAGACGGCGCCCAACATCGCGTCAGTGATCGCGTGCAGCAATACATCGCCGTCCGAGTGGCCGGCCAGACCTTCGGGATGGTCCAGGGTCATGCCCCCGATCCGCAGCGGCACGCCCGCTTTGAATGCGTGCGAATCCCATCCGAACCCGATACGAGTATCCATGCTCTTGCTGTCTATCCTATAGAAAACTGGTGCGGAAGTGAAACTGAATCTTTGGCTTAGCCATTCTTCAGTGGCTGCGCTTGCGCAGGTAATACTCGGCCAGTTCCAGGTCGCCCGGCTGGGTAATCTTCAAATTCGTCGCGGAACCATGTACAACGGCAACCGGATGACCGGCCCGTTCCACCAGAGAAGCCTCGTCGGTGCCGACAAAGCCGTCATTGGCGGCCTCGGCAAAGGCGCTCTGCAACAGGCTGAAGCGGAAGCCCTGCGGCGTCTGCGCCAGCACCACAAACTCGCGGGGAATGGTCGCGGTGATCAGCGCGCCATGAGCCGTCCGTTCCACCTGCTTGATGGTGTCCACGGCGGGCAGCCCGACGATCGCCGCGCCGTGCTCGGCAACCGCGTCGATGGTCCGCTCGATGGTGGCCGCGTCGATCAGCGGTCGCACGGCATCGTGCACCAGGACGATGTCGTCCGGCTGGGCGGGCAGGGCCGCCAGCGCGTGGGCAACCGACTCCTGGCGCTTGTCTCCGCCCTCGACTACGTGGACGCGGTGGGTGAAGCCGTATTCCGCAATCTGTGCCTGAACGCGCTGCATTTCAGTGCCGCGCACAGCGACGTAGATAGCCGTCACACGAGGCACCGCGGCAAAGGCGCGCAGCGAGTGAATCAGAATGGGCACTCCATCGAGCGTAAGAAACTGCTTGGGCTGGGGGCCTGCCATGCGGGTGCCCAATCCCGCGGCGGGCAAAATCGCGAATACCTGCATAACTCGTGGAGTATACAACGGCGGGCGTTGAGCGGCCAGTGCCGCGTCTCCAGACCGGCTGTAGGAGCGACGGTCGCTCAGCCAGACAACTCGCCGACGGCACATCTTCGAATGCGCGAGGAGTTGTGGGTTCGATGTCGCCGGAACGAAGCAAATTGACCTTGCGATGCAGAGCCGAGCGCTGACGCCTTATCATCCTCTCGTGCGCTCCCGCTCCCCCATCACGCTTGCGATGGACACCACCCACCTCCGGCCCGGCCTGCGGCTGGCTGTCGGCCTCTCCGGCGGCGCGGACTCCGTAGCCCTGTTGCGCGTCCTGGCGGCGCGCAGTGGAGAACTGGGCCTGGTGCTCCATGCCGCCCACTTGCACCACGGCTTACGCGGCGCCGAGGCCGATGCCGACGCGGCCTTTGCCCGTGAGCTGGCAGCCAGGCTGGGCCTGCCCTTTCATGAGGCCCGCGTGGACGCAGCCGCCGAGGCCAGGGAAAAGAATGAGACGCTGGAGGAAGCGGCGCGACGTTTGCGTTATGGGTGGTTCCGGCAACTGCTGGCCGCGGGCGAGGTGGAAGCAGTGGCCACGGCGCACACCCTCGACGATCAGGCGGAGACGGTGCTGGCCAAAATTCTGCGCGGCGCCTGGACCGAGGGCCTGGCGGGCATTCATCCCGTCATCGAGTTCCCCGAGGGCCGCATCCTGCGCCCGCTGCTCCACACCACGCGTGCCGAAGTCGAGGCGTATCTCCACGCGCTGGGCCAAAGCTGGTGTGAGGACTCTTCGAACCGCCACCTGACCTTTACGCGCAACCGCATTCGCCATGAACTGCTGCCGCTGCTGGAAACCTGGAATCCACAGCTCCGCGAGCATCTGGCGCAGATGGCCGAGCTGGCCCGCGACGAAGAGGCATGGTGGCGGGACGAACTGGCAAAGCTGGCTCCGCAATTGATCCTCACCGGGCGTCCCGTGCGCGGCGGCGGCCGTGCGGCAGGCGAGGGGCTGGCAATCGACGTGACCCGGCTGGCCGCCCTGGCCCCGGCTTTGCAGCGCCGCCTTCTGCGGCATGCCGCTGGGCAAATGGGTGCGGCGCTAGACTTCGATTCGACTGAGGCATTGCGTTCTCTGGCACTTACCGGCCGCGCCGGACAGAGGCGCGAACTGGCCGCGGGGGTGCGCGCCGAACGCACGCCACGAGAACTGCGCCTTTCAGCTGGTCCGGTATCAGAAGCAGATGGGACGACTCCGGAGTACACTGTGGCGATTCCCGGCGAGGTGGATGCCCCCGCATTTGGCATCCGTCTTCGCATCGGCCTCTCCGGACCGTCCGGAGCGCCCAATGGTCAGCTGCCTGGCGCCTCGTGTTCAGCCACGCTGCGGAACTGGAAGCCCGGCGACCGGGTTCGGCTACGCTACTCCGGCGGCCCGCGGAAGGTGAAGGAAGTGTTGGAGCGTCTGCGGGTGACCGGAACCCGCCGGGCGCTCTGGCCGGTGCTTGAAGTGGATGGCCGCATCGCCTGGATGCAGGGCGTCGAGTTAGAGCCGGAGCAGGGAATCACCGTGCAAGCGGAGTTTCTGGATGAGAATCTGACGCCGTCTTCCCAGAGGCCAAACGATTAGCGCGCCAGGAAAAGGGCTCAACAGGAGCAGAGTCCTGCAAAATGGCACGGCTTCAAGTGCGTCGTAAGTTCAACGGAATAAAGAACCAAGTTCAGTCCCTGTCCGATCGCTGCGGCCGAATCCGCTGGCCCTTTTCACTTTTCTGCAGACCCTCAACTTGTTGCCCCCGCAAGACCGCATTTGCCGCAATTTCTTCATTCATGCGACGCCTCCCGGTGCATTCCTTCGGTAAGTTACATTTTCGGCTTTGCTCGGAGTACAATCTGTTCTACTGCCTATGAGGGCGGCGGGCCGTAGGTTTGCCGTGTGCGCGTGCGTATTTTCTGTGACTTTGGGGGAGTCGCAGGCGTCTAAAAGGGTGGTGCGAGGGGTCGACCGGGGGGTAGTTAGGCATATCGCCCTCGCCGGGAGAGAGGAGTCCTGGTGAATTCGAGCGTTAAAACCATTATGTTCTGGGTCTTTATCCTCATCTGCCTTATGCTGCTTTGGGGTGTGGTGCAGCGCGGCGCGAGCATGGGGAAGGATACGGAGATTCCCTACTCCGATCTTTACAACAAGGTTCAGAACAACGAAGTGCTGGACGCCACGATCCAGGGGAACGAACTGCACGGCCACCTGAAGGCGTCGCCCAAGGATCAGTTCCACACCACGATTCCGCCCAATTACGAGGATCTTGAGAAAGCGCTGTTGACCGCCAAGGTCAACTTCTCCATCAAGGAGCCGCAGAACAACATTCTGCTGCCGCTGCTCTTCAACGTCGGCCCGTTCGTTCTGCTTGGCGCCATCTGGTTCTTCATGCTCAGGCAGATGCAGTCGGGCGGCAACAAGGCGCTCTCGTTCGGCAAGAGCCGCGCGCGCCTGCTCTCCATGCAGCAAAAGAAGGTCACCTTCAAGGACGTGGCCGGGGTGGACGAGGCCAAGGAAGAGCTGAAGGAGATCATCGAATATCTGCGCGAACCGCAGAAGTTCCAGAAGCTGGGCGGGCGCATTCCCAAGGGCGTGCTGCTAGTCGGCCCTCCCGGAACCGGCAAGACGCTGCTGGCGCGGGCCGTGGCCGGCGAGGCCAATGTGCCGTTCTTCTCCATTTCCGGCTCTGACTTTGTGGAAATGTTTGTGGGCGTCGGCGCCAGCCGCGTGCGCGATCTCTTCGAGCAGGGCAAGAAGAATGCTCCCTGCATCATCTTCATCGACGAAATCGATGCCGTCGGCCGCCATCGCGGCGCCGGACTGGGCGGCGGGCACGACGAGCGCGAGCAGACGCTGAACCAGCTGCTCGTTGAAATGGACGGATTCGAGTCCAACGACGGTGTCATCCTGGTGGCTGCCACCAACCGGCCCGATGTGCTCGATCCCGCGCTGCTGCGCCCGGGGCGCTTCGACCGCCGCGTAGTCGTGGGTCTGCCTGACGTGCGCGGCCGCGAGGAAGTCCTCCGCGTACACGTGAAGAAGGTGCCCATCTCCGACGACGTCAACCTGAATGTTCTGGCCCGCGGCACGCCGGGCTTCAGCGGAGCGGACCTGGCCAACATGGTCAATGAGGCTGCCCTGAATGCGGCGCGCGCCAACCGCAAGCAGGTCACGATGTACGACTGTGAGCTGGCCAAGGACAAGGTGCTGATGGGCGCGGAGCGCAAGTCGATGTTGCTGACCGACGAGGAGAAGCGGGTGACGGCCTACCACGAGGCAGGCCACGCGCTGGTGTCCTTCCTGCGCGATCACTCGGACCCCATCCACAAGGTGACCATCATTCCGCGCGGCATGGCGCTGGGCGTCACGGTCTATCTACCCGACGACCGTCACAACTACACGCGCGAATACCTGGAGACTCGGCTGGCGACGGCCTACGGCGGGCGCGTGGCTGAGGAGATCTTCCTCAACCAGATGTCCACCGGCGCGGGCAGCGATATTGAAAGCGCCACCGATCTGGCCCGGCGCATGGTCTGCGAGTACGGCATGAGCCGCCTGGGTCCGCTCACCTTTGGCAAGAAGGAGGAGCAGATCTTCCTGGGCCGTGAGATCGCCCAGCACCGTGACTTCAGCGAGGAGACGGCCCGGCAGATTGACCTCGAAGTTCGCCGCCTGATCGACGAAGCCTACCAGTCTGCGCGCAACATCATCGACGCCCACCAAGACGCGATGCATCGCATTGCAGCGGCGCTGCTGGAGCGTGAGACGATTGACGCCGATGAGGTCAAGTTGCTGATCGAAGGCAAGGAACTGCCTCCGTTGCGTTCTTCGCTGGCCTCACCCAGCGATACGGGCGGCACTCCGCAGCAGGTGCTCAAACCGGAGAGCCGTGGT
>JAJZAL010000101.1 GCA_021799405.1 Acidobacteriota bacterium
AAGGCCGCCGATTCAGCCCAAAAGGAGAAGCGTGGGAGCGCGCCGTGGAGGAGTGGAGCAAACTGCCCAGCGATCCCGGCGCGAAGTTCGATCGCGAGCTTGTCATCGACGCGGCCACGCTGGTTCCGTACGTGAGCTGGGGAACGAGCCCGGGCATGGTTGCGCCGGTGACCGCGAAGGTTCCCGATCCGGCCAATGCCTCCACTGAGATTGACCGCAAGTCCTTCGAGCGCGCTCTCGAATATATGGACCTGAAGGCAGGTACGCCGCTGGCCGAGATCGAGATCGACCGCGTATTTATTGGCTCCTGCACCAACGGCCGCATCGAAGACCTGCGCGCCGCGGCGCGGATCGCGGCCGGCCGCAAGGTATCGAGCCGCGTAAGCGCCATGGTGGTGCCCGGTTCGCAGCAGGTGAAGGCGCAGGCGGAAAAAGAAGGCCTGGACCGCATCTTCCGCGAGGCGGGATTCGACTGGCGCGAGCCCGGCTGCTCCATGTGCCTGGGCATGAATCCCGACATTCTTTCGCCGGGTGAGCGCTGCGCTTCCACCAGCAACCGCAACTTCGAGGGCCGCCAGGGACGCGGGGGGCGCACCCATCTCGTGAGTCCGGAGATGGCCGCGGCCGCCGCAATCACCGGCCATTTTGTGGATATTCGCACATGGCCCATTCATGACGCAGCCCGCCAGGAGGTGACAGCCTAATGCAACCCTTTCGTACATTGACCTCATTGGCCGCGCCTCTGGACCGCACCAATGTCGATACCGATCAGATTATTCCGAAGCAGTTTTTGAAGCGTATCGAGCGCACCGGTTACGGCGATTTCTTGTTCTTCGACTGGCGGCGGACGGCGAGCGGCGATCCTGACCCTGCCTTCGTGATCAACGACCCGCGTTACAAGGGTGCGCAGATCCTGATCGCGGGCAAGAACTTCGGCTGCGGATCGAGCCGCGAGCACGCGGCATGGGCGCTCAGCGACTTTGGCTTCCGCGTGGTGATCGCGCCGAGCTTTGCCGACATCTTTTTCTCGAATGCGGGCAAGAACGGCATTGTGCTGGCAAGGCTGAGCGAGGAGCAGGTAGCCGAACTGCTCCACAACGCCAGAACGATTCCGGATTATCAGCTCACGGTCTCGCTGGAAGCGCAGACGGTGACCGACGGCCGCGGCTTCGGCGCCGGCTTCGAGGTGGATCCGTTCCGCAAATTCTGCCTGCTGGAAGGGCTGGATGACATCGGCCTGACTCTGCGGCACGCGGCGGCACTGGACGCATTTGAAACGAAGCACGACGAGGCCGCATGGTGGAAGGCGAAGTAGGGAAGCCTTCAGCTATCAGCGTTCAACAGTCTCAATTCGTTTCGCCATGACGGGCGCATTGATTGAGAACGACAAGCGCGAAAGATCAAGCGGTAAGTATTTCAACAGCAGCATACAAAACCGAGAGCTGAAAGCTGATCGCTGACAGCTGGTGAACGAAGTGAGCATATGACTATCGAGGGCAAACGACAGAGTATTCCGCTGACTGAAGGGCCGAGCCGCGCAGCCGCGCGATCTTATCTGCGCGGAGCCGGCTTCGCCAAAGACGACCTGCACAAGCCGATCATCGGCATCGCCAATACGTGGACAGAGATCGGCACCTGCAACGTGCACCTGCGCCAGATCGCCGAAGCGCTGAAGGAAGGCATTCGCGAGGCGGGCGGAACGCCGATGGAGTTCAACACCGTCACCATCTCCGACGGCATCACCATGGGCACGCAGGGAATGAAGGCTTCGCTGGTGAGCCGCGAAGTCATTGCGGACTCGATTGAGTTGGTGGCGCGCGGTAACCTTTTTGACGGCCTGGTGGGCATAGGCGGCTGCGACAAAAACATGCCGGGCATCATCATGGCGCTGTGCCGCCTCGACATTCCAGGCATGATGCTCTACGGCGGATCGATCGCGCCCGGCAAGCTGAACGGCGCGGACATCACGATCCAGAACGTCTTCGAGGGTATCGGCTCACATGCGGCGGGACGGATTGACGATGCGGGGCTTGAGGCTCTGGAAGCCAACGCCTGCCCCGGCGCGGGTGCATGCGGCGGCCAGTTCACCGCCAACACCATGGCCATGAGCGCGGAGATTATGGGCATCTCGCCAATCCAGCTTTCAGGAGTTCCTGCCACCGCGGCGAACAAGCTGGCTGCGACGCGCGAGGCTGGGCACATTCTGATGGATGCGGTGCGCGCCAACCGGCGTCCCTCGCAGATCATCACACGCAGATCGATCGAAAATACCATCGCCAGCGTGGCCGCCAGCGGCGGCTCAACCAACGCGGTGCTGCATCTGCTGGCCATTGCGCGCGAAATGGGGATTAAGCTTTCGATTGACGACTTTGACATCATCTCGAAGCGCACGCCCTACATCTGTGATCTGACCCCGGCGGGCAAATACGTGGCTTCGGATTACCAGGCGGCGGGCGGTTCGCGGCTGCTGGCCCGGCGCATGATTGACGCGGGCTACGCCGACGGCTCGGCCATCACCATCAGTGGCAAGACGTTGGCTGAAGAAGCCGCTCTTGCTCAGGAGACTCCCGGCCAGGTCGTGATTCACACCTTTGAAAAACCGATCAAGCCCAACGGCGGCCTGGTGATTTTGAAAGGCAACCTGGCGCCTGAGGGTTGCGTGATGAAGATCGCGGCGGCCGGCCGCTACAGTCATCGTGGTCCGGCGCGCGTCTTCGACTGCGAAGAGGATTGCTTCAAGGTGGTGCAGGCGGGTGGCATCAAGCCCGGCGACGTGGTGGTAATCCGCTACGAAGGCCCGAAGGGCGGCCCCGGCATGCGCGAAATGCTGCAAGTGACGGCGGCAATCTCTTCGAATGCGGAGTTGAGCGCGCATGTGGCGCTGTTGACTGACGGCCGCTTCTCAGGCGCGACGCGCGGGTTCACCGCGGGCCATGTGGCTCCGGAGGCCTTTGTCGGCGGGCCGATCGCCGCCGTGCGCGAGGGCGACATCATCCACTTCGACATTGAAAAGCGCACGCTGACGCTTGAGGTCAGCGACGAAGAGATTGCGGCGCGATTGAAGAATTTCAAGCCGCCGGCAATGCGCTGGCCAAAGGGCGTCTTCCGCAAGTATGTTGACCGGGTCAACTCGGCTTCGGAAGGGGCGACGACGTAAAGGCAGCTTCTAGCCACTAGCTATTGGCTGCAAAGGGGAACGAGGCAGCGAAGCTGAACGCAGGCAGTTGTGGTGGTTGTATTGCTTTTACAGCCGTCTTATTCGGCAGTTAGAAACAAGTCGGCACTATCGACAAACAAGCTGGCAGCCAGGAGCTAGTAACTGGCAGCTAGCAGCTTCAAGAAGGAGATATCCATGGGAACCAACGCGAACACGCAATCATCGAACGCGCATCTGACCACGCCAACCCGCCTCACCGGCTCCGAGATTCTTTGGGCCACGCTGGTGGGCGAGGGCGTGACGGACGTGTTCGGTTATCCGGGCGGCGCCATTCTGCCGGCCTATGATGCGCTGCGCAAGTTTCCCATCCGGCATGTTCTGGTGCGCCACGAGCAGGGTGCAGCGCACATGGCGGACGGCTACGCGCGCGCTTCGGGCAAGGTGGGCGTGGCCGTCGCCACCAGCGGCCCCGGCGCCACCAACCTTATCACCGGCATCGCTACCGCCATGCTGGACTCCATTCCGATCGTCTGCATCACCGGCAACGTATCGAGCAAAGTGCTGGGCACGGATGCCTTTCAGGAGGTGGACATCACCGGCATTACGCTGCCCGTGACCAAGCACAACTTCCTGGTGACGAAGACTGAAGAGGTTGCCGGTGTGCTGCGCCAGGCTTTTCAAATTGCGCGTTCCGGACGGCCGGGCCCGGTGCTGGTAGACATCACCAAGGACGCGCAGCAGGGCTCGGCCATCTTCGACTTTGCCGCCGCCAAGCCGCGCCCCTACCGCCCGCATCCGATGCTGCGCGTCGAGGCGTCCGGTCTGGATCAGGCCGCCGAATTGATCCGCAACGCGAAGCGCCCGGTCATCCTGGCCGGTCACGGAGTGATCGAGTCCTGTGCCATGGAGCAGGTGCGCGCATTGGCTGAGCGCGCGCAGATCCCGGTGGGCTTGACGCTGCTGGGGCTGGGCGGCTTCCCGGCCTCGCATCCCCTCAGCCTGGGGATGATGGGCATGCACGGCGAGGCCTGGGTAAATCACGCGATCCAGGAGGCTGATCTGCTGATCGCTTGTGGTATGCGATTTGACGACCGCGTTACTGGCACGCCTTCAAGCTATGCGCCCAAGGCCAAAAAGATTCATATCGAAGTGGACCCGGCCGAGATCAACAAGAACATCAAGGTGGATGTGGCGCTGGTCGGCGATCTGGCTGAAGTGTTGGAGCAGTTGCTACCGCGCATCTCCGGCCGCAACGGCTCCGACTGGCTCAGGACCATCGAAGGCATGAAGGGCGCGGTGGCCGTGCGCGACATCAAGAACCTGCCCGATCTGGGTCACTTGTACGCGGCGCATGTGATGCACGACCTGTGGCGCGCCACCGGCGGCAACGCCATCGTGGTTACCGATGTGGGCCAGCATCAGATGTGGGAGGCGCAGTATTTCCACCACGATCAGCCGCGGACGCTGGTCACCTCCGGCGGCCTGGGGACGATGGGATTCGCGCTGCCCGCGGCAATCGGGGCCAAGATTGCCTGCCCCGACAAGGAAGTGTGGGTGATCGCCGGCGACGGCGGTTTCCAGATGACCGCCTCAGAGCTTGCCACCATCGTGCAGGAGAAGATCAAGATCAACATCGCCATCATCAACAATGGCTACCTCGGCATGGTGCGTCAGTGGCAGGAGTTCTTCTACGAGCGCAACTACGAGGCCACGCCGCTGGTCAGTCCGGACTTCGTGAAGCTCGCCGATGCGCACGGCATCGCCGGCCGCGCCGTCCGCACCCGCGCAGAAGTTGCCGCCGCCGTTGAGGAAGCGCGCTCGGCGCCCGGCGCATTCCTGCTCAACTTTATGGTCGAGAAAGAGGATTCGGTATACCCGATGATCCCGGCAGGCAGCGCGCTGCACGAGATGATCCGCCGCCCCGGCCGCGACCCGCTGGAAGAACGGGCGGACGATCGATAAGAACACAAAGCTTCTAGCTTCTAGCTGGTAGCTACTAGCCGCCTTCGCGCTGCTATTGGCTACACCAATTTTCCGGTTATTCCTTGCCTGAACCCGCAGTAAGATTGTGCTGCCCCAGGAAGGCTGGAAAGCTGAATCTCCGCTGGTAAAGCTAGAAGCTGGAAGCTAAGAGCTAAGAGCTAAGAGCTAGGAGCTAGCGTTTATGCTGCACACATTTGTTGCTTACGTTGAAGACCTGCCGGGAGTGCTGACGCGCGTGGCGTCGCTCTTTCGCCGCCTGAACATCAACATCAGTTCGCTGACCGTGGGGCGCAGCGAGCGTCCGGGCTTATCGCGGCTCACGCTGGTTTGCGAGGCCTCCTCTGAAGCTGGTCATCGCATCCGGGCCAGCCTGTTTAAACTGGAGAATGTCGTGGATGTGGACGACATCGCCCAGGCGCCGTCCGTCACCCGTGAGCTGGCGCTCATCAAGGTGGCTGCTACGGGCCAGAACCGCTCGCGGATCTTCGAGCTGGCCGAGGTCTTCCGTGCCCGCATTGTGGATTTGACGTCGGAGTCGCTGATGATCGAGCTGACCGGCGTGGAAAGCAAGATCGAGGGGCTGATCGAGGTGCTCCGCGAAGACGAAGGCCGCATCCTGGAGATCTGCCGCAGTGGCAAGATGACCATGCGCCGGGGTCACCACGTCAGCAGCGTGCTCAAGGCGATGGGCGCCGCAGAGGGTGAGACGGAAGAAAAGGCTGATACGGCTTCGGAAGACAGCGTCGCCAGCGGGCAGGCGTAAGTCGCAAAGTCCGCGCTGGCTGCGGAATTTCACAGCGGCTGGCGCGATCCGGCCGGCGAACCAATTGCAATCAACACAAACCGCGCAAGCAAAGGAACAAGAGAAAAATCATGGCCAAGACTTATTACGATCACGACGCCGACCTTTCCCTCATCCAGGCCAAAAAGGTGGCCATCATCGGCTACGGCTCCCAGGGCCACGCCCATGCTCTCAACCTCAAGGATTCAGGTGTGCAGGTAAAGGTGGGTTTGCCCGCCACCTCGAAATCCATTGACAAGGCCAAGAAGGCAGGACTGGAAGTGACCACGCCTGCTGAGGCCACCCAATGGGCCGACGTGGTGATGATCCTCACCCCTGATCAGACCCAGGCAAAGCTCTATGCCGACGAGATTGGGCCGAACCTGAAGGCAGGCAAGCTGCTCCTGTTTGCGCATGGCTTCAACATCCACTTCAAGACCATCGTTCCGGATGCGGGCGTTGACGTCGGCCTGGCCGCGCCCAAGGCGCCGGGCCATCGCGTGCGAGAGGTCTTCACCGAGGGCGGGGGTGTGCCCGGCCTGATCGCGGTGCAGCAGAACCCGACCGGCAACGCCCATGCGCTCACTCTGAGCTACCTGAAGGGCATCGGCTGCACGCGCGCCGGGGTGCTCGAAACCACCTTCAAGGAAGAGACCGAGACCGACCTCTTCGGCGAGCAGACCGTGCTGTGCGGCGGCGTGAGCGCACTGATCAAGGCAGGCTTTGAGACGCTGGTCGAAGCTGGTTATCAGCCTGAGAGCGCCTACTTCGAGTGCCTGCATGAGCTCAAGCTGATCGTGGACCTGATCTACCGCGGCGGCCTGGCGTACATGCGCTACTCGATTTCCGACACCGCCGAGTGGGGCGACTACGTGAGCGGGCCGCGCGTGATCAACGAACAGAGCCGCAAGGCCATGAAGGAGATTCTCGCCGAGATTCAGGACGGCACCTTCGCCCGGCGCTTCCTGGCCGACCAGGCCTCGGGCCGCAAGGAGTTTCTAGCCTTCCGCGAAGCTGAAGCCAAGCATCCCGTTGAGGTCGTCGGCAAGCAACTGCGCGCGCAGATGCCGTTCCTCGATCCGGTGACGGTGGAAGAGGTCGCCAAGACGCGGTAATTCTTCGCGAAGCCACCAGGCGGCACTCAGCCTCCAGTTCCCCAGCAGCGAATGGGCCTGGAGGCTTTGCTTTTTGCGTGACAGCAATCCTTTTCCGATCAAAATTGGTTGGACGAAGAAGATGCCGGAAACGTAGAAAGCCGCATGGCTTTATCGCCGCCACGACTGCTCGATCTCTTCAAGCGAGTGGCCGCGCGTCTCTGGCAGGCGGAAGAAGAAGACCGCGGCCACCGCACAGATGCCGGCGTACACCGCGAAGGCCCCGGCCGCGCCGAGCGCGTGAATCAGCGTGAGGAAAGTGTTCGACACCAGGATGCAGCAGGCCCACAGCACCGACGTGGCGATCGACATGGCGCGGCCGCGGATGTTGGTGGGGAAGATTTCCGCGATGTAGACCCATGCGCCGGGACCGAGGCCGGTGGCGAAGGCGGCCACGTACAGCATGGTGCTGCCGACGATGAGCACAAAATGCGCGTGCGTCCTCTGGAACTCAAAGACCAGCAGGAGCAGCGCGCCAAACATGACGGATGCGGAGCCCCCAAGCAGGATGCGGCGGCCGATACGATCCATAATGGCCAGCGCGACGAGCGTGAAGGCGAAATTGGTGAGGCCGATCAGGATGTTGGCGGCGAAGGCGCGCCCGGCGCTGCCGCTGTTGGCATGGGCGACGAAGAGCAGCGAGCCGTAGTAGAGCACGGTGTTGATGCCCGTCACCTGCTGCAGCGCGGCGATGGCGACGGCGAGCACAAGCGGGCGCTTCATGCGTCGCAGCCAGCCGTGCGGAGGCTCCTCCTGCTCAATGGCGGCGCGGATCTCCTCGAACTGCTCCGAGCGCTGCGCTTCGCCGCCAATGGTTGCCAGCGCCGCGCCTGCTTCTTCAATGCGATGCTGCTTGATGAGCCAGCGGGGGCTCTCGGGAACAAAGCCGAGGCAAATCACGAAGGCCAGCGCGGGCAGTGCCGCGGAGCCGAACATCCAGCGCCAGGCCGCCGCCCCGGTGAATGAAAACGCCCAATTGGTGCAGTAGGCCACCAGGATGCCGGTGACGATCGCCGTCTGATTCAGGGTGACGATGCTGCCGCGCTTTTCGCGCGGTGACACTTCAGCCAGATAGAGAGGCGCAATTGTTGATGCCAGGCCGATGCCGAGTCCGCCGAGGAAGCGCGCCGTGAAGAACTCTGCGAGCGTGTGAGGAATGGCGGCGAAGATGGCAGAGACGAGGAAGAGCACGCCGCTGATGCGAAGTACCGAGCGGCGGCCATAGCGGTCGCTGAGCATCCCGGCGGCCATCGCCCCAAAGAAGCAGCCGTAAAGCAGGCTGCTAGCCGCGAACTCCACCTGTACCTCAGAAAGCCTGAAGTGGGCGCGCAGCGAGATCAGTGCGCCGTTGATGACCGCAGTATCGAACCCGAAGAGAAGGCCAGAGATGGCGCCGGTGAGCGCTACGCGGTAAATGGACCCGGAGCGAGGGGACGATTGCGGAGACAAGGAACGGGAACTCCTGCGCATCAAGGTGACTCGTCCCAGGGCTGGCCGAGAATGTATCCATTGGAGCGCGAGGCTCTGCAGGCTGTCAATGCGGCGGAATGCGTCGGCGCCCCGCATTTTGCCGGGTGGCTTGATCTTCGTTATGATCCGAAGCGATGAGGACAGAATCACGCGAAGCATTGCGGCAGCGGGAAGACTCTGCGGCCGGGAACCCGAAAATGAGCCCGCTGCACGCGCGGGGCACAACCTACGACAAGCACCCAACCATTCCCGTCTCCGGAGATGGCTCGCTCTGCCGCGCAGGCTGGGAAGAGATCGCGACGGAATTCGAGAGCCGAATTGCCGGCGGCGGGCGCATCGTGGTCGCAGTCGAGTGCTATCCCGGCGTTGACGTCGAGGAGGTCCGGTCCGCTCTGAGCAAGGCGGCGCAGGGTTCCGCGGCGCTGATCTTTGCCGAGCGAGCGCTCAGGCAATCCGATGAGTTAGAGAAGTTTCTGGCTCCGTGGCTGGGCGACGACCCGGTCTTTGGCAGGATGAGGGCCTGGGAACTGGGCGAGTTCTTTGATGCGGCAAAGACGACTCAACTGCGCAACGAGATTGAACAGGCTGCCGGCGCGGTCGTCGTATATGGCATAGGCGCGGCGTATGTGGCCGAGCGTTGGGACGTTCTCTTCTACTGCGATGTGACACGGTGGGAGATTCAGCAGCGTCAACGGGCGCACAAGGTAGGTAATCTGGGTGCCGCGAATGCGCAGGCTTCGGCCGGCGAGTTATATAAGCGCGCCTACTTTGCGGACTGGCGCGCCGCCGATACCGAAAAGCACCGGTTGCACACAGCTATCGATTTCTACATCGACACCAACCTGCCTGATCAGCCGGCCATGATCCCCGGAAGCAGCTATCGCGAGGCGCTCGCGGCGGCGGCGCGGCGGCCGTTTCGCGTGGTGCCGTTCTTCGATCCCGGGCCGTGGGGCGGCGAGTGGATGCGGAAGCATTTCGATCTGCCTGCTGATGCGCCCAACTTTGCCTGGTGCTTCGATTGCGTTCCGGAAGAAAACAGCCTGCGCTTCAGCTTCGGAGAGATGGCGGTGGAGACGCCCGCGCTGGCGCTGGTGCACGAACATCCGCAGGAGTTGCTGGGCGCGGAAATTGTGCGGCGATTCGGCGCTGAGTTTCCCATCCGCTTCGACTTTCTGGATACGATCGAGGGAGGCAATCTTTCCTTGCAGGTCCATCCTTTGCGGAGTTATATCGCGGAACACTTCGGGATGTCCTACACCCAGGACGAGAGTTACTACCTGCTCGACGCAGGGCGGGATGCGGTGGTGTTTCTGGGGCTGAAGCCGGGAATCGACGCCGGCCGCATGGCGAAAGAACTGGAAGCTGCGCAGGTGGGCGGGCCGCCGTTCGCGGCTGAAAATTATGTGAATGCGTGGCCGGCGAAGAAGCACGACCACTTCTCGATCCCGGCGGGGACAATCCACTGCTCGGGAAGGAACAGCATGGTGCTTGAGATCAGTGCCACGCCGTACATCTTCACCTTCAAGCTGTGGGACTGGGCGCGGCTGGGCCTGAACGGCATGCCGCGGCCGATCCATCTAAAGCACGGACTCGCCAACATTCAGTGGAACCGCGACCGGGAATGGGTCGCGAAAAACCTGGTGAGCCCAGTGCGTCCGGTGGCAGAAGGCGAGGGCTGGCGGGAAGAGGCGACCGGCTTGCATGAGCTGGAGTTTCTGGAAACGCGGCGCCACTGGTTCACTGCGCCGGTGGAACATGACACGAGAGGCACGGTGAACGTGCTGAACCTGGTGGAGGGCGATGAGGTTGTCGTCGAGAGCGCCACGGGAGCCTTCGCGCCGTTTCATGTGCATTACGCCGAGACATTTATCGTGCCTGCGTGCGTGGGCCGGTACAGGATTTCCCCGGTAGGTACGGCAGAAAAGCCGCTGGCAACCATCAAGGCATTTGTTCGCCCCGAGGAAGAACGGTGAAGGGCGCGTCCGCCGTTTTGGGCCGAGGGTGGCGGAGCGTCCGGAAGGGCTTCCACAGACTTCAGGCGCCCGTCCCTGTAGAATCTAGCTGAAAACCCGCATCAACCCGGCTTGGGAGGTTCCTTGCTTTACTGGCTGCTGTACGAAGAACTGTATACGTACTTCCACCCGTTCCGGATCTTCCGCTACCTGACTTTTCGTACTGCCTTCGCCTCGCTTACGGCGCTGCTGATTGCGCTGTTCATCGGTCCTTACGTCATCCAGAAGCTGCGCGAGTTCCAGATCGGCCAGTACATTCGCGAAGACGGGCCGCAGTCGCACCAGAAGAAATCGGGCACGCCCACGATGGGCGGGGTGCTGATCGTCATTGCCATCTTGCTGCCGACGGTGCTGTGGTCTGATCCGGCCAATCCGTTCGTATGGATCACGGTCTTTTCGACCCTTGCTTTCGGGGCCATCGGGTTTGCCGACGACTATATCAAGGTGGTCAAGCGGCGCAGTCTTGGACTCACGGCGCGCGCCAAGCTCTTCTGGCAGGGAGTGGCCGGGGCGTCGGTGGCTGTGGCGCTGGTTGTGCTTGACCAGTTCAAGATGTTTTCCACGCGGCTGGTCGTACCGTTTGTCAAGCAATGGCGCCCCGATTTGCTGTGGCATCTGTGGCCCAGCACGCTTCCGCACCTGGCCTTCATCGCCTTTGTCCCCTTCGTCCTCTGGGTCATGCTTGTGCTGATGGGCTCGTCCAACGCGGTGAATCTGACCGATGGGCTGGACGGACTGGCCATCGGCTGCACCATCATCGCCGCTGGCGCCCTGACGGTGCTCACCTACGTGAGCGGCCACGTGGTCTTTGCCGATTATCTGGAACTGCAGCGCATGCCCATGGTGGGCGAGCTGACCGTCTATTGCGGGGCTATGGTGGGGGCGTCGATCGGCTTTCTCTGGTACAACGCCCACCCGGCTGAGATCTTCATGGGCGACGTGGGTTCGCTGGCGCTGGGCGGCGCCATCGGCACGGTCGCGGTCATCATTCGCCAGGAACTGCTGCTGCCGTTCATCGGCGGCGTATTCATCATGGAGGCGCTTTCGGTGATGCTGCAAGTGGGCAGCTACAAGTTCCGCAATAAGAAGCGCATCTTCAAGATGGCCCCGTTGCACCATCATTTTGAGCAGTGCGGGTGGCACGAGTCCAAGGTGATCGCGCGTTTCTGGATCGCCGCCCTGGTATTTGCATTGTTTGCACTCACCACTCTGAAACTGCGTTAGATGAGGCGCGCCAACCGCTGCGCGGTGCACAATAAACAAAGGATGGTGGCGTAAGGCGGGCGCCCGAGGAAAGACTAAATGATGGAACTCAAAGGCAAAAAGGTTCTCGTGGTCGGACTGGGCAAATCCGGCCTGGCGGCGGCGCTCTTTTTGCGCCGTAAAGGCGCGCTGGTTACGGTCTCGGACGTGCGCAGCGCCGAAGCGCTGGCCAAGGATATTCCCGCCCTGCTGGATGAAGGAATCATGGTGGAAACCGGCGGCCACGGGCTGTTCACGTTTCGCCGTCAGGATTTGATCGTGGTGAGTCCGGGAGTGCCGCTGGATACCCCGGAACTCATGCAGGTAAAGAACTTCGGCATGCCGGTAATCGGCGAGTTGGAACTGGCGGCGCGTTTTCTCAAGGGTCAGATGCTGGCCATCACCGGCTCCAACGGAAAGACCACGACTACAGCGCTGGCGGGTGAAATCCTGAAAGAAGCGGGAATGCGCACCCTCGTGGCGGGCAACATCGGTGTGCCGCTGGCCGGGTTGATCGGCGAGAGCACGGACGACACCTGGTGGGTGATCGAGGTTTCGAGCTTCCAGCTTGAAAGCACGATCGAGTTTCATCCCCGCATCGCCGTTATCCTGAACATTACGCCCGACCATCTGGACCGGCACGGCACCTTCGAGAATTACGCGCTTGCCAAGGAACGCATCTTTGCCGCGCAGGATGAGCGCGATAGCGTGGTGCTGAACGCCGACAACGCGCGTACCGCGAAGGCCGCCGAGCGTTCTGCCGCCAGGGTCTACTGGTTTTCCATGGAACATGAAGTCAGCCAGGGTGCCTGGGTGAAAGACGGCTACGTGCTCTACCGGTCCGCGCCCGATGCGGTCGAGGAGCAGGTCATGCCCCTGCACAACATTCCGCTGAAGGGCGAGCATAACGTGGAGAATGTGCTGGCCGCGGTGTGCGCCGCGCGTTTGGCCGGGGCCCCGGCGGAAGCCGTCCGCCGCGCCATCGAAAACTTCAAGGCGGTCGAGCACCGGCTGGAGTACGTCGCCACGGTCAGGGGCGTCGAGTTCTACAACGACTCGAAAGCCACGAATGTGGATGCGACGGCCAAGGCCGTGGCCGCATTTTCAGGCGGCGTTCACCTCATCCTGGGTGGCAAAGACAAAGGCTCCGACTATACGCTGCTCGCGCAGCTGCTGCGCGAGCGGGTGCGCGCGGTGTATACCATCGGCTCGGCGGCCGCCAAAATCGAGTCGCAGTTGCGTGGCGTCGTCTCGATTCACTCCTGTGAAACGCTGGACAATGCGGTTACCGTGGCGGCTGCCGCCGCGCATCCGGGCGATGTCGTGCTGCTGGCGCCGGCGTGTTCGAGCTTTGACCAGTTTGAGAACTACGAGCACCGCGGCCGCGTCTTCAAGGAACTCGTCAACGAGCAGATGGGATGGAAGGTAGGCCAAGGCGCATAGGGAGTTCCGGTTAATGCGTCGAGTGTTCTTATGGCGAAGCGCGTAGGAGTCGACAAATGGCTTTTCTTCACCACTCTGCTGCTGACCGTGGCCGGGCTGGTGATGGTATTCTCCGCTTCTGCCGTGGTGGCCCAGGTGCGCTACCACTCGCCCTACGCCTCGGTGGTTAAACAGGCGGTGTGGGCGCTGGCCGGCGTGCTGGCGATGCTGGGCCTGATGCATGTGGACTACCGCGTGTACAAATCGCCCCGCTTTATTTATCCGGCCCTGTCTATCACCACGCTGTTGCTGGTGGTGGTTTTCTTTTTCCCGGGATCGCACAATACGCATCGCTGGATTCGCTTCGGCAGCTTCTTCAGCTTTCAGCCGTCTGAGATCGCCAAGCCGGTGCTGGTGCTCTTTCTGGCCTGGTTTCTGCACACCCGTCTCGACGCCATGCGCGACTGGAAGCATACTCTGCTGCGTGCCGCGGTGATGCCTGTAATTTTTGCCGGGCTGGTGGTGCGGGAGCCGGACCTGGGCACGGCGCTGGTGCTGGCCGGCATCACCGCCATGATGCTGATGCTGGCAGGGATGGAGTGGAAGTATCTGCTGGCCG
Organism: Acidobacteriota bacterium; assembly: GCA_021799405.1. The sequence goes on from JAJZAL010000101.1 coordinate 13,841, forward strand.
GCATCGGCGCAGTCCTGCCGATTCTCGCCGTACTGCTCTTTGCGGTGGCCTGGCGGCGGCAGCGCATGCTGGTTTTTCTGCATCCTTCAACCGATCCGCTGGGTGCCGGTTACCACATCAATCAATCGCTGATCGCCGTGGGCACCGGCGGACTGACCGGCCGCGGCTACATGGAAGGCATGCAGAAGCTCTTCTATCTGCCTGAGGCATCCACTGACTTCATCTTCGCCAACATTGCCGAAGAGCTTGGATTTATCGGCTCCATCTCCATCGTGCTGCTGTTTGTGGTGCTCGGCGTTCGCGGGCTGCGTGCGGCGTTTCGTTCCCAGGATCCCTTCGCGCGGCTTACAGCCTTCGGCATCACCACGGGCATTCTGCTGCAGGCGTTCTTCAACATCAGCGTGGTGTTGTCCCTGGTGCCGAACAAGGGAATTCCCCTGCCAATGATCTCCGCTGGAGGAACGTCGCTGTTCTTCACGCTGGTTTCGATCGGCGTGCTGTTGAACATCACCAAGCAGGCGGATTGAGAGGCGGGGAACAGGGAACAGAGATTAAAGATCAGGGATCAGGTGCTGCGGCATTGTGATCCCCGGCCGGCCTGGCTAATTTTCGTGTGTATGTTTCTTCATTGAAAGGCGGGAAATTGGCGGAGATACGGGTATTGATCGCTGGTGGCGGCACCGGCGGCCATATTATTCCGGCATTGGCGGTGGCCCGTGAGCTGGCAGCGCGGCACGGGGCCGAGGTGCTGTTTGTGGGCACGGCGCGCGGCCTGGAGACCCGGCTGGTGCCCGAAGCGGGCTTTGCCTTGCGCCTCATCGAGGTGGGGCCGCTCAAGAGCGTTTCCCTGGCCACCCGCCTGCGCACGGTTTTACGCCTGCCGCGCAGCTTCTTCGACTGCAAGGCGCTGATCCGCGAGTTCAAACCCCGTGCCGTTCTAGGCGTGGGAGGGTATGCTTCCGGTCCGGCCATGGCGGCGGCGCTGCAACTGAAGATTCCTACCATGGCCTTTGAGCCCAATGCCATGCCGGGGCTGGCCAACCGCCTGGTGGGCAAGCGGGTACAGGCCGCTGCGGTCAACTTTCCCGCCGCGGCCAGGTGGTTCCGTAACTGCGAGGTGACCGGCATCCCCGTGCGGCCCGAGTTCTTTTCCCTGGCGCCGCCCGCCAATGCCAGTCCGCATCTGCTCGTCTTCGGCGGCTCGCAAGGCGCGCGCATCTTCAACGTCCATCTGCCCAAAATCATCGTGCCTCTGCTCGATGCGGTGCCCGGGCTGACGGTGATGCACCAGTGCGGCATGCGTCACGTGGAAGTCACTCAAGCAGCTTACATGGCCAGCGGAGCCGATCCCGGGCGCTGGCAGGTGCGCCCGTTTCTCGACGACATGCCGGCGCGCTTCGCTCAGGCGCACCTGGTGATGGCGCGCAGCGGCGCATCTACGGTCGCGGAGTTGGCCGCCGCTGGGAAACCGTCATTCCTCGTGCCCTTTGCCGCCGCCACTGACGAGCATCAGCGCCGCAACGCCGAAGTCATGGTGCATGCGGGAGCGGCAGTCATGCTGCTTGAAAAGGAATTGGAGGCGCCCGGCAAGCTGTTCCAGACGCTTACCGGCTTGCTGGCCGCCCCAGAGCGGCTTACCGCAATGGCAGCGGCGGCGCGCACCCAGGCTCATCCCGACGCCGCCGCGCATATCGCAGGCCGGCTGGCTGCCCTCGCCGCGCAGCGCATCCCACAACCGTTATAGGCTCTCTGCCGTCTGACGCCGGAGCGTCTGCTTCCGGCCGCAACAGCGCGATCGCCAATCAAGGACAACGAAAAAGGCCCGCCTGCCGAAGCAAGCGGGCCTTTTCGAGGAGGATACGGGCATTACCGGCGCCCGCCGCCGCCATGGAAGCCGCCGCCGCCGCCATGGAAGCCACCGCCGCCACCGTGGAAGCCACCACCGCCACCGTGGAAGCCGCCACCGCTAAATCCGCCGAAGTGGCCACCACCAACGCGACCGCCGCTGAATCCACCGCGGCCACCTGCGAAGGCATTATGGGTCCCGCCGCCGAAGGCCCGGCCGCCCGTGTAGGCATTTCGCACTCCTCCGCCATAGCCACCACGGTAACCATTACCAGCGTAGGGAGCGCGGCCTGCAAATCCACCATGTCCGCCGTAGCCGCCGCGTCCACCAGCCCATTGACGGCCGCCGTATCCGCCACGGCCGCCGTATCCGCCGCGATAGCCATAGCCGCCACGATCACCCCAGCCACGACCACCCCAGCCGCGATCACCCCAGCCACGATCACCCCAACCGCGATCACCCCAACCATCGCCCCAGCCACGGCCCCAGCCATCGCCCCAGCCCCATCCGTACCACGGACCCGCGCCAATGAAGAGTCCACCGGTGAACCAACTCGGTCCGTAGTAGCCATAGGGAGCGCATGCGTAGGGATAATAAGGATAGTAGCCCCACTGGCAGGCTGGAGGACCATAGGAGCCATCGTCGTCATAGTCGTAATCGCCGGCCGGAACAATTGCCGGGCCAATTCCAACTCCAATCCCAAAGGAAACTTGAGCTCTTGCCATTGCCGGAAACGGAAGCGCCAAAACCATTGCGATCAAAAACCAGCGGAGACTCTTCATAACTTCCTCCTTCTGCCGCCCGTCCTGCCGTTCCGGAACTGGGATCAGGACTGATCTTCCGTCCTCGGCATCTTTCTCTCTCCGGGGATCTTTTCCCGGCTGGCTTACACTCTCTCAAACAATATTTTCATAGGTTAGTTGCGGTTTGGGCAAAGAATCGTCTGAAGGGAAAGGAAGGAATAGTGTGTCTGCATGCGCGGCTCCAGGAATAAGTTCTCACGGTTAAAGTTAGGCCGATGTCGAACATCTCCTGCTCTGCAAATCACTGCGGCCTCTGCTGAGAGCAGAGGCCGCATTCTGGCAGGGCGGGAAGGCGAACTATCTGCGATCCCCGTCATCGCCCCGGCGGTAGCCCCACCCGCGATCCCTCCAACGACCGAAATCCCTGTGCTCGTGATCGAAGTCGAAGCGTTCAAAGCGGTCGCGATCAAAGCGCCGGTAATAGTCATCCCGGTCACCGGCGAAGTTCCAGTAGCCCTGAACCCAGTAACCATTGGCATAGTAGCCGTTTACCCAGGCGTAGCCGGGGCCGGGACAGGGAGGAATGTAGGCTGCTGGCGCGCCAATATAGACTCCAAACTGAGCTGCCTGTGCGGGAACGCCCGCGAGACCCAACCCGCCTACTCCAAGTGCTGCTCCAAGCATCCACTTCTTCATGCCGTCCATACGTCCTCCATTCCAGCCGCTGGGCTTACCCTCCCGGCCGCTCCGGCTGACTGCCGCCGGGGCTTGACTCGTGCCACCCCGCCGGTGCGCCGCTTTATGTTCGGATTGAACTCCAGTCCGGGAAAAAGGTTGCGGAGCCGCGGCAGGTTCGCTCGCTGCAACTATTTGTATATA
>JAJZAL010000389.1 GCA_021799405.1 Acidobacteriota bacterium
GCTCCAGCAGCGCAGTCCCGCGGGGTCGAGCATGCCAAGATCGAGCGCCGTGTGCTGCTCCCGTTGTGTATAGGAAAAGGCTAGCGTCACGCGCCGCACGCCCGCAGGCACATGAAAAGGAACCTTAATGTATGTGTGATTCTGCGATCCGTGGACGTCTCCTTGCAGAACAACATCAGGACTGGATGCCGCGTGGGAAGGGCTGGATGAGGTCGCAGGCGCCTGCGCCTCAGATGGTTGAGATGCCGGGCAGGCAAGAACGAAACCAAGAATAAACGTGGCTGTAAATCGAATCCATCGGTGCATACAGTCCATTTTCATCTTTTTATCTGCTGGACGCAGATGGGAAATTGCGCGGCTCAAAAAGGCAGGCGAAGAAGCGCCCTGTGTCGTAATCCAGGGAAATGCGAGGGGCCTGCGCTCGCAGAAAGTGAGATCGAGCGCAAGCCCCGGTAAGAGTAAGCTATCGAAGAGATAGCTGCTTTAGTAGAACAATTTCAGCGCAAATTGCAGGGTGCGCGCGCCAAAGTTTTCGTTGCTGTTCTTGGTGCTGGTAATTGAGCTGAATTGCGCGAGGTCGGTAAAGTTCAGTTGTCCGGGTTGCGAAAACGGAGGCGTGTTGAATGTGTTAAACACTTCCATGCGGAACTGGAGACTGAACGTTTCCGGCAGGGTAAAGTTCTTCAGGAGCGACGAATCAAGGTTGTTCCAGCTTGGTCCACGCACCTGCATCTGTCCTCCGCCCAGAGGTGAATAATCGGTTTGCCCGATGGTGGTGGCTATCGGGGGTTCGGCAAAGGCGGTGGGATTGAGCCATTGCTTGTAGTTATGCGGGCCGGAGTAGGCGCTCTGTCCTGACACCATGTTGGCAAAGCAGCCGAAGTCGGACGTCGTTGCCACTGGGCATCCGACTGTAAATGGCTGGCCGCTCTGATAGCTGTAGATAAAGTTCACAGTCCATCCGCCTAAAGCGGCATCCGCGGCCTTGTTGGCATGGGTCATATAGGCACGGCCTTGTCCGAAGGGCAGATCGTACGAGCCGGCGAGGTGAAAGAGGTTAGGAGCATCGGTGTCGCAGAGTGCGTAATCCGGCTTGATACCGAAGTTGGGGAGCCACTCAGCGCGGTATTGCCGATTCTGCTCGGCCTGGGTGTGCTGGTCGGTCATGCACTTGCTGAATGTATAGTTGGCCAGCACATACAACCCATCGCTCATCTGGTGTTCATAGGTGGTCTGCAGTGAGTTATAGCTACTTGTGGCGTTTGTGGATTCATAGGTGGCGTTGCGGGCAAATTGGGGATACGGGATGTAATTCTGAGGGTTGATGCCAGGCGGCAGAATTTCGGTATCCGAGTTGTTGTAGCCGAGATTGTCGAGGTGGCGGCCCTGAGTGCCCACAAAGCCAATCTGGATGGAGTCGTGATTGGTGAACTGATCCTGAACGGTGAGATTTTCCATATCAACATAGGGCGTCTGGAAGTTGTACTGGCGTCCGTACAAATTCAGGCCCTTGCCGCTGTTGACCGTTGGATCCTGGAAATTAACCGTGTTGAAAGCCTCTTCCATGGTGGCGGGTTGACCATTGGAGAGAAGCAGCGGATGCTGGGAATCGGGGCTGGGGAAGGACGCTACATACACAAACGGGTAGTTTGTGCCGAGCGTGCCTCCATAGCCGAGGTTGCCCAGCGCGCCGTAGGAGGTGCCGAATCCGCCACGGACGACCAGGTGCGGAGTGACGCGATAAGCAAATCCGACGCGCGGCGCAAAGTTGGTCTTTTGCGCATTGCCCAATGTAAGCCCTGAGACGCAGTTGAGCTTGATACCGCTCGATGCGAGCAGGGTATCGAACGAACTCGATCGTCCAACCTGGCAGCCTTTGTTGGAGATGTAGTAGGTGCCGCTGTTGCCGTTACCGCCATTGGCGATAAAGTTTGCCTGGCGGCCATTGATTTCCGCGTACGGAGTGAAGTAATCCCAGCGCAATCCGAGGTTCAGGGTCAGATTTGTCGTTGTCTTCCAGTCGTCCTGGAAGTAGGCGCCTGTATACCAGCGGTGGTCGTCGGTCGCGGCGATATTCGAGCCGGAGAAGCTGCTCATGCCGCCTACCTCATTGATGCCTCCGACCAGCGATGCCATCGGAGTGACCAGCAAATCGCCAATGCCGTTGAGATTGCTGTTCTCGTTGGGGATGTCGGTGTATTGCCCATTGAAGTTGAAGTCGCCTCGGCCTTGAGGTGGCTGCGAGATATTGCCTTCCAGATCATCGATCTGGAAGCCGGCCTTGAAGGTGTGGTTGCGGAAGACCTTGGTTAACGCGTCCGCGCCTTCAATGCTGTAGACGTATTGCAGCGTCGGCGTGTAGTTGCCGACGCCGATGTGGGTGAGGCCGTTGATGGTGATGGGAGGAAGACCGCCGTTATTCGCCACCTGCTGGATTCCCTGGATGCCGAACTGCTGGGGAATGTTGAAGGTGTTGCCATAGAACGATCTTTGCAGCTTATCGCTGTGCACCATGCCGACATGCATTTCATTGGTCAGCGTGGGTGAAAAGATGTGAGTATAACCCCCGGCCCAGGCGTAGGCAGGAAGACTGTCGTTGCGGCCGCCGGCTTCGCCTACAGCCAGCCCCGGCAGGTTCGATGGCACGACGGTGGTAAAGAGGCTCCGGTCATATACGCCGAAGATGCTGTTCTTCGCGTTGATGTTTTCGTCGATTCTGACGTCCCACGTGTCGGTGTTATGTACCTGCTTGGGCACATAAAAGAAGTTGTTGTTGAGCCCCGGGCCGGTTGGCGCCGGGTAAACTCCGAGCAATTTTGCCGCATTGGGGTCAATGCGGGAAGTCGGCAGTATGTTCAGGCGAGCTTCCTGGCCGGCAGTGGAGAAGTCCGTGATCCCGGACATAGCGCCACCAGGCTGGTAGTTACCCGCCGGGCAGCCGCCTGCGGCGCTGCAGTTATAGAAGGGATCACGTGCGTAGCCGACCGTAGTGCCCACGCTTTGCCCCGGGGCGCACGCCGGGCCCTGCAAACCCGAGATCGGATCGATCGTACCGCAACCGACAGGACGCGTTGTGGCGGGGTCGAGAATAGTGCCGTGAGCGAATTTGCGGCCCAGAATATCAGCGGCCGTGCCCTTGTTATAGGTGATGAGATCCTGCAGGTTGGTGAAGCCGCTGCTGGCCATGCCGGCGGTGGGTACGGTTTGCCCCGGAGGCGGCTGGGGCGTGACGTACCTTCCACCCTGGTAGTCGAAGAAGAAGAAGGTCCGATTCTTGCCGCTATAGTGCGGCAGCATCACCGGTCCGCCGGCCGTGCCGCCAAAGAGGTTCTGGCGATACTCCGGAACGGGTTTGCCGCTGTTGAAAAAATAGTTGGCATTGAAGGCGTTGTTCCGCACATATTCCCAAAGGTCGCCGTGGAGATTGTTGGTGCCGGACTTGATCTCGGCGTTGATCACGCCACCGGTTGAGTGACCGAATTCGGCGCTGAAGTCGCCGCTTTGTACCGTGAATTCCTGCACTGCGTCCGGTGGGGGAACGATCGCGGCATTGGTTCCCGTGTAGTTGCCGCCGTAAAACTCAATATTGTCGTTGATGCCGTCCAGACGGAAGTCGTTTTGCCAGACGTTTACGCCATCAACTGAGAAATAGGCGCTCTCCGTACTGCCGGAGTCCGGGGTAGGCTGTCCCGGCGGAGCAGTCGACACGCCGGCGGCAAGCTGCGCCAGCGATCCCCAGTCGCGCGTTACCAGAGGCAGATCCTCGACCGCCTTGTTATTGAT
>JAJZAL010000102.1 GCA_021799405.1 Acidobacteriota bacterium
CTCCGATGGGCACCCCTGGATCGGCATGTCGGGATCGTTCTATTCCAACGACATCCTGTCGCCGGACTGGATTCGCTCCTATCCGGGCGGAGACGCGGATGATCCGCTCACTTACACGCCGCAGGGATTTTTATGGACCGCCGCGGAAGCCAAAGGGCTCACCGCAAGGTTATATGGCGAGTGGAGCAGCGGAACAACCATCGCGAAAAAGCCGGACGGCAGCGCCTACACATGGCTGGATTTCTACAAGACTTCGCAGTGCAAGGAAGGCAAGGCCCCGGCTTCCAGTTGCATCGTTCCGGACGCTACCGTCCATGTTTCCTCCTCGATTCCTTCGGCGGCGAAGATTATGGACCCGCATTATCCGCCCTTCAACCTGACGATTCCTGACCAGTACCGAATGGATTACTGGATTCCGGAGTTTCAGCGCGAGGTTGCTGCTCACAAGGTTCCCAACCTGACGATCCTCTGGCTCCCGGACGACCACACGGCCGGCATCTCGAAGGGCCGCCCGTATCCCATCAACTACCAGGCGGACAATGATCTCGCACTTGGCCGCATGGTGGACGCGATCAGCCACAGCAGTATCTGGCCGCAGACGGCGATCTTTGTCGAAGAAGATGACTCGCAGGATGGGGTAGACCATGTCGATGGCCATCGCCAACCGGTCTATATCATCAGTCCGTATACAGCGGCCGCGCAGACTCCGGGCGAGGGAAAGACGATCCACACCACGTACACGGCAGAAAACATCAATCGCACCATCGAGAACATTCTCGGCATGCAACCGCTGACGCAATTCGACCTGGTGGCATCGCCGATGTTTGACGCGTTCCAAAATACGCCGAACCTTGCACCTTACAATTGCCTACCGGCCGTTATTCCGCTGGACCAGGGGCCTGGCCTGCCGGCCGGGAAGAACCTTGCCTTTACGCCGCTGCAGAAAGCATGGCTCAAGGCCACTGCCGAAGTGATGATGGGGAAGTACGACAAAGCCGATTCGGTCGATCCGAATTTCCTGAATCATGTGATCTGGTATTCGGCAACAAATTGGACGCGCCCGTATCCAGGAGAGAAGAAAGTGCTCATGCCGGGACCGTTCCTAAAAGCTGCCAGGAACTACTCCGGCGATGACGATGACTAAATCCGATTAGAGATGGATTCGCGCCGGCTTCAGAGCAAGGTGTCTCAGAACGCATGAGGTAAGAGCAGTCGGCGAGCCTCCAGCAATGCCGGATTCAGTGCGCGCCTCGTTATGCACGTTGTCATCCTGAACAGGCACTTGAACCGTTACTCGGCCTTCAGCACCTGGACAGGATCGACGGCGGCGGCGCGGCGTGCGGGGAGCAGGCAGGCTGCAACTCCTACGGCAACCAGAACGCAGATTGCGCCGGCGACCAGCGTGGGGTTGTACGGGCTCACCTGAAACAACAGGCTCCCGACAACGTGCGCGAAGGCAAACGCAATGCCCACTCCGAGGGCGGCTCCGGCCAGAACCGGCGCCAGCCCCGTGCGCAACACCAGGCCGTAGATATTCGCGCGTTGCGCACCGAGAGCCAGCCGCAGGCCGATCTCGCGCTGCCTTTGCACCACCGAATATGTCACCACGCCATAGACGCCCAGCCCGGCCAGCAGCAGCGCGCTGGCGGCGAACAGCAGCAGCAGGTCCATCTCAAAGCGGCGGTTGGCCACCGACTCCGCCACCACGCCGCCGAGTGCGCGCACCTGCGGCACCGACACGTCAGAGTTGACGCTCCATATAGCCTTGCGAATGGCATCGGCCATCTCGGCTGAATCCTGGCGCGTGCGTAAAAGCAGGCTGGCGGCATCGTCGCAGCGGTACCAATAGGGCATATAGATCATCATCGGGTCGGGCTGGGCCAGCGTGATGGTCCGCGCATCCTTGACCACGCCGATGACCGTAATGGGATGATTGGTCGGGTCCCCGCGGGAGAACTGCCGGCCCACGGCATCTTTGCCCGGCCATAAGGTGCGTGCCGTCAACTCCGAGATGAGGGCGTAGTTTTTGCCTTCGTCACTTGCGCTCAGGTACCGGCCGGCGACCAGCGGCAGGCTGAGGGTTTCAAGGTATCCGGGGCTGATCCAGCGGAAATGCTCAGTGGGAAGCTGCATGAAGGGCCGGGAATCGCCCTGAACACGAGCCATGTCAATCCAGAAATCTCCGGCCAACGGCAGGATGCTTACCAGGCCGGCGTGCTCCACACCCGGAAGCTGGCGCAGGCGCTCCAGCGCCGCGTGGTAGAACTGCGTTCGCGATTGATTGTCGGGATATGCATGCGCCGGCAGATCGACAGTCGCGGTCATGATGCGATCGGCATCAAAACCGCGATTGACACGCATGAGCCGGAGCAGGCTTACCGTCAGGAGTCCCGTAATGAGCACAAGGGCCACACTGACGGCTACTTCCGCGGAGACTAGCGCCGATCGCATGCGCTTGCTGCCGCGCGATTCGCTCGCCAGACCCGACTCGCTGCGCAGCACTTCGTGCGGCTGTGTCCGGGAGCTGATCCAGGCCGGCGCCGAGCCGGCCAGCAATGTTGCCGCGGCGGCAAGCAGCAAAGCACAAGCCGCGCCGGCCCAATCCAGGTGCAGAGCGCCGCGGAAATCCAGCGCAGGCGGCAGATAACGCTGCATCAATGGGATGAGGATCGATGCCAGCAGGATACCCAGTCCGCCGCCAAGCGCGGCGAGCACGGCTGTTTCGCCTATCGCCATACGCAAAATTTCGGGGCGATTTGCGCCCAGGGCGACGGCCACGGCCATCTGCTGTCTGCGGCCCGCGGCTCGGGCCAGAATCAGGTTGGCAATGTTGATGCACCCCACCAGCAGCAAACCCGCCACCGCGGCGAGCAGGATCAACAGCGGCGTTCGATTGCTGCCGACCAGTACCTGCTGGTAGGGAGTCAGCACCGCGGAGAGTGTGCCCCTTGCCTCCGCGGGAAGGCGAGCTGAGATGGTGTGCTGCAGGGCATCGATCTCAGCGTTTGCCTGCGCCGCGGAGATGCCCGGCCTCAAGCGGCCCAGCCCGAAATAGTTGAAGTCGCCCATCACTTCCTGCAACTGATCCTTTGAAAAGGCCAGCGGCACAAAGGCGTTCACCGGTCTCGCATGACCACCTACGCCGGCGATGTCTTCGATAACGGGCATGTGAAACTGCCGTGGCATGACGCCAACCACGGTATAAGGGAATCCGTTCAGGGTGACCGCTCTGCCCAGGATGTGCAAGTCGCCTTGAAACTGCGTGCGCCAAAGATTGTAAGTAAGCACGATCACGCGGTCGCTGCCGGGCTGAGCCTCCTGCGAGCGAAAAGGGCGGCCCATCTGCGGCGCGACGCCGAGTACGGAAAATACGCCGGGTGTCACGCTCAGGACTTCAACCTGCAATGGATGTCCGCCGGTCCCCAGCGGCATGGTGGCCGCTCTCATCACGGCCATGGATTGAAAGCTATGGCTGTTCTGCTGCCAGAACTCGAAGTGGTTTGCGTTTATCGGCAGCGACGGGTAGATGTCCCGGAACTCGGCGACCCGCTCCTCCATGACCGTGAGTTGTTGCGGCTGCGGATACGGCAGCGGCCTCAACAGCACGTCGTAGACAAGGGTGAAGATGGCGGTCGTTGTCCCGATTCCCAGAGCCAGCGTCAGCACGGCCGTCAGCGTAAAACCTGGAGCCCGGCGCAACCGGCGCAGCGCAAAGCGCAAATCCCGCAGGAGTGTTTGCATGGCGACTCCCTTTGCAACGCAGAAATACCAAGCCCGATGCGTAGTGAAAGTGAAGCAATTCCTGAACCAAACTGTCTTTGGTGAAGGCAGCGAATTTACAGGAACTTAGAATTACTACGCGGCAAACCAGAGAAAAGTTCTGTGCGAAATTGAGAAACCACTGCTCGCGGGCGGACAGTCGCTCTATTTCTGGCGTGATGGATCTCTCAGCCTCTCTCAGCCGCCGGGCAGGAGCTTCCCGGTTGAACGGTCTTGTTGCGATCCATTGCCGAGCACTCCGCAGAGCCGGAGCCAATCGTCAGACGGAATTTGGCTTGCCCTCCATGATTGTGAGCATCAAGGTAACGGTGTGCCGTGCATCATCCATGCGCAGCCGTGGAATCACGCCCAACCGGGCATATCCCTTTGAAGCATAAAGCTTCTTCAGGCGATCAAGCCCCTTGCCAATCGCGGTTGCGCTGAACAGGTCTCCCGGGTGAATCGGGAACTGTTGGAGGATCTCGCTCTGCGGAAAGGCGCGAGCGCCGTCGACCACGATCCCCGCAAGCTTGTACTGCGAGCCGGCGGAAATGCGGACGGAAATATCCACGGGATGCGCTGGCGGCGCTGCCAACAGGCCGGGAAGAGCTTGAATCTCGACGTGTGCTTTCGCGTAGCCACGGTCGCGCAAATTCTGCCGAATACGCTCAGCCAACTCCACGGGCGGATAGGTTCGACCCTGGTATGCATAAATAATCTCCTGCCGCTCATGCTGGGGCAGGTCATTAGAGATGATGGCCAGCTTGCGCACCTGCAAGCGCATCTCCGCCGACCGCTGTGTGTCGCGTTGCGGGGCGTCGCCCGGACTGTCACTGCTATGCACTGCGGGAATTGAGCCGGCAAAGACTGCGCGCAACTCTAAGTTAGGGCCAAATCCAATCGGCAAAGGTGGGTAGGTCGATCCGGTAATAGCATCCCAAGCGGCGCGGTCAAAGGCGGCGTCGCCCGACTTCTTTTCGAGCACCACGCTGCCATCCATGACGCGGCCGCTGGGCAGGACTCTGAAGCGAATCATCACCTCGCCAGGTTCTGGAGCACCACGTTCTATTTGCATTAAGTCGCGTAAGGTGCTGTCCGTTGCTTGCCGCCAACGAGTGAGCCAATCGCGGAAATTTACACCTTCACTATTTGAGATTACCTGAACACCGAGCCCCGCGAGAGCGGCAGTCGAAGACAGATCGGTTTCCCCCGCGGGAGCCATCGCTGATGGCCAAGGTGATCGCAGCTGATATTCTCCGCAGCCGCAGTCATCCACGAATCGAAAATCAACATCCTTTCGCGCGACCGCAGCTCGCGCCTTAATGCCTGATCCATTTTGATTCTTCACCGACGGCCCTGCAATCTGAATGGATCGGTAATGCCAAACCTCAAATGGCTTCGTTGAACCATTTGCTCCTGAAGGATGCGCGTCGATTGAATCGGGCGGCCCAAAGACGATGTAAACATGGCCGCGGTCGGTCTCCCACCCGGGCTCTCCTGTTTGGGCGAAATGCATGTTGGCATAGGCGATGCGCCGATAGTGCTCCTGCTTGTACTTGTTGGAGGGGCTTCCGGCATTTGGATTGCGAGTCTCCCAGAATTGCCGGATGAACTCGTCGCGCTCCTGATCGTTCTTGAGGCGCAGGAAGGCTTGCTTTTCCTCGGGCGTGATGATCCAGCGAGCATCCTGGTCGAGCCATTGCCTGTACATGGCGGCGTGCTTGCCGGTGATTTGCCCGGTAGACTCGGCTTTCTGCTCCGTTGCCGACTGTGCGCGTGCTGCTCCCAGCGCGGCCAGCGTAGCGGCTGCACCAACCATAACCAACAGGATGACGGCTGCTGCGCGCGGAAATACGGTAGCCTGCTTCACGCCAAGTACTCGCGCGATTCTCATCTTCAGCACTCCTCCGGTAGCGGCAAAGGCTCCGGCTGGCGCCGGGCGGCGTCTTTCTTCAAGAAAGCTCAGAGCCTTTGCATACGCCAGGCGGTCGCCGCAAACTGCAACTGCCAGGTCGTCGCAGCAGTGTTCGCGCTCGCGCCGGATGCGGCTGGACACCCACCAAACGGCGGGATGATAGAAGAGCACAGTTTCAACCACGGACTGGACGAGGTTCACCAGATAATCGTGGCGGCGAACGTGTGCCAGCTCGTGGGCAAGAATGGCCTCGATCTGCGCAGACGACAGTCGGGTCACGCACCCCAGCGGGATGAGGATGACCGGGCGCAGCCAGCCGATCACGGTGGGCGCCTGCACGCGGGCAGAATGAAGCAGCCTGATGGTTTGCGCAACTCCGAGCCGGCCGCGAAGCGCCTGCACCATCGTCTCCAGTTCCGCAACCGCGGGCTCAACCGCAAGCAGCTTTATCTTCCTCGTCGCCATCAGTCCGAGATTGAGCCGGCACAAAAGAACCAGGACACCAGCGAGCCAAAAGCCAATCACCGCCGGCAGAGACTGGTTGAGAGCCCGCTCGCATCGAACGGTCCATGGTTCTGCGGATGTGGCCAGAGGATTGCTCAATGCCGGTTCAAGGTTCTGAGCGGGGGGCGCGGCGGTAAAAAGTTCTGGCCTGGCTTGCATCTGCGCGGCCAGTACAGCAAATGTGATCAGCGGCAGAACCACCATCAAAGCCATGGCGACGCAGGCGGCTACGTAGCGCGGATGCGAGGCGCGCGAAGGAAGAAAGCCCAATACGCACGCCAGCAGCAGAGCGACAAGTGTACCCTGCCAGCAGAAATGCAGGAGCGTCCAACCAAGGACGTGCACCAGCGGCAGCGTAGAGAGTTGTGCGAAGGCAGTCATGCTTTCCCCTTTTCAAATTTCTCGATCATTTCCCGGATTTCGGCCAGTTCTGATGAGGAGATTGGCTGCGAACTTAGCGCGCCCAAGACCAGGCTTTTTGCGGAACCATCGAAGACGCGCTCAAGAAGATTGCGGGTTAGCTGTAACTGGGTCTGCTCCCGCGGTATTCCCGCCTCATAGACATGAGACCGGAAGCGCTCGCTCCGGGTAAGGAGGCCTTTTTCGGTCATTACCTGCATTTGTTTGAGGGCCGTGGTATAACCGGTTCGCCTGTAGCGCAGGGCGGTGTGGACTTCCCTAACCGTGCTCGGACCGCGGCTCCATAGGATTTGGAGGATCGCCAGTTCGGCTTCGGTGGGCATCGGGACTTTGCCGGAAGATTTGCGCTGTTGAATCATGGAAAGGATAATAGTACGACAAGAATCGTATGTCAACCATGATGATCGTACATTATTAAGCGCCTGACGCCCTTCCAGATCGGAACTGCTGGTGGATGGCTCAACCGGACAAGTCAGCGTGGCGGCATCAACAGGTGGAGTACAGGGAGGCGCTGCGCGATTACCAACCCATTTGCCGCATTCGCTCAAGGATGATCGCGCTGTAGCGATCCATGTGCTGGGGGCGCCACCTCAGGGGCGCCGGCAGAATCGCGGCGAGCCGGGCCGCCTGTTGCCGGCTTATCCTCCGGGCGGGGATTCCGTAGTAGTAACTGCACGCTGGCTCGGCGCCGTAAATGCCGGGGCCCCATTCGACCACGTTGAGGTAAAGCTCCAGGATGCGCCGCTTGCCAAGGACCAGTTCAGCCACCGGGACCAATGTGAATTCCGCGCCCTTGCGGAGGATAGAGCGGCCGGTTCCAAAGAACAGGTTCTTTACGAGCTGCTGCGTGAGGGTAGAAGCTCCGCGCACACGGCCTCCGTCCAGATCGCCTTCGGCGGCGATGTGCATCTGATGCCAGTCGAAGCCATGGTGCTGATAGAAGCGCGCGTCTTCCGCGGCGATGACGGCATGCTGCAGATCGGGTGAGATCTGGCTGAGCGGTATGAATTTGTATCGCTCGTGGTAGGGCTTGTGGTGAATCCAGGCTTGCAGGCGGCGCTCGATGTGCACTGCGGTGGTCGGCGGGTCGATCCATCGCGCCGCCACCAGCAGCAGCGCTGCAAGCGACCAAAGCGACACCACCGCGATGGCAAGCCATCGAACCACGGATCGGAGAATCGAATTCTGAGGTGGTGTCCCGGTGGGTGTATCGGCGGATGTCTGTGATGCTGCAGTCACATTTCAGAATAATCGCCAGCGCCGGACAACAGCGTATGGCTGATTTTGCGCGCACGGTAGGCTGTAGAAATTGCTCGCGGCTTCCAGCGCAGGCGCGGAGACTCGACACCGGCGGCCATCGAACTGACTCTGAATCCAGCGCCACGGCGCAACAGAGAGACCGTGGCGCTGACAAGCGAGGTTAATTGGCGCCGATCCTCTCGGCCACCATCTTCCACTGCCCACCGTCGTAAAACAGCAGGCCGAATGCATGCATCGCGGTTCCGCTTGCAATTGGTGACGTTCCCGATACGATGGTTTGCGGCTGCTGGAAGACCGTCACAGTGGGCGCATTGGTTAGTGTCTTAAATGCGCTCTGTTGCGGCAGAGTTAACGTAAAGCTCGTGGTTGCTCCGCTGCTGATCGACGCGCTTGCGGTTCCGGTAAGGCCCTCTGGTTCCAGCGCAATTTTAGATGCGGTGATGCTGCCGGCCATCGCGCTGCCACCCATCATGCCTCCACCCATGCCGCCGCTCATCATGCCGCTGGAACTGATGGGCATGACGCTCTGGCCGGGATAAATGTGGTTTGCATCAAAGGTTGGCGTAAACGGCAGACCGGACATGTCGATTCCATCGTCATCGATGTCATATGTGGTGCTTCCGCTTAAGTCGATCGTGGCTCCCTCTGCGAAGTACGACGACATCATGCCTGCGCCGACCCCATTTTGCATCACCATGGTAAGCGATGGGGGGGATTGTCCGCTCACCGCGGTGATCATGCCACCGCCCATCATGCCGCCCGATCCGATCATTGACTGCACCTTCGTCGCCAGAAGGGAACCATCCGATTGCAGGGTGGCATCCACGATGGCCAGCATTCCACTGCTCATCGAACTCATCGAGGTGCCGTCAAAGACGGTGGACGGGTTCGTCTCAAAGGTGAAGTTCTGTGCCGCCTGCATTGAAGACATGGTGAAGGAGCTGCCCGATACGCTGGAGACCGACCCCATCATCTGCTGGATGCCGCCATCCTCAAAATCCATCGGATTGCCTGATCCCTGTGTGCCGGAAGTCACGTGAAAGACAGGGTTCATGGTGAGACTTCCGTTTGAGCCGCTCGTGACGGAACTCGCAAGATCGAGGTCAAAGCCCATCGCCATGGGCGTCGAGCCGACCGTAATCGGGCTGCTGAAGTTCACCGTACCCGTCATGGGACCGGGAATGGTCGCTTGTACCGGAGCCTTGGTCGTTGGATCCATATACATGACCGTGGCCGAGCCAATCGTGACAGAGGCGCCTGTATAGGTTCCCTGCGGTACGTTGATCATCGCTAACGGCTGCATCGTGCCCATCAGATGCATCATCTCCGTGGGCACCGAGGTTGAGACAACGGTTGCCGAACCGTTGTTTCCAGTCAGTGACATCGATGTGATGTTCATCGAGAAGGCCAACATCCAGTCGGCGGGCGAATCACCCATATTGATCTGAACGGCCGTCTTCGTGGCGGAAGCGGGTGACGAGCTCGCTCCGGTACTGCCCGCGCTCGACCCTCCGCTGCATCCGCTGAGGACGGGCAGCAGAAGGACAGCGAGACAGGCGCTTGTGATCTTCAAGGCCGTTCGACGCGGAATGAATCCAAGTATTTGGGTGCTCATAGCATTCTCCAGGGGGAGCAGGAGAAGCATGGGTCCAGGCTCATTCGTCTTGCAGAAAACCTTGATCCAGCCGTCGAAATGCGCCATGCCGGTCCGCTCTGATATTTCTTTTCTCGCTTATTTTTGCCCCAGAGTCGGTGACGAGGATCACGAACCAGGCCAGCGGGAGATTTCCCGAAGAGGGGCCTCGAATAGCGGTCCACAACTCAGCCATCCCTTTCTTGCACCATCGCGGCGCTCCTGAGTCCCTTGAGCAGCGAGAAAGGAAACCTTTCTTGGTAACCGCGGGGGGGGCGGCGAAAACGCTGCCTGAAAAACATCTGACGTGCCTCGGCGAGACGATGCGGGTCATGCCTGCACTGCTGGTGGCCGGCTCTGTTTCCCATTGCATAGAAAGGTGGGAGTACGTGCATACATCTTTGGTAATGGATGCATGGCGAATTCAGTCCCAAAGAGCATGAAAGTCCTGCAGTTACGGTGTAAATTCGTCAAAAATTCCTATCCGGTACCTGGGGATGTTACGGAAAGGTGATTGCAACGGTGGAAGCATTCGCTTACACTCAACCCGGTTGTCGAAAAGATCCCAAAGCCATTTCTGAAACAAGCTTCGGGACAGCCGTCCGACTCGAAGAGGGCGGTAGAACTTGCCTTTGTGTACGATACCTGGTGGCTGCCGTGTTGAGCTTCAGGGCAAGCAGCGTGCCAGGGAGCATCTGGGGAATCAGTAAAAATCGGCTTAGCCTGGAGATGGCTTGCTAAGTCAGCCTGGCGAAGCCATGCACAAAATACAGAAAAGTCCGCTAGCGCCGCCGCGGACGAGTGGCAACGGATGTCATGGTGGCTGCGGTTTGCGGTGCGATCGCCCCGGAAGGAGTTTGCATGATCGGTGAGACGCCATTGGGCTTATGTCGCTCATTTGTTCGGGAGGCGGATGTGGTTGCCGGAGTAACCCCTCGTGGCGCTGGCCGTCACTGGTACGCTGTCTTTACCGTTCCGCAAAATGAGAAGTCAGCCGTCAAGCATCTGGGTCTGCGCGAGGTCGAGTCGTTTCTTCCGACTTATGAAATGGTGAGGGTCTGGAAGAATCGCCAGCGCGTTCATCTCGTTCTACCCCTATTCCCTTCGTACTTATTTGTGCGCATCAACAGCCGGGAAAGGTCGAAGGTTCTTGCATCTCCCGGCGTTCTGCGCATTGTGGGCAATAGCAGGGAACCGCTCCCGGTTCCGGATACAGCCATTGAGTTTCTCCGCTCGGATTTCTGTGCAAGAAAAGTCGAGCCCTATCATGAACTGGTTGTAGGCCAGAAGGTTCGAATCAAGAGCGGCGCAATGCAGGGTCTGGAGGGCGTCCTGGTCAGGAAGAACAATAACTTGCGATTTGTGCTGACTATCAACCTGATCAGTCAACATGCCGCGGTTGAAATCAGTGCCCAAAATCTGGAGCCGGTCTAGGGCCGCGTTTGCATGATTGCGTAATCGGCCAACTGTAGCGCTGGACTCCAGACCGGCTGTCGCGCGGCCGTCCACGCTCGCACGGGTTATAAGGCGATTACGAAATCACGAAGGCTGTGCTCTAGACATCCACGAAGCTCCATTGATTGAGTTTTCCGGATTGCTCGTTGCGCGGCGCCACGACGTAGCGGCGCCTTCTAGCACTGTTCTATCCAGGGAATCGACGAAAGCCCATTCCTGCGCTATCGCGGACTCTTTCTTCAACGCAGCGCATGAAATTTGATCCGCGCGACGGGCGCTGGCAGGGGAGATACTGCCTGACTTATCCCGCATCAAGACCGTGAGGTTCGCTAACACAAGCCAGGTTGCCGTCCTGGTCCTGTTAGCCGGCCCCATCCGCCTTCCTGAACAGGAATCAATGCTCATGCATTGAGAGTGTGAAATATGACTTTTTCATCCAAGAATTCCAAGCAAGCGACTAAGATTGTTCACGCGGCGGCGCAGTTGTTTGCGCGCCAGGGGTACCATGGCACTAGCACGCGCGAGATTGCTCGTGTTGCCGAGGTAAGCGAGAACACGCTCTTCAGGCACTTTGAACATAAAGAAGACATCTTCTGGACCGCGCTGCGTTCTCGCCTGAGCGAACTGGAATTGCGCCGGGATTTATTGGATGGCATTGAGGAGCACGCGAGTCCAGAGGTTATCCTGCCGCAGATTCTGGCCCAGTTTGTTGATATGGCGATTCTCAGGCCAGAGTTACTACGTCTGATCGCAGTTGCCTTTATCGAGCTCCACTGGAAGGCGGCAGCCGTTTGCCATGAACATCTTTCGCCGATCTTTACGACCGTCAACCATTACCTGGCCATCAACATCGAAAAGGGGAAACTGCGCAATCTTGACTCCTCACTCGTGACAGCGGCGCTGGCTGTGACGGTGATGGTGCATCCGGAATTTTCAAAACTGATCACAGGGGCGCCTCCACCCTATTCGGGAAGCAAGGACGCGATTCGCGCATACACTAAATTCTGGCTTGACGTACTGGTGCCATCGGAGATGGTTCGACCGCGGCCCAATACGCAAATAGCCGACATGTCCTGATGAGATTGAATGAGGTCGCCGTCTAAGAGCGATCTGTGCTTTCATGAGATACCGAGTTGGCTGATCCGCTGTGAATCGTATTGCGGAAGTTTCTGAAACGCTGCGAAACGCGGGCAGATTCTACCAGTCAACGTTCTATTAGAATTTGCCCGAACAGGATTCCATGCATCTGTTGCACGTCATCGACACTTTCTCTCCGGTTGCAGGCGGGCCTCCGGAAGCGGTACGTCAGCTCATCAGGGCTGACCTTAAGCGTGGTGGCCAGGTTGAAGTTGTCTGCCTCGACAAGCCAGGTGAACCGTTTCTGAGCGATATTCCTTGTCCTGTGCATGCACTTGGCCAATCGTCGCTAGGGCGGTATGCATTTTCGCCACGCCTCTGGTATTGGCTGCATGAGAACGCATGCCGATTTGACGGCATCATCCTGAATGGTATCTGGACGTTTCCCGGAGTAGCCTTGTGGGCTGCAACGCGGGGCGAGGGAACACCGTATGGAGTGTTTACTCATGGCGCGCTGGATCCCTGGTTTAACCGGAAGTATCCGCTAAAGCACCTCAAGAAACTGCTTTATTGGCCGGTGCAGTATGCGGTTCTTCGTGATGCAGCGGCAGTCTTCTTTACGGCTGGGGCTGAGCGTGACTTAGCGAAGTCCAGCTTTTGGCCGAATGATTGGAATAGCGTCATTGTTCCTTACGGAATCATCGATAGCGGAGAGAGCGAAAAAGACTCTGCCCGGCAAATCGAAGCATTCTATCGTAGAATTCCGCAACTTCACGGTCGCCGGTACCTTTTGTTCCTGGCGCGCATTCATGAGAAGAAGGGTTGTGACTTGTTGCTCGAAGCTTTTGCGCAACTCGCTGCGTCAACGCCGGATGTGGACCTTGTGATGGCCGGACCTGACCAGATGGGAATGCAGGCTGGGTTGATCCGGCAAGCCGAACAGCACGGAATAGCAGCCAGGGTACATTGGCCGGGGCTTCTCAGTGGAGAGGTTAAGTGGGGAGCGCTACGGGCCTGTGATGCTTTCGTCCTACCATCTCACCAGGAGAACTTCGGCATTTCAGCGGTTGAAGCTCTCTCAGTCGGACGCCCCGTACTTATCAGCAACCAGGTTAATATCTGGCCGGAGATTGAGAGTTGCGGCGTGGGTCTGGTGGAGGAAGACTCGCTCGAAGGTACAAGGCGCCTTTTGCGCCGATGGTTTGAATTGTCGCCGGCCGGGCGTGATGCGATGGCCGCCCGCGCGCGGCCTTGTTTTACCGCGCACTATACCATGAGCCGGGCAGTGGAGGCCGTCAATGAAGTCTTTGTCTCCTTGCTGCACCTCGCAAGGCGAGACAGCGTTCCGCGGCAGGCAGACGGGCAAAGCTCCCGGCCGGTCGAACACATTTCATAAATGCGAAGTTTCTTATTTAGTTACAGAGAAGACTTTCTCAGCACTCATTTCCCTGGATTTCGGTCATGTATACATGCGCTTCAGCCGTAGCGCGATTAAGCGGGCTGCCATACTGCAGTTGCAATGCGTCTGCGGAAACATCGGCCCGTCAGAGATAGAGTTTCGACGCCATGCTGGCCCCCTGGTTACGAAGGTACATAGAGGCCAATGTCCGAACGGTTTGAAGTGTATCTCAGGAGTTAGCACGGCAACCGCAGTTTGAACCGGAGCCAAGCACAGTTAGGAGTATGTAAATGTCTCTCGATCCACAACCCGAATTACAAACCGGTGAGCCGGTTCAAAGCCGGGTAACTACCATGCTTTCAGAAGAGCGGCGTAATCTCATGGATGTGTGGCGCGTGCTGATGAAACGGCGCTTCGCCATCCTGGCGGTGACGGTCGTCTGTTTCATTGCCGCAGTTGTCTATGTATTCCGGACGCCTCCTGTCTATCAGAGCGCGGCGCAAATAGAGATAGAACTCAACAGTTCGCCCAATCTTGGTATTCAAAGCCTCATCGAACAGCAATCCGGCGGTGACGAAGAGAGTACGGCTTTGCAGACGGAAGTCCGCGTGCTTCAGAGCGATTCGGTGCTGTTTCAGACCGCACAGAGCCTTCATCTTATTGACAGAATACGGGCCAACGATCAGAAAGAAGACGCGAAGAGCGCAACGGATCCTTCTGGCCCGATCACTCCAAGGGAACGTAGCGAACTTATCGGATTCATTCGGGGAGGGCTGAGGGTTTCAATACTTCCCAATACTGAAATTGTTGAGATTCAATACAGGAATACTGACCCTAGACTGGCAACTGAAATCGTAAATAAGTTGGTAGAGACCTATTCGGATGAGGAACTCCGGCTGAAATACGAGCGCACGATGCATGTATCCGAATGGCTGCAAAGCCAGTTGGGGGGTCTCCGGCAGCAGGCATCGGACGCACAGCGCCTACTCGCGGATTATCAGAAATCGCATAACATTGTGGGAACCGACGAAAACTCCAATCTCACGCTCGAAACCCTGAGCGCGATCAGCAGCGACCTGGAATCAGCCGAGGCGGACCGAATTATGAAAGAGGCGCGGATGCGCGAATTTGATTCGCTGAATCCGGACCTTCAGACGTTGATGGGCGACAATCCCACCTTGAGTTCGCTGCTTACACAGTTGAACAATCTTCAATCTCAGCGTGCTGAACTGGCAACACGATTGGGCCCTAACCATCCGAAAATGAGACAGCTCAAGCTAGAGATCGACCGAATTCAGGCTCAGGTCAAAAACCAGGTTCAGTTGGCAAAGCTCCAGGTGCAGGCTGAGTACCAGGGGGCTCTGCGTGCAGAAAATGCACTGCGGAGGCGACTGGTGGATCAAGAAGATGCGGCCTACCGTCTGAATGAAGATGTGGCGCAATACGCCATCCTTCGCCATGAAGCAGAGCTGAACCGCGACCTCTACGATACCTTACAGATGCGACTGAAGGAGGCGAGTGTTACGGCAGGGTTATCTGCCGCAAATATCACAGTTATCGATAGCGCTGACGTCCCGCTCGCGCCCGTGGCGCCGCGGAAGGGACTGGACATGGGGTTCGGGCTGTTAGGTGGACTATTTTGCGGCTGTGTACTCGCGTTTATGATCGAGTCGATCGACGATCGATTGCAAACGTCCGAGGAAGTGGAAACTGTCACGACATTACCATCGTTGGCTGCCATTCCTCATATAGCGCAGGATTTGGCGAAGCGCAGGAGTGAAGAAAAGAAGCTCACAGCTTCTAACTCGTCCGCAGCAAGAACGACATTTGCTGCCCTGTTGGATAGCACATCGCACAGCGCCGAGGCCTATCGAGGCATGCGCAGTTCGCTGTTGCTGTCTTCGATCGATAATCCGCCTCGCGTGATCGTTGTGACAAGCGCCTTCCCGGGCGAGGGGAAGACAACAACCGCAGTAAACTGCGCAATCGTGCTTGCGCAGCGAGGTGAGCGCGTTTTGCTTGTGGATGCAGATCTCCGACGGGGAAGTCTCTACCGAATGTTTGCACTGTCGCGTGGAAGCTTCGGCTTGTCCTCCGTCCTGGCACAGCCGCATTCTCGCCGCGACTGGTCAGTCCCGCTGCCGGAACTGCCTACGCTCCATGTATTGCCAACTGGGCCGCGCCCCCCGAACCCGGCCGAGATGCTGTCTTCTAACCGTATGGAAGAGCAACTCCGCCAGTGGGTGCAGGAGTTCGACCGAATTGTGCTGGACACTGCGCCGTTGCTGGCCGTATCCGATACACAGGCGCTGGCGGCCGTAGCGGATACAGTCGTATTGGTCGCTCGGGCAGGCATGACTCGTAAGCGTGCGCTGGTCCGCGCGCGGGATCTTCTCTGGAGGATCAATGCTCCCATCACGGGAGTTGTCGTGAATGACGTCGATATGCGGCTCGAAAATTTTTACACGTATCGGTATGGCATGTATGGATACAAATACGGCTATCAATATAGCTCTCCGGATTCGGAAACGAACCGCGAATATCAGAAGAATGGGAAAGGGGATTGATATGGCGAGAATATGCGGTTACGCTACTGCGCTTTGGATCGTCCTCCTTGGGCAGGCGTTCTTTGGCTTTGCTCAACAAAAAGTCGCTCCCGCGCCTATTGCGGCTCCTGAATTGACGATTGGTCCTGGAGATCTTCTCGATTTGAGTATGTTCGAAGATCCTGAGTTGTCTGGCCACTTTCGCGTCGATGCAAAGGGCGAAATTGTCGTGCCGCTGATCGGTCGCGTTCATGTTGGTGGTTTAACTGCAGACCAGGCTGGGGCCAAGATCGAGAAGCGTTATGTTATTGCCGGAATACTGACCCCGGATAACTCTCATGCTACCGTTTTTATTGCAGAGTATGCAACGCAGGGGATTGTTGTTAATGGTGAGGTAAAGAATCCAGGAGTTTATCCCGCACTGGGTATCCGAATGTTAAATGATGTCATAGCCGCCGCCGGCGGGATAACGCAAACGGCTGC
This sequence comes from Acidobacteriota bacterium, assembly GCA_021799405.1. The sequence goes on from JAJZAL010000102.1 coordinate 16,452, forward strand.
TTCGAATGTAATTATTACGCACAGAAATGACCCTGAAAATCCCGTCACTGTGAGTTACAATCCAGAGGCGCTGCATCCCAAAATTCCGGAAGTGCAGGTTTTTCCAGGAGACTCAATTGTGGTTCCCAGAGCCGGCATTGTTTACGTCCTGGGCGATGTTGTGCATGCCGGGGGCTTCGTTCTGAACGGCCGTAATACTTTGACAGTAGAGGAGGCAATGGCACTGGCGGGTGGCAGTTCGCATGCTGCTGCATTAGGCCGCGTGCAACTTGTCAGGACTTTGAATAACGGCCGGAAAGAAGCTGTCACCATTCACTTCAATAAGATACTCAAAGGGGATGCGCCGGATGTCGCAATGAAAGATGGTGACGTGCTGTATGTTCCGACGAGCAACGCTATTCTTGTAGCTCAACAGGCAATAGCAGCTGCTGTCAACATTGGTTCGGAAGTCCTGATTTTCAAGTATGCGTATTATCCATAAACAATGTGAATGCGGGACCGCCTGCATTTGCTTGATTGAATCTATGGAACGGTTTTATCACAATAGGTTTTGGAGCCGCAGGATTTCCTCGAAAGTATATGCAGTTGTGGATGCCGCATAAGCTGGATTACGGCAAAGACTTCAATGCCTATTTCAACATGAGTTAGAGAGCTGCTCGTTATATCGTCCTCGCCGAATGATTGGGAGATTCCGGCGCGGCCGCAGTCCGGTAAGGAAATAGTAAATGAGCAAACGGATACTTATTTGCGGTATTTCAGGGCAGGATGGGACTTATCTCGCCAAGCTTCTTCTTGAGCGCGGTTACGAA
>JAJZAL010000103.1 GCA_021799405.1 Acidobacteriota bacterium
TCATGGCGCGCAGCCGGTGCCTGGCATCCCGGTTCTCGGGCTGGTGAAGAAAGTTGGAAATCTGCAGTAAATTCTGTGTCTTGATCTGGTAACGCGCCATGCGGAGCCTGCCCAATGCCGCAACGGCACTCACCAGGGAGACGGCCAATGCAAGGATCGAGATATCAAGGGTAGCGTCCATGGCCGAAGAGATTAGCAGCAATATAAGACAATCTCAAAGGTCCGTTTTAGATTCCGGCCCTAAGAGCAGGGAACTGCGATTCCGCGCTGTTCCTGTTCATTCCAGGCGTTCCCGCAAACTCCGCCGCGTCACGATTCGCCCCGCCATCTTGGCGCATCTCTCGTACAATGTTCTGTCGCATTACCGATACCCGCAGTCCAGGAGCGCCCATGTCATCTGCTGCCATTGAGTTTGCCCATCAGAATCAGGCCCGTTTCCTTGAAGAGCTGAAATCCCTTTTACGCATTCCTTCTATTTCCACGCTGCCGGAGCACAAGGGTGACGTCCGTCGCGCTGCCGAATTCCTCGCCGACGACCTCCGCCGCATCGGCATGGAACATGTCGAAGTCATCGAAACCGAAGGCCACCCGCTCGTTTATGCCGACTGGCTGCATGCCGGGGGCAAGCCCACCTGTCTTGCCTATGGTCACTACGATGTCCAGCCCGCCGACCCGCTTGACGAGTGGAAGACGCCGCCTTTCGAACCCTCCGAGCGCGACGGCAATATCTACGCGCGCGGGGCCGTGGACGACAAAGGCCAGATGTACATGCACCTCAAGGCGCTCGAAGCGCTCCTGAAAACTTCGGGCGGCAAGCTGCCACTCAACGTGCGTGTCATCATTGAGGGCGAAGAAGAAGTCGGCGGCGAGCAGATCGCGAAGTTTGTAAAAGAGCACCCCGAACGACTGAAATCCGACTTCGCGCTGGTCTCCGACACCGAACTCTTCGCGCCTGAACTACCCACCCTCTGTGTTGGCCTGCGCGGCATGATCTATACCGAGATCGAAGTTCGCGGTGCCATGATTGACCTGCACTCCGGCATCTACGGAGGCGCAGCCCCCAACCCATTCGTTGCCCTCTGCCAGATCATCGCAGCGCTCAAGGATGCTGATGGCCACATACAGATTCCGGGCTTCTATGACAAGGTCAAGTCGCCCAGCGCCGACGAACTGAAGGCCTGGCGCACCCTTCCATTCGACGAAGAACACTACCGCAAATCCGAGGTCGGCTCACCCAGTCTGGTTGGCGAACCCGGTTATTCAGTGATCGAGCGCACCTGGGCGCGGCCCACGCTGGACGTCCACGGTATGCCCGGCGGCTTCATCGGAGCGGGCGCAAAAACCGTGATCCCGGCCAAAGCCACGGCGAAAGTCTCCATGCGTCTCGTACCCGAGATGACCGCTGAGGACACATTCGCCAAATACAAAGCCTTCGTGGAGTCCCTCAAGCCGGCCGGCGTCACCGTCGACGTGCGCCTCATCCACCAGGGCGAAGCAATGGTCATCCCTACGGATAACCACTACATCGACGCTGCAACCCACGCGCTCAAAGAAATCTGGGGCAAGGACACCGTCTTCATCCGCTCCGGTGGCTCCATCCCCATCGTCGGAGACTTCGACCGTTACTTGAAGATTCCCTCCGTCATGATGGGATTTGGCTTGCCGGACGACAACCTGCACGCACCCAATGAGAAGTTCCATCTGGCCAACTACTACCGCGGCATCGACTCCATCATTCGATTCTTTGAGGAGGTAGGAGCGGCCTGAAATGGAGCGGCGATAATGCTAACCATGCGGGCTTTTCTACTGGCAGGCGGGCGCAGCCGCCGCATGGGTCGTGACAAAGCGCATTTGGATCTGGCCGGTCAGCCCCTCGTCATCCACATGCTGACAAAGTTGGCCGCCCTTGGCCTCGACGCCAGGATCTGCGGCAACCGGCCTGATCTCGCACACTTCGCGCCCGTTCTGCCCGACCCCGATCTGGCCGGCGGGGAAACCTCCGCCGGTCCGTTGGCCGGAATTCTCGCCGCTCTGGAAGCCTCGGATTCCGTCCTCAATCTGTTTCTGGCCGTCGATATGCCCGCTATGCCGATCGAATTCCTTGGCTGGATGATCGACCGCGCCGAACTTACGCAGGCTTCTGTCACCATCCCTTTTGTCACGGGTCGCGCGCAACCCCTGTGCGGTATCTACCATCGCAGCCTCGCCCCCGGTGTGCGGCGCTCCATCGAATCGGGCGAGCATCGCGTCTTCCCGGTGCTGCTCAAATCCGCGCATCGCATCGACGCTTTCGATGTGGAATCTATCGTCGCCGCAGGCGCCATGGATTCGCTTCCGGCTGGGCGGCCGCACGAGTGGTTTCGTAATCTGAACACCCCGCAGGAGTTTGCGCTCTATGCCGCTCAGCATCCATCGAATAAGCTGTAAGAAGAGAGCGCAGATTGAGCCAGCCAGAAAAGCCGCCCATAGAAATTCCCGACGAATTTGAGCGCACCCCGTCTATTGCGCCGGACGGCGGCGCATCTCCGCATCGTCACCACTCCCCGCAACCCTACATTGCCTTTGAACATGTCTACAAGGCATTTGGCAGCAATGTCGTCCTCGACGACGTCAGCTTTTATGTCATGCCAGGCGAAGTCCTCTGCATCCTGGGCCGTTCCGGAGTAGGGAAGTCGGTCTCGCTCCAGCACATCGTAGGCTTTCTCAAGGCAGATAAGGGCCGCATCATGGTCGCCGGCGAGGACATCACTGAGTACAACGACAAACAGATGCAGGCCATCCGCCGCAAGGTCACCATGGTCTTTCAAAACGGAGCGCTCTTTGACTCGCTCAGTGTTCGAGAAAATGTCGCTTTTCCCTTGCGCGAACGCGGCGAGCTGCGGGAGGACCAGATCCAGCAGATCGTCACCGGCCTTCTCGAAATGGTCAACGTCCTCGAGATGGCCAATGATCTGCCTTCTGAACTCTCCACCGGTACGAAGCGTTCCGTAGCGATTGCCCGTGCGCTTGCCGCTCAGCCCGAGGCCATTCTCTATGACGAACCCACCACCATGGTGGATCCGCTCATCGGGCGGCTGCTCGGCGACCTCATTCTTAAGCTCAAGCGCCAGTTGCGACTCACCAGCATCGTCGTTACCCATGACATGCGGTTCGCCCAGCGGCTGGCCGACCGCGTGCTGTTTCTGCATCAGGGCAAGGCCCACTTCTTTGGCACCATGGAAGAGATGAAGCGCTCAACCGACGACGTGCTGCGGCAATTCCTCCAACTCGATCAACTCATTCTTCCCGGGGTATAGCAAAACGATGGAGCAGGCAAAGCCGGAAGATTTTGCAGGTACATGGCGCCTGCTGGAATATTCCTTTCATCACGAGAATGGCGACGTGGAACACCCTTGGGGGAAAGAGGTGGTGGGCTACCTGCTCTACAGCCCGCAGGGTTACATGAGCGCGAACCTGAGCCCCGTCCACCGCAACTGGCGTTATCGCCACGCGCGCCTCAAGGCCGAGGTGCCGGGTGCGGACGAATCCCGAAGTCTCCGGCTTGCCCGCCGCGGCGTGCCCCGAGATTACATCGCTTACTCCGGCCTATTTGAGCTGAAGAACGGCATCATCATCCATCACGTCGAGGTCAGTCTTTTCCCGCACTGGGTCGGCCTCCCGCAGGTGCGCCATTACGAGTTTTCCGGCAACCAGCTCACCCTCCGCACACCGGTCATCAACAGTGGCCGCGACCGCGTGGTGGCCCAGCTGCGCTGGGAGCGGATCGGCAACGCTGCGGGTGGAGCGGCGATCGATTGACAGCAGAACATACACCTGCTTCGAAACGCGGGATCAGATCCATCTTTTTCTCTTCGGCATCAACGTCAGAGCTTCGGCACCTTCAATTTGTTTGCCGTAATTGCCAGCCCACAAACGAATTCAGCAGGCATCCGCGAGCCTCCTGAAACTTGGCTCATCCATACCACCCCCAGTCGCCGATTCGACATCGAAAATAACAATGGGCTCCAGAGCACGGTGATGGAGCTTCATTACTGGAGATCGACAAAGCGACAGGGGCGTGCGATTTTTCTTCCTGAGAAAAAGTCGTTCTCCATGAACCCAGGGCCGTATCGGAGCAGAGAACCTGTTCCCAAAAACCTGCAATCCCGGAATTTCGATTCCCCCAAAATCTGGAGACGATCATGAAGATGTACTTGAGTCGTACCATTCTCGACAAGCTTGCCACCGTGCTATTTCTGGGTCTCATTGTGGCTGTTCCGCGGGTTGTCCTGGCACAGGACCATCTGGTTTCACCGGCTCAGCTTCAACAAGCCGTATCCAGCGCCACCTCGGCCCGTCAGCTCCATGAAGCGCAATTGAAGAGCTTTTTAGCGATGAAACCGATGCAAAAGGTGATGAAGTCTCAAGGGGTCGATCCACATCAGGTGATGAATGCCGTCGATCAATTGAGCAACGCGGAACTGGCCCGTCTGGCGGCGCAGGGTCAGAAAGCGCAGCAAGGCTTCGCTGCAGGCACTTTAGGTCTCGGTATTTTTACCCTCATTGGTATCATCGTGGTTGTTGCAATTGTGGCCGCAGTCTTTGCCTGACGAGGATCGGGCCTCGTTGCAGCCTTTAGAGCATTTCCCCTATTGGTATAGACCGGAGAGAGAATCTCAACGCAGCTTTTCCATTAAGAAAAGCTGCGCTTGGTTGAGTTCAGAAAGTTAACAGCAATAGGGGAAATGCTCCAGACCGGCCCACCGTCCCGCATGGGCCGAGGAAAGGCATTGTGCGGGTGCTTCCGATACACTGTCAACGTGAAGATTGCGCTTGCCCAGATCAATCCGACCATCGGGGACTTCGGCGGCAACGTCCGTAAAATTCTTGAGTTTACCCAACGTGCCGTCGATGCGGGCGCGCAGCTCGTCCTCTTTCCTGAACTCGCCGTCTGCGGCTACCCGCCTGCCGACCTGCTGGAGAAGCCCATCTTCGTTGCCCGCGCCGAAGAGTCAATTGCGCAGATCGCCCACGATACCGCACATCTGCCCATTGCTGTTCTTTGCGGATATCTAACTCCAGCGCCCCACGGCAGCGGCAAGCATGTCATGAATTCGGCCGCACTGGTCAGCAACGGCCATGTCGAATTCGTCCAATCGAAGATGCTTCTGCCGTTCTACGATGTCTTTGACGAACAGCGCTACTTCGCGCCCGCCAGGCAGCAGCATATCTGCCACTTTCGGGGGCAGTCGCTGGCCATCACCATCTGTGAGGACGCGTGGAACGACAAGAGTTTCTGGGAGCATCGCCGCTACAGCATCGATCCCATTGAGGAGCTGAATCGCCAGGGCGCCACACTCATCCTCAATCTCTCTGCTTCGCCATACTGGCGAGGCAAGCGCGCCACTCGCGAGCAAATGCTCGCCAGCATCGCGCAGGAGTACCACCTTCCTGTCGTCATGGTGAACCAGGTCGGTGGCAATGACAGCCTCATCTTCGATGGCACAAGCCTCGCCATTGCGCCGGACGGCACCGTCAGGGCGCGCGCAGCTTCTTTCGCTGAAGATCTGGTCTGTTTCGACACGGAATCACTCAAGGGCGATCTCCATAGCCACGCCACCAGTTCGGAAGAAGACAAGACCGCTGGCCTGCTCGACGCGCTCGTTCTGGGTACCCGCGACTATGTGCAAAAATGCGGTTTCTCCAAGGCCGTCATCGGCTTGAGCGGAGGAATTGATTCGGCTCTGGTCGCCGCAATTGCCGTCCGCGCACTGGGAGCGGAAAACGTCCACTGTTACGGCATGCCCAGCGCGTTCTCTTCAAAAGGCTCCATCGATGACAGCCGCGAATTGGCGAAGAATCTCGGCATCAGCTTCGATGTCTTGCCTATTCACGACCTCTACGAGCAATACATCAAGACACTCTCCGGCATCTTTGCCGGGCGCGCGCCTAATGCGACCGAGGAGAATATTCAGGCGCGTATTCGCGGCAACCTGCTCATGGCCGTGTCCAACAAAACCGGCGCCCTGGTCCTCACCACAGGGAACAAGAGCGAAATGTCCACCGGCTACTGCACCCTCTACGGGGACATGGTGGGCGCGCTGGCCGTCATCGGTGATGTCATCAAGACGCAGGTCTATGCGCTGTGCCGCTGGATCAATCGCGAAAGGGAAGTGATTCCCCACGCAATCCTTGAGAAACCGCCTTCGGCCGAGCTGCGGCCCGGCCAGAAAGACACCGATTCGCTGCTGCCATACGATCAGCTCGATCCCATCATCGAAGCCTACGTCGAACGCTACGAGAGCGCCGAGCGCATCGCCGCCTCTCAGCATCTCGATCTGGACACCGTGCGTTCCGTCATTCGCATGATCGAGCGCTCGGAATACAAGCGCCAGCAGGCCGCCCCCGTTCTGAAAGTCACTCCCAAAGCATTCGGCCTTGGCCGCCGCTTCCCGATTGCGGTAAAAGTTGAGGTCTAAGCCAATTCCAATCACGAAAAGAGAAAGGCTAAAGAAAGGCAAAAGATGAAACTACGCCCATCCTTCGATTCCATGCTGACGACTGCGCTCATCGCCGGCGTTTTCGCTGCAACCGGCATGGCACACGCGCAGGCAGTCCAGACCCCGGTTGCTCCCGCGCCGGCCCAGGCTTCTACTGAAGCGGCAAAACCACCCCAGCAACCGCATCTCCCTCCGGTCAATGCCGCCAACTTCACCGCTACCTCGCCCACTAAGGCAGAGGTGGAGGGCTTCCTCAAGGCTTCCTGGGGCTACGACCCGAACCGCATCTGGGAGGTCGCCGCGATTCTTAAGACTCCTGCGCCCGGCATCAGCAAGGTCGTCGTCTTCGTGGCGGAAAAGAACCATCCCCAGGTGGGCAATATCCAGTTCTTCGTCACACCGGATGGCAAGCACCTCATCGCAGGCAACTCGATCGTGCCCTTTGGCTCCGATCCTTTCCAGTCTGCGCGCGAGCTGTTGCAACAGGATGCGAACGGTCCCTGGGCAGGCAGTTCCAGTCGTACGCACCAGATTGTTGAGTTCGCGGACTTCGAGTGCCCGCACTGCAAAGCTGCCCAGCCCGTCATTGCCAAGCTTCGCCAGGACTTTCCCAACGCCCGTTACGTCTTCCAGTATTTTCCGCTCGTTGAAATTCACCCCGAGGCATTTCTGGCGGCTGCATATGGAGCCTGCGTGGACAGGGCCGGCGGCAACGATGCCTTTTTCAAGTACGCGGACAACGTCTTTGAAAACCAGACTGGCTTGACGCCAACCGACGCCAAGACCACCTTGGCCAATGCGGTGAAGGCTGCCGGCCTCGATCCGGCAAAGATCGCAGCCTGTGCCGATACACCAGCCGGCAAAGGCGCCGTGGAAGCCAGCCTGAAGCTTGGAAACGAACTGCACGTCGACGAAACCCCTACGCTCTACGTCGACGGCCGCCCGGTACCGATGATGGAAGTCCCGTACAACCTGCTCAAGCAGATCATTCAGTATCAGTTCTCGCTCGACAGCTCAACCACGGCTTCCAAGTAAACCACCAGGGGCCGTGCGTCGCTTCGGCGGCACACGGCAAATCCCCGGTGGGACTGCGAGGCTGGGAAGAATATCCTGCGAGCCGCAAATCCCTCCGGATATCTCATGTGATCCACAGACAAAAGGGGCTGCCCAACCGGCCAGCCCCTTTTGCTATACGAGAACCGAAGCAGTCATTATGCATTGCCAACGGTGCCCACCAGAACCTTCGGCCCGGTCGGTTGGGGCCGCCCGCCCTTTGGTTCCAGCGTCACCGCAAAAGCTTTTGCTGCGAGACCCCGCGGCAGATGCGCCACAGCTGCTCCCGTTGCCTGATCCGCTTCTACCAGGCCCGCGCTCACCGGCGCTCCTGAGTCAGGAACCAGCCACAGCTGGTAACTCTTGTCTGACGGGGCGGGCGCAATAACACCCGTGTAGATGATGATTCCCATCCGCCCGTTGTAAAACACATGCGCCGTCCCCGGCGGCGTCCCCGCCTGGTGCGCCAGATCCACCTGCACCGTGTCCGGTGCGCTCACCACCCGCGTCATGGCCCGCACGTCCGCCTGGTTCCGTCGCGCTTCGGCCTGGGTCTTTTCCAGTCGCGCCATCATGTGACTCAACTGCTGCTCGTGGAGCGTGTCCTGCTTCCACAGCCAGAAGCAAACCAGTGCGAGAACAACAGCAGCCATGGCAAAGCCCAGCGAGAATCGCAAGCCCCACCGTGCACGCTTGCGCGCGGGTTTTTGGGCAGTCTGTGCAGCCGCCTGCTGCGTTGCGTCCTTGTCCTTCTGAATCTTCTCCATAAGCCTCGCTTTCACCGCTGGTGGTACAGCAGCCTCAGCCGCCGTCAGGCCGACCAGGGCAGCCACTTCCCGCGCCTGCGCAAGCTGCTTCTGACAGGCCTCGCACGAACGCACGTGCGCCTCGAATCGTTGCCTTTCTTCGCCGTCGAGCGCTCCTAGCGCGTAGAGGTCGAAGTCTTCCGGGTTGGCGTGCGCTTCCATCAATTCAATAGCTGCTTCAGAGATTGCATCCCGGTTCGGACGCGCGTCTTCACGGTGCCCAGAGGGCTGCCCGTCCGGGCTGCAATCTCACTTTGTGTCATTCCTTCGAAATAAGCCAGTTCAATCGCCTGGCGCTGCTCTTCCGGCAGCCGCGCCATGGCCAGCTTCAGAGTATCCAGCAACTGCATCCGCGAGGCCTCGTTCTCTATATTCTGCGAAGAAGCCAGCGTATTCGCATAAAATCCGTCGGTGTGTTCCAGCACTTCCTGCGTGGAACGTCCGCGAAGCCTGGAGATGGCCCGATTCCGTCCAATCACCATCAGCCATGCCGGTAGCGACCCGCGGCTCACATCAAACTGTCCGGGCTTGCGCCACAATTGCAGGAATAGGTCCTGCAAAACCTCTTCGGCTGCCTGGGAATCCCGCAATATCCGCATCAGCATGCCGAAAAGCATGGGCGAGTAGCGGTCATACAGCATCGCAAATGCGGATTCATCGCCTGCCACCACCTTCGCCATGAGTGCGGCATCGTGATCGGGCTGTCGTGGCGCGGTCACTCTCTTTCACTCCGGTCTTGGTAAATGTACGTGCGGTGACGGGTCAATGGAATGGCCACTCCCCGTGCCTGCCTCAGCAAAGCAGGAACCGTCAGCTTGAATGCAAAAAGGGAGCTATCTCCTCCACAAAGTTATACACCCGGCTTTGGAGATAACAGCAAAAGATATGATTCCAGATTTTGATATCACCACTCCGCTTTGTGACTGGCCCGAACCTGCCAATCCATCTGCCACATCTGTGACGTATTGCGAATGAGAGAGTCAATCGCATCTCTCATCGAATCTCGCCGGCACAATTCGAAATTGCCAATCAAAGAAAGGGAATCTTATCCATGAAGAAACTGCTGAAGGTTGTATGTGCGGCTGCACTTGTCTTCTCTGCCACAGGAGCCTTGGCGCTCAAGGACCCAATGGTGGGCGGAGCCGCCATGTATCCCACCCGTAACATTGTTCAGAACGCGATCCACTCCAGGGCGCACACCACCCTGGTAGCTGCCGTCAAAGCTGCCGGACTGGTGAAGACCCTAGAAAGCCCAGGTCCATTCACCGTCTTTGCTCCAACCAACAAAGCTTTTGACAAACTGCCCGCCGGAACCGTGCAGACGCTCCTCAAGCCGGAAAACAAAGCAAAGCTCACCGCCATCCTCGAGTATCACGTCGTTCCGGGCCGCATCACGACGAAGGATCTGAAGAAACTGATTCGCAAGGGCCACGGCGAGGCAATGCTCAAGACCGTCCAGGGCGGCATGCTCACCTTCAAGAGCATGCGCGGCCACTACTATGTCATTGACGCCAAAGGAGACAAGGCAATGATCACCATCCCGAACGTCTACCAGTCGAACGGCGTCATTCAGGTCATTAATGCGGTGCTGCTACCGTAAGTGCTTTGTTTTCAATCGCGCCTGCGAAGGGGTGGAATCGATTCTGCCCCTTTAGGTCTATTGATTTCTGGATAAAAAGTTCCTAAAATAGAAGAGTTTGCATGGGAAGAATTTCCAGCTATGCTCATCTTCCCAAGCTTGGCAAGCAAACCGATAGTCACCTCACGCTAGGGGAATAAACAAGACAATGGCAAAGCGTCGCGGAAATCCAAATTGGGGCAAGCCCGAGCCGATCGGCCCGGTTGTTCCGACCGTCACAGCATTTGAGCAGGTTGTGAAGGAATTTAAGCTCACCCCAGACCAGTACCTGCGTTCCACCCGTCTTCGGGAATGGGCTCGTCGTAATCGTAATTCGAAGTACATCCCCGAATCGTTGCTGGAAGCCTGGGGTTTCGAAATTGAGTCTTCGCTGTAAGTAAAGTGCATTCCGGACTCTGAGACGCCGCCTTCGGGCGGCGTTTCTGTTCTTTCGAATGCATTGCGCTCAACCTTCCATGATGCGACGATTGTTCTTCTTACGGAGGTGTTCGATTGCGTCTGCACATCCCTCTGCTTTTGGCTGTTACAACCATCTCTGTCTCTGCCTTCGCTCAAGCCGTTCCCAACGGCATTCCTCGCTCTCTTGCCCGGGAACGCGCCGCGCGTGTTTCCGGACTGCAATACAGCCTTCACTTCTCCCTCGTTCCCCATGCGCCCACCACGCAGGGAAGCGAGTCGCTCACCTTCGCGCTCAACAACGCCAGTGAGCCGCTTCTGCTCGATTACCGCGACGGCCACCTGGACTCGCTGACTCTCAACGGCCACGCACTACCGCCGGAAATTGACCACGGACACCTCGTCCTGCCTGCGAAGGATCTCATCGAAGGCCGTAACACGATAGAAGCCAAATTCGAGTCCCACGTTGCCCCCGCCGAAAAGGCCATCATCAGCTACCAGGACCATGACGACGGCTCCGAGTACATCTACACCCTGTTCGTCCCCATGGACGCCAGCATGGCCTTTCCGTGTTTTGACCAGCCGGACCTCAAAGGCCGCTTCCAGCTCACGCTCGACGCCCCCGCCAAATGGACCGTCATTTCCAATACCAATCCGCTGATCGCCCGCGCCCTGCCTGATCAGCGCCGCGAAACCACCTTCGCCGTCACCGAGCCTCTTCCAACGTACCTGGTAGCCTTTGCCGCCGGGCCCTTTGTCAAGGTCCATCCTGTGCCGGGTTTGCCTGGGCTCTACGTCCGCAAGTCCAGGGCTGCCGCTGCCGCGGCCGTTGCGCCGCAGGTACAGGAGCTCGCCGCCGCCGGCATCCGCTATCTCTCGCACTACTTTCATCAGCCGTTCCCATTTCCCAAGTACGACATGGTGCTCATTCCCGGCTTTGCCTACGGAGGCATGGAGCACGCCGGCGCAACCTTCCTCAAGGAAGATGAAATCCTCTTTCGCTCCGCGCCCACAGAGACCAACCGTGTCAATCGCGACATCGTCGTGCTGCACGAACTCACCCATCAATGGTTCGGTGACTTCACCACCATGACCTGGTTTGACGATCTTTGGCTCAAGGAAGGCTTCGCGCAGTACATGGCCTACCAGTCCTTGGCGGCGTTGCAGCAAAAGCAGGAATCGTCCATGACGGGCAGCACCGCGTCATCCCAGTCCTCCTTGCTTCCCGTCACCGGCCTGCATGCGGATACCAACGTCTGGAAGTACTTCTATCAGACCATCAAGCCGGCAGCTTATGGCATTGACGAAACCCGTGGAACCACACCCATCTACCAGAGCATTCCCAATCTGGACGATGCAAAATCCGCCTACGGCGCCATTGTCTACAGCAAGGCTCCGGGCGTGCTCAAGCAACTGGCCTTCGTGCTTGGGCAGAAAGCATTCCGCAAGGGCCTCCAGGATTATCTCGCCTCGCACCCCTATGGCAACGCCGACTGGAACGATCTGATCCAGTCTCTCCAGACGGCCTCGGGCAAGAACCTGCAGGCTTGGGCCGATCTCTGGATTCGCCATCGCGGCATGCCTGAAGTCCACGTGAAGTGGTCCTGTTCTGACGGCAAAATCGCCTCCTTTACGCTGAATCAACAGGATGTGCTCGGCACCGATACCGTCTGGCCAATCGCCACCAACGTGCTGCTCGGCTACCTCAGCGGCCACAACATCACGCTCCGTGCGCAATGGAGCGCCGCCTCGGCTCCGCTGCCCCAGGCTCTAGGCAAGGCCTGTCCGGCTTACGTCTTTGCCAATGCCGGTGATCAGGCCTACGGGCTGTTTCTGCTGGATCCGCGCAGCCGCGAATTCGTCACCGCCCACCTCGATCCCACCGACAGCACAATTCCCGGTGGGCTGGAGCAGGCGATGCTGTGGGGCTCGCTCTGGCAGAGCGTGCGGCTCACCGAATACGACCCCAATCAATACCTCCAACTGGCGCTCCGCGATCTCCCTGATGAGCACGACGAGTTGCTCACCTCCAGTGTTCTGGCCCGCAGCGAATGGGCGTTGCACCACTACGTTGGCCCTCAAACCCGGCAGCAGCTTGTGCCCAGATTTGCCGCACTGGCCGTCCAGCGCATGCAACACGACACAAATCCGGACCTTCGCACCGTCTGGTTCCGCTCATTGCCGGGTCTGGCGCAGCAGCAGCCTGGCCGCGACGCGGTGAAGTCGCTGCTGGCCGGCAAGCTGCAAATCCCGGGCGTGAAGCTTCGTGTCTCCGACCGCTGGAACCTCATCACTGCGCTCATCGCATATGGTGACCCACAGGCTGAAACTTTCCTCAAAGCGGAGCAGAAGCGCGACACCCCCGACGAAGCCAGCCGCTACGCCTACATCGCGCGTGCGGCCGTGCCCACTGCCGCCAATAAGCGCTACTACTTCAGCGACTACCTGCATAATCCCAGGCGCCCCGAGGACTGGATCTCGTCGAGCCTTGGCGCCTTCAATTACTGGAACGAATCGTCTCTCACCGAGCCCTACGTCCAGCCCGCACTGGAGGCGTTGCCGCAAATCAAGCAGACACGCAAAATCTTCTTCCTCGTCACTTGGCTGGACGCCTTCCTCGGCAATCAGACATCGGCCGTCGCTGACCGCCGTGTGCATGAGTATCTTGCCATGGCGCCCATTTCGCCCGACTTGCGTCTCAAAATCTTGCAGGCTGTCGATACGCTCGACCGGACTGTAGCCATCCGTGCAAAGTACGGAGCAAAGTGAGGTTGCAGCCGAATCGCATCGCATCCCATGAAATGTAAGCGCACAGACCGGGCTGCTGCCACCGCGATCTGGGCCGATTTCGCCCGGAAAGGAGGAAACCACCGCGCATGAGTCAAAACGGAACCCTGGTTCTGATGTTGTTTGTCCTCATCATCATTGGATTGCTGCTTCTGCTGCTGCACCTCACGCGTTTTGGCGACCTTATCCAGGGCCGTATTCCCGACCGTCCGCACCGCCGCCTGTTTCTCTCCTCCATCAGCTTTTTCCTCACATTCCTGGTCGTGCGCCTGCTGGTGATGTCCATCACGCACCACTTCGGCCCCTTTCACTGGGTCTACCTGGGTGGAAAGCACATTCACCACCTCGTTTGGGGAATCCTGCTTCTTCTTCTGGTGGGCTATGGCTACAGCGCGGAAATCGGCTATAGCGAGACGCCCTGGTCCATCTTTCTCAGCCGCCTTTTTGCCATTCTCTATGGCGTCGGCGCTGCGCTTACGCTCGATGAATTCGCCCTGTGGCTCAACCTCAAGGATGTCTATTGGGCAAAACAGGGCCGTGAAAGCATCGATGCCGTTGTGCTCTTCGGCGCATTTCTCTCCATCGTTACCTGGGGCGCGCCGCTCTGGCGCGGCGTGCGCAAGCGCAAGCGGTAACATCTGGTTACTCTACAGGACCAGCCGAGATGCTCTAGACTCTGATTGAATGTCAGAATTCCTGCTTTTTCATGGCGTTGCCATCGTCATGCTGATTCTGGCCAACGGCTTTTTTGTGGCCGCTGAGCTGGCCCTGGTGAGCGTGCGCGCCACTCGCGTCGAGCAGCTCATCCAGTCCGGCGATGTCCGCGCCCTCACCGTGCGCCGCCTGCAGGAGAATCTTGGCGATTTTCTTCCCGCCGTCCAGCTTGGCGTCACCCTCTGCAGCCTCGCGCTCGGCTGGATCGGTGAGCCCTTCGTCGCCGGCCTCCTCGATCGCTGGTTCGGTTGGCTCCCGGAGTCGCAACTTTACGGCCACGTCGCCGCCCTGGCCTTTGCCTTTGCCGGCATTACATATTTTCAGGTTCTCGTCGGCGAACTCGTTCCCAAAGCCCTGGCCCTGCACCGGACCGACCAGATGGTGATGGCCATCGCCGGGCCCATGGATGCATTCATCCGCCTCACACGCCCCATCGTACGGCTCATGAATGCTTCCGCGGCGGTGGTTCTCAAGCTCTTTGGCGCTCCCATTGCACATCAGGGCGTCATCCACTCGTCCGAAGAGCTGAAGCTCATGGCCACTGCCGCGCGTCGCATTGGCATCCTGCCGGAATTCGAAGAAATCCTCGTCCATCGCTCGCTCGAACTGGACCACATCCTCACCCGCGAAATCATGACCCCCCGTCAGCAGATCTTTTCTCTGCCCGTCGACATGCCCATCGAACAGGCCAGCGCACGCATCGTGGCGGAGATGCATTCCCGCATCCCGATTTACGATCCCGCTCGTGGCAGAGATTTCATCGTCGGCGAAGTCAATGCCAAGGATGTCGCTCGCCTTATGCACTTCCGCGCCACCGCGCAAACCCGCTTCTCAGCCGAGCCCTTCAGCGGTATGAAGCTCCGCCAGGTGATGCGGGAAGTACTCGTCGTACCCGAAACCAAGCCGGTACTTGAACTTTTGCGCGAGTTCCAGCAGCGTCATCGCCATCTGGCCATTGTTGTCGACGAATACGGCTCGACTGCCGGGCTGGTCACCGTCGAAGACGCCATCGAGCAGCTCATCGGCGAAGTCGAAGATGAATTCGATGTAGTGCCGCAACGCCTGCTCGCCCGCGCCGGTGAAATGCTCCTCGACGGCAGCGTTACCCTCCGCGATCTTGAAACCCAGATGCGCTGGGATCTCCCTCGTGAAGGCGGCGTAGAAACCCTCGCAGGATTTATGCTGACCCAGTTGGGCAAGATTCCCGAGCCCGGCGAAAGCATCACCTACGGAGGCCGCAAGCTCACCGTCGTTGAGATGACCGGCAATCGCATCAGCAAAATTCGCGTCGAAGCGGCACCGCCTGCCCGCACGGCCGATGAGGAGGACACGGCGGAAGCATGAAGAGGGTTTTGCGCTCACTGGGCTTTCGCCTGCTCTATACGTTGCCGGTCCTGTGGCTGGTGGTTTCCATCGTTTTCTTCCTCATTCACCTTGTCCCCGGAGATCCGGTCGAAGTCATGCTCGGCCAGGGAGCGCGCCCAGCTGATATCGCAGCCCTCCGCCACGCCTACGGCCTCGACCTTCCGCTGCACGTCCAGTACATACGCTATTGGTGGGGAGTACTGCACGGCAATCTCGGCATGTCCCTCCGCATGGGGCAAAGCGTGACGAGCCTCGTGCTGCAGCGTTATCCCTACACGGTCGAGCTCACCGTAGCCGCGCTCTTCATCGCTCTGCTCATCGCCATCCCCGCCGGAATCATCGGCGCGCTGCATCGCGGCCAGTGGCGCGATCACACGGTAGGCGTCGTCAGCCTGCTAGGCCTGTCCTTCCCGAACTTCGCCCTCGGCCCCATCCTCATCCTGCTCGTGTCCATCAGGCTCGGCTGGCTGCCAGTCAGTGGAGCAGGCGGCTTGTCGCATCTCGTTCTGCCTGCCGTGACCATGGGTGGCGCGCTGGCCGCCGTGCTCACCCGCATGGTGCGCACCGCCATGCTCGAAGAGCTCAATCAGGACTACGTCCGCACCGCCCGCGCTAAGGGCCTCAGCGAGCGCCGCGTCGTCTATGTCCATGCGCTGCGCAATGCCATGATTCCCGTGCTCACGCTCATCGGCCTGCAATTCGGCGCGCTGCTCGCGGGGGCCATCGTCACGGAAAAAATCTTCAGTTGGCCCGGTATCGGGCGCCTTACCGTCACGGCAATCGAAAACCGCGACTACCCGCTGCTGCAGGGCTGCATCCTCGCCGTGGGACTCACCTACGTCCTCGTGAACCTCGCCACCGACGTCCTCTATCTCGTCATCAACCCCCGCATTCGGGATTGACCGTCCCTATAGCAACTTCTGCAACTCCGCCTTTAGCACTCCGCCTGCAATCTCCAGAAACCCGAGCGAAACCGGCAGGGAAAACCGCTTCGGCCCCGCGCTGCCCGGGTTGAAGTACAGCACGCCGTTGCGCTCCTCGATCTTTGGCTGGTGCGAATGTCCGCTGATCACGGCCGCCATGCCCGCCGCCACCGGATCCAGATCCAGCGCATGCAGATCATGCAGCATGTAGACGAACAGGCCTCCCAGCTCGACCACTTCTGTTTCCGGCAGTGCCGCGCACGGCCCAAAGCCATCCACATTGCCGCGAATCGCCGTCACCGGAGCGATCTCGCGCAGCCGATCCAGAATCTCGACTCCGCCCACATCGCCCGCGTGCAGAATATGCTCCACGCCGGCCAGCGCCTCAATCGCCTCCGGTCGCAGCAACCCATGCGTGTCTGAGATAACGCCAATCTGCATGCACTCAGCCTATCCCAAACAAAACGGGCCGCCATTCCGGCAGCCCGCTTTAAGCAAAGATTCCAGCTCGTTCAGTACTTCACAATTTTCGAGAACGATACAGCATCCAGGCTCGCGCCGCCCACCAGTGCGCCGTCAATCTCCGGTTGGTTCAGCAGGGCAGGGGCATTGTCCGGCTTCACGCTGCCGCCGTACAGAATCCGCATGCCATCCGCCACTGCGCGGCCCAGCAGACGGGCCACTTCCGTACGAATCACCAGGTGCGCTTCCGCGGCCATCTCCGGAGTCGCCGTCTTGCCCGTGCCTATCGCCCACACCGGCTCGTAGGCAATCACGATGCTCGCTGCCTGTTCCGCCGTCACGCCCTTCAGCGCGATCTCGGTCTGACGCAGCAGCACCTCTTCGGTCTTGCCGCCCTCACGCTCCGCCAGCAGTTCGCCCACGCACACGATCGGATGCAGCCCATGCTTCAGCGCCGTGTGCGTCTTCTGGTTCA
>JAJZAL010000104.1 GCA_021799405.1 Acidobacteriota bacterium
CACGCCGCAGAACTGCGCGCACGATATATCTCTTAGGCGCCCTTCCAACGAAGTAAAACGGAAAACACGTCACCAATGTCAGTTCAGGAAACGATTTGTTTCTGAGCACGCTTGTGTCGTCGCGCTCAACTACCGCAATGAAATCGATCACGTAGATCTGAATGCCTGCGACTGTTTCGAGTTCCATCGTGTCGCCCACATTGACGTCTTTCAGCCCTCTGAAGAACCCATCCCGATGCCCTGCGATACCAATATTTCCGGCTTCGCCGATCCGGGCGGTTCCCGCGATTCTTCCCACTCCGCGGTTGAGCACCAGATCACTCGTCCCTTCGAATACAGGAACTTCCAAACGAATCCTCTCCACTCTCAGGAGCGCTAACGGCTGGTCGAAGTGCCCGGCAAGCGAAGCCTTATACTCCTCGACCCGCTTGGGAGACCACAGGCTGTAATCGACTTGTGTCGCGCTCCCAAGCCCGGTCCGCTCCCCCATCACTTGGGAGGGCGGATCGGCATGAAACCTCGCGATCGCCCCTCGCGAATAGATTCTTCCGCCTAGATACTGAAATACCGCCACTCCGGTCAGTACCACGCCACTCAGAAACAGCAAGAGTTCCACGCGTTTCAAATTGGAGTTCCAGGTAGTCATCTGTTTGCCAGAGCAATTCGCTCATCCCCTTGATGAATGGGACGGATCGTAACGAAGGCCGCGCTTAGTTGTGTGCAACAATACGTCTCTTCCGTACCCATCAGGAACTAACAATATTGCTAGTCACCCGCGCCATTCCCATCAAAGAACGGCGCGCTGAGCCCTCGATTTTTGAGAGTCTTGACACACGTCACGCACGCCGAAGTTATCGCTGGACACAGTGGCCGTGGGAACTCCAAGCTCCTGTCGTTCGCGGTGACTCGGCTATTCGAAAGTGACGGGCAATATGCAGCGGAAAGAAAATTCCGCACAGATCGCCGTGGCGTTTTGCTTCCCACGGGAACCTGCGCGATCTCCGGCTTCTGGACTTCGCCTGGCTGTTTGGAAGTGGATGCGGAATTGTAAAGCTGCCCCCAGATGGCTTCAGAGAGTGTCACGAGCGTTCAGACCGGAGCAATTGTGGTGAAATACCGGCAGCGATGCTTTGCGCATGATGCATACACATCGCCTTTGCTGGAGAGAAACAAGTTCCCTCCCCGTGCTCCGGCCTGTTTCCCGCATTGACCACGCTGAGGTCTTCGTGATCGTAAACGATTGGTTCATTCACCTTGCCCCGCGGCAACTGGCTTCAGGGTCAGCGACTGATTAAGTTTAAAGGTCAATGCAGACTCAGCCGGCAGTTCGATATCCCGATTCCCGGTCATTGCCCCAACCGTCCCCGCAGTCGCTCCCGCCAGGGCGCCGATGGCAGCGCCTTTGCCGCCTCCCGCCAATCCTCCTATTGCGCCTCCCACACCCGCGCCACCTCCTATCATCCCAACAGTCCGTTTGCCTGTACCCTTTGTTTCCTTGGCGAAGTACTCGGTCACGATGTTGTACTTATGCCCTCTCACCGTCACTGAGTCGAGCGCCAGGGTGAGTGACGCCCCACCTTTGAATTTCCCGGCCTTCTTCGCATCGCTGATGATCCCCGTAACATCGGACCCCTGAGGAATCGCCACCTTGCCAGCCAGCGTGATTGGAGTCATAACACTGCCTGTGAATACCGTTCCAGTTTGCGCAGTCTTGGTGCTGATGAGTTGGTTGGTTCGGATTGTGAGGATGGTTCCCGCAGGCACTACCACAGGCTTTGGTGGTGGCGGAGGGGGTGGTGGTGGGGGCGGCGGTGGAAGCTGAGGAGCGGCACCGGCAGTCGTGCGGGCAGCGGTGCGGGCGGCCGATTCTTCACTCAAATTCACATCTTGCCCCACGGTGGTCTCGTCATCCACCGATCTCACGCCAGGTTCCGCCTTCGCAATACTGACAATTTCCCGCTTTCCTGCCACTGTCTTGGTGGTGCCCGTCAGTTTGACCTCGCCGTCATGCGATTCCACAGTAACCTTAGAGTCCCGCGTTACCGGATCCGCAGCGACTTGGCTCTGAATCTCTCTTTCGATCGCTTTGTCGTCGGGCTTGCTATGACACGCCGTCATCCCTCCGGCAATAGCGATCTCTAACAGAATGATGCCAAACCTACGCATAAACTCTTCCCTCGCTCTGTTTGTGCATTTCCGATTTCAGATGGAATATAGGCCCTCCAGGTTTGCGCGGTAACTGGCAGATTTTCTAGGAGCATGTCTGGATTATCACGTTTTTTTGGAAGGCAACTGAAGAATGGCTGCGGCCAAGCAAGCCTGGGAGGACGGCGAAGAGCTACCGCCCGTATTTCCCCGAACAGGATCTTCTTCTTCCACCGAGTTTGCGGGTGTGGCTCCCTGAGAACTGTCAGTCGCTAGCCACGTCAGTATCCGGCGCAGATGGCCAACTATCGTCTGTTCGCTGCCATGTCTTGTCAGGGTCGTATAGTTCGATTTGTTGGGCGATCTTCAGCGTATCGGGTCCAAGATCTTTCTGGTAGACCACGCCATTGGGTCCCACCATGAAGGTCTTGACGCCAGTCACGCGGTACTCGGCAGGCGCAGCAAGGAGGGCGAAGCCGCCGATCATGGCGTCCCCGATTACGTAGTTGATTCTTCCCATCGGTGCAGCGGGGCCCTGCCCCTTAAGGATCTTGAAATAGTAGCCGTGATACGCCGACCGCTTGTCCAAGCTATAGCCTTCAGCAAGAGCCTTGGCAATTGGCTCACTGATTGGACCGCCCGGCGTACCATCCGCGTCTACCCAGTAGAGTCCATCCTGCTTCCCCTGAGTGCTGATAATTCTCTGTGCGTACTGATTGACGCCGGAGTGGTCATGAATTTTGGTGGCGTATTCATACTGCGCCTCAACATAGCCGCGACACACCTGGATGGCGTCCAGTTCGTTGGCGCCGATACGCCGATACAGAATCTCCGTGCGGCCCGATGCTGAGTCGAAGTGCCACTGTCCCCCCTTCTTCACAAGCGGAACGGGGAACGGCCATTCGTCATCGCCGACCACTATAGTTGCGCGGTTGGGATTTTGAGGATCCTTTTGGATCGCGCTCTTGGTACGGGCGCGATCTGCAAACACCGTGGCATTGCTCTTGTCGCGAACCGGGTCTGCCGAAGATATGAAGTCTTTTCCAGCAGGCCCGAAAATCTTCATCAAAGTCGGCACATCGTAGTCGCTAGTGGCGTCGATGAGCGCCTTTAGTGCGGCTTCCGGAGTGGAAAATGTCATTTGCTCGGCAGGCTGCGCGGTGGCGGCGGGGATTGCCTGCGCGTGCGCCTTATCGGGCAAGAAAGCCAGAACGGAAAATACCAGACCAAGTAACAGCCACGTGCGTTTCATCGTCTTCAGTCCTTTCGGGATCATGTGCCGCATCTCCATTCTGGATGTTTACCTGCGTCGTCCGCCCCCGGAACGACCGCCTCGTCCAAAGCTTGAAGACCCGCGCGAACTGCTGGCTCTGGCAGTACTGGCGCTGCCGCCGCCGAAAGCGCCACTGCTTCTCGTGGAGGAACTTGGAATGCTGCGGTTACCAACACGATCCCCTCCACTGGTGCCTCCCGCCCCTCTGCTCGTGCTCCGATCCATGGTTCCTGCCGAAGGCGCGGCCGCGCGATTCCCACCGCGGTCCATGGTCCCGGCAGAGGGACGATTGCCGCTGCCTGTGCTCTGGCGGGCGGTTGCTTGTCGCTTCTGGAGGGAGTCGCCACGCGCTGTGCCGCCGTACTTGCTCGCCGTTGCCTGGTTCGTATAGGGTGCAGCGCCGCGATGCTGTGGGTTATGTTGCCAGGTGTTGTTGCCACTATTTTTCGCGTACAAGCGGTTCCCGCCCTGCACATTCGTATTCCGTATGAAGGTGTTGTTGTTATTGATGTAAATGTCGTTGTGACCCCAGCCGCAGCCCCATCCGCCTCCGCCCCATGCGGCGCCCACCATCATCCCAACGCCAAAGGAAACTGCCATGCCAGCCGCATAGTATCCCGGAGGTGGATAAGCAATTGGCGGATAGGGATACGCAGGTGCTCCGTAGACGACTGTCGGATTATAGCTGGGGACGTAAATTACTTCGGGATTTGCCGGCTGGATCACAATCGTTTCTTTGTTCTGAATAACTGTTGTCTCCACCTTCTGCTGTTCCGTAGTCGTGAGGTTCCCCTTGTCCTTTGCCCTGAAACGCATACGCTGGACGGCATCCATCACTTCGTTCTGTTGAGCGAGGAAGGCATTTCCAAGATCAGTGGTCCACTTGATGTTTCCTGCGAGTTGTTTCAGCATATCAGGAAACATGACCATGGCCTGGACGCTTGGATCCCACGGCTGCTTCATTGCAGCGTCAGATAGCGCCTTGCCTTTCAGGTTTTTGTTTTGCTCCATCCATTGTTGCAGTTGCACGATTTCGAGCGGATACGTTGAGGCCACGAGCGCTTGGCTCAGCAATGAATCTGGATAAAGGGCAACTGGCGCTACTAAGGAGTCCAGCTCCTGTGGCGAGAGTCTGGTATCAATATCATTTGTGACATCCGGCCGGTTCTCTGTGAATGCGGCGGCCCACGCGGCATCTCCCGGAGCGATCAGGAACGCGCAGAGAATGGCAACAAAGCACCGAGCAACAGGCCGCCAGGCCGAAACTTTCGAGCTTTTGAATCTCATGGCAATGATCCATTCCTTCCCCCGGACTCTGAATCGGAATCCGTTCCCCTCCCTCCTGGTTGACTCCTGGAAGGACATCATGAACGGACGCCGGGCATACTGCCGCCGGAGAGGCTGTGCCGCTATCCTTCTGAAAATCTAGACGGCTATTTGTAGGCCAGGTACTGGGAAAAGTAGCAGTGCTGCGAGCGTTCTTAGTTTGTCAGAATTCACACAGAGCCAGATCAACAGTGAGAGCCAACGTGAATATGGAGATACTGGCAAACAAGAGGCTTGGCCTGAGGCTTCACTCAGGCCCAGATCAGCGATCAGCCTTGTTGCTTTTTGCCTTATGGGTCGCGTGCGCACTTTTCCAATGTCGTGATTTAAGGGCGCAGTCGCAACCTGAGAACTCAACAACCACAACAATCCCATCAGCGACGGCGGAGACACAAGTCCAGCCGGAACAACCAGAGGGCTCTATCGACGGGCAACCAGAACCCGGCGAAGTGGTTATCGACGGACGCTCGGTCCTGGCGGTCTATCAGAATATCGGCAGTTTCACGCCAAAAGATCGCGCGGAAAAGATTAGAGAGCGCATCATCGCTGCGGCGAAAGCGGGAGTGGATCCGAACTCGGTATCGCTGAAATCGCGACCGACGTGGACCGAAATTTCAGCAGGCGGGCAACTGCTTATGGCTGTTTCCGATGGCGACGCACGTGCCGCGGGCAAATCTCGAGCGCAGGCTGCTGCCGAAGATGCGGAAAGTATCCGCCAGGCTTTGATCAATTATCATCGCGATCACAATCTGCGCGCTATCTTCACGGGGATTACGTATTCGTTTCTGGCGACCTTGGTGCTCATTTCCATCGCTTTCGCTGTACGGAAGCTCCGCCTCTCTGTTCGCAGGCGGATAGAAAAATGGATCGAGGATCGCCGGAAGTGCGAGCACAGGAAGACAGCCTGGCAAATCGCAACGACTTATTCAGCATCGATGCTCCTCGCGGTGGGTTCTGTGCTACGCTGGCTGCTCCTGATTGCGTTGTTTGAGGCGTATGCTACCGTTCTCTTGAGCTTCTTCCCACAAACGCGCGCGGTCTCTCATTCCGTGACCGGCTGGATTGCCAGCGCTCTTCAGTCAATGGGCCGGTCAGCTCTCGGTTATCTTCCAAATCTCTTCGTTGTTGCCTTGATTGTTATCGTTGCAAGCCAAGTATCACGGCTGATAACCATGGTCTTCAGCGAGATAGGTAATGGTACTTTGGTGATTAAGGGCTTCTATCCTGAATGGGCAGAACCCAGCGCGAAATTGGTCCGAATCATGGTGCTGGTTTTGACGCTCGTCATCGTTTTCCCATACCTTCCCGGCTCTAAGAGTCCGGCTTTTCAGGGCATCTCGATATTCGTTGGCGTGCTGCTCTCCCTCGGCTCTTCGTCGGCAGTCGCTAATGCGATTGCCGGAGTCATTCTTACCTACATGCGATCGTTTTCGGTCGGAGACTGGGTCAAGATCGGCGATACAGTTGGCGAGGTCGAAGAAAAGAGCCTGCTTGTAACCCGAATCCTGACGCCTAAGCAGGAGACCATCACGATTCCGAATGCCACGGTAATGAGTGGCTCGGTGATGAATTTTACCCGCACGGCAAAGAACTCCGGCGTCATATTCCACACTACGGTGACTATCGGATACGACGCTCCATGGAAAACCGTGCATCGCCTGTTAATTGATGCCGCACTGGATACCGAGCATGTTCTGCAAAACCCACCACCCTTTGTGTTGCAGACCGCGCTGAACGACTTTTACGTGTCCTACGAACTCAATGCCTATACCGATTATCCCCGGAAAATGCAGTACATCTATTCGGATCTCCATCAGAACATTCAGGACCGCTTTAACGAGGCGGGCGTGGAGATTTGCTCGCCACATTTCGCTTCCCTGAGGGACGGCAACACCATTGCTATTCCCTCGCAATACATTTCACAGAACTATGCGGCGCAGCCTTTCCTAGTGAACGTGCAGGGTGAAGTAGAGCGGGATAAAGTAGAGGGAACAGCCTCGGGCAAACGTTGATCAATGGGGCCGGCCAGACCAGGAATACTGCCAGGCCATGGAAAGGCTTTCGTAATTTCCTCCGTAAAGGATATATACATCTCCGCTATAGCCGTACTTCAGGGAGAGGAGCATCTACGTGCGGCGGCGAAAAGAAAGGCGGCCAGAAAGCCCAGATGCTTCGTTAGACGATGCTGTCGGGCGCTTGAGCCACCGCAGGTTGTACTCATGATCCCAACCTGTAGCCATCTTGCCCCGCCAGCTCAACTATCCTTCTGAAGGAATCGCCTTTACAACTTAGCAGTAGTTTTAGACCTGCGCTTGATACACTTCCGGGATGAAGTGGCACCTCTTCAAAGTAGCCTGATCATCATAGTGATGCTTATTGCTGCGTGGGCCCAACTTGATGTGTTCATGCGGAACCTTCTTGTATGGAATCTTGCTCAACATGTGGGAAATGCAATTGAGCCGTGCGGCTTTCTTGTCGTCTGAGTGAATGATGTACCACGGCGCAGTCCTTGTATCTGTCGCTTTGAGCATCATGTCGCGGGCGAGCGAATAGTCGTACCACCGCTTCCACGATTCCATATCCATCGGGCTCAGCTTCCACTGCCGAAGCGGATCCTTCACTCTCGCTTCAAATCGCCGCGCCTGCTCCTTTTGCCCGACCTCCAGCCAATACTTGATAAGAATGATCCCCGAGTTCACCATCTGCTTTTCGAAAAGCGGGCAGAGCTGAAGGAATCTCTTGTGTTGTTCCTTCGTGCAGAAGCCCATTACGTATTCCACACCAGCGCGATTGTACCAACTGCGGTCAAAGATTATGACCTCGCCCGCAGCCGGAAAGTGTGGAACATAACGCTGAAGATACATCTGGGTCTTTTCTCGATCGGACGGTGCTGGAAGAGCTACAACTCGGAATATGCGAGGATTCAGTCTTTCGGTAATGGCGCGGATGGTTCCACCCTTCCCTGCCGCGTCGCGTCCTTCAAATATGATTACGACGCGCAAGCCCGCATATTTCACCCAATCCTGCAGTTTGCACAGCTCGACCTGAAGCCGACGCAACTCTCGCTCATATTCCTTGTTGGATAAGACCTTGCGATTCTTCCCGTTCTTGTGCGCATTATTTCCGTTAGTAGCCATCGCCAGTCTGCTCCTTATTACACGTTTTCAGGGTTCCCATCCACCCCCCAGAGCCCGGTACAACTGAAGATAGTTCTGGAGTTCATCATTCCAGGCTTGCGCAAGCGCTAATTGCGACGTGAAGTACTGTTGCTGGGTGACCAGCACTTCAAGAAAGCTCGTAAAACCACCGGTAAAACGCACATTCGCCAGTCGCGCAGTCTCGAAATAGGTATCGGTTTGTTCCTGAATCTTCACCCGATACTTCCGCGATTGCGCATACCCTACCACGCTATTGGAAACGTCGGTGACCGCCAATAGAACAGATTGGCGGTAGGCAAGTTCTGCCTCGTCCCGCTTTGCCCAGGCGAGCCGGTAATTGGAGCGGATCCGGCCACCTTCGTATAGAGGCTGCAGCGCCTGGGCTGCTACTGACCAGAATTGCGCAGGGCCCTGCAGAAAGCTTGTGACCGATGTGGTTAGCGTTCCATATTGGCCGGTAAGAGCAAACTGCGGGAAAAAGATAGCCTTCGCAACGCCGACATTAGCATTTGCCGCGACCAGTTGCATCTCTGCCCTGCGCACATCCGGCCGTCGTGCCAACAAGGTCGATGGTAAGCCGACAGGAACTTCCGGCATGTGAGGCTGCTCGGTGAGGCTGATGCCGCGGGCAATCGACCCTGGGTTTCTGCCCATCAGGACGCTGATGGCATTCTCTGTCTGTTCGATCGATTGACGGAGGCTAATAATCTGGGCTTCCGCCTGCTCAACCAGTAATTGAGCCTGCAGAACATCAGTCTTGGCGCTCTCGCCGCCTTTGAAGTTGATCGTATTCAATTTCAGCATGTCCTGGTCCGCTACCAGAGTCTTTTCGGAATACTGCAGTTGTATATCGTACTTGCGCAGGCGGAAATACGCGCTTGCGAGATCAGCTATGAGACTCGTTTGAACCACGTCCTGTCCGTATTGCGTGGCCACGAGGCTTGCACGGGCTGCTTCGGTCGCACGGCGATACTGGCCCCAGAAATCGACAATGTAGCTCGCTTGCACCGAAGCGGAATCGAACGTGGGGCCGCCCTGAAAGAGCTGCGATTTCATTTGTTGGATACTGGCGGCGGCGCTGACCGAAGGCAACTGGTCAGCCCTTGTTATACCCACGATCGCTTTGGCCTGGGCAACACGCGCAGCCGCAATGCGCATATCATAGTTATTGACCAGCGCTTCACGGATCATGTCTTCCAGCACTTTATCCTGAAACACAGCAAACCATTTCATTTCGCCGAATTCCTCGGATGCGACCTGGGTCCCACGGGCTGGCGCGAGTCCCCGATACTGATCCGGGATGTTGAGCTGCGGCCGTTTGTAATTTGGCCCCACCTTGCAACTGCAGAGCGAGAGCAACAACACGACCGCACCTAATGATCGAGCGGAAATCATGTGCGAACTCCCTTCTCATCTGCCAATTGCTTAGCTTCTGGTTTCTTCTCCAGACCGAGCCAATGACCAAAACGTTCGATAACGACGAACGACACGGGGATAAAGAAGATAGCCAGAATTGAAGCGGCCAACATTCCGCCGATTACCACTGTTCCAAGCACCTGGCGCGAGATGCCGCCCGCGCCACTTGCCGTCCATAGCGGCACGCACCCCAGTATGAATGCGAACGCAGTCATCAGAATCGGCCTCAGTCTCAACTTGGCGCCAGCCAACGAGGCCTCAACCAGAGGTTTACCCTTTTCATACTCCATCTTGGCGAACTCGACGATCAGAATGGCGTTCTTCGCAGCCAGTCCAATGAGCATCACCAATCCAATCTGCGCGTAGACATCGTTTTCCAGGTGGCGGCCGAATAAGGCAAGGAATGCTCCGAACACCGCGATGGGCGTTCCAAGTAGAACGGCAAATGGCAGTGTCCAGCTCTCATACTGTGCGGCCATGATTAAGAAGACAATAAAAAACGCCAGCGCGAACACAACAACAGGACTTACGCCTTCAGCCGCCTTCTTTTCCTGGTACGACATTCCCATGTAGTCAAAACCCATCTCCGTGGGCATGGTTTGCTTGAAGATATCCTCCAGCGCAGCGATCGCCTGGCCGGAACTGAACCCCGGTGCGGCGGCGGCATTCAACTGCACCGATTGGAACTGGTTGAAACGCATGGTGAACGAGGGTCCGCTACGATTCTCAGTCCCGGTCAACGTGCTCAATGGCACCATTTGCCCCGTAGCATTCTTCACGTAGAACTTGCCGAGGTTCTTCGCTTCTGTACGGTACTCGCCATCCGCCTGCACGTACACCTGCCATTGCCGGCCAAAGCGGTTAAAGTAATTGACAAGCGTACCGCCCATGAACGCTTGCAGCGTCTGAAATACACTGCCGAGGTCAATCTGTTGTGTCAAGACCTTGGCCTTATCAACAGTGACACCGACTTGCGGTACTCCGAACAGCGCAGTCGTCGTCACGCTCGCCAGTTCGGGCCGCTTGCGCGCAGCCGCAAGGAAGGTCTGCAGGTTTTTGCCTAGAAACTCAAGGTCCTTTCCCGATCGATCCTGCAAGATGAAAGTCACACCTCCAGACGTGCCAACGCCCGGAATCGCGGGCGGCGGAAAGGAGAATGCGATCCCTGACGTCACCTTGGAAAGCGCTCGGTTTATGTTTTTCTTGATACTCTCGTAGCTCTCCTCCTTGCTTTTCCGCTCATCCCAGGGCTTGAAGCTCACGAAGAAGAAGGCATTGAACGTGCTGGTTACGCCGCTCAGCATGTTGTACCCAACCACGGTGCTGACATTTTGCACGCCCGGCGTACTCAGAATCAGATTCTCAACCTGCTTGGCGGCGTCTGAAGTTCGCTGCAACGAAGAGGCATCAGGCAGTTGTACGCCGGCATACACGAACCCCTGGTCTTCATCGGGTAAAAAGCTGGTCGGAATCTTCTTGCCAAACCATCCCGCGGCTAGTGAAACAATTAGTAACAGCAGGAAGGCAAATCCGGATTTACGGATCAGGTGAGCGCATGCACCCACGTATCCATCCGTAGCCCGTCCGAACACCTTGTTGAACCACCGAAAGAAGATGGCCAACGGACCGCTTCCCTGCTTGCGAGGCTTTAGCAACAACGCCGACATCGCAGGGCTGAGCGAGAGTGCGTTGAACGCGGAAATGACTACAGAAACGGCAATCGTGACCGCAAATTGTTGATACATTCTGCCGGTGATGCCGGGAATAAACGCGGTTGGGATGAACACGGCCGAAAGGATCAGCGCAATTGCAACTACAGGACCAGAGACTTCTTCCATCGCCTTGAAGCTGGCATCCCTCGGCGCCATTCCCTGTTCGATATGGTGTTCAACGGCCTCCACCACCACGATGGCGTCGTCCACCACCAGCCCAATCGCAAGCACCAGTCCGAACAGCGAAAGCGTGTTGATGGAAAATCCGAGCACCGGGAAGAGAATGAAGGTTCCGATGAGGGAAACTGGAACCGCAAGGAGGGGAATAAGAGTGGCGCGCCAGCCTTGCAGGAATATGAACACAACCAGGATCACCAGCCCAATCGCCTCGAACAAGGTTGTCCTGATCTCTTTTAAACCTTCTGTCACCGCGAGAGTTGTATCGAGTGGAATGACATAATCAAGCCCCTGGGGAAAGCGGGTCTTCGCCTCTTCCATCAGCTTGCGCACGCCTTCCGCGGTTTTTACAGCGTTGCTGCCTGGAAGCTGATAAATGGCCAGCAAAGCTGCAGGTTTTCCGTTTAGCCGTCCTTGATACGAATACAACTGCGCACCCAATTCGATACGTGCTACATCCTTGAGGCGAAGAATGCCTCCGTCAGGATCAGCGCGGACGATGATCTCGCCAAATTCTTCCGCGGAGGGCAGTCGGCCCGGCGCTCGAACCGTGTAAGTGAAGTCCTGGCCCGGCGGAACAGGCTCACTCCCGATTTGTCCGGCTGGGTTTACAGTGTTCTGTGTTTGGATGGCCTTTGTGATTTCCGGAACAGTGATTCCGAGATTAGCGAGTTTATCGGGATTGACCCAGCACCGCATCGCGTACTGTCCGGCGCCGAATACTGTTACGGATGCGACACCAGGAACCCGCGTCAGAGCGTCATTAATATTGATAATCCCGTAGTTTGCAAGAAAGATGTTGTCGTAGAGATTCTGCGGAGAGTAGAGTGCAACCAGCATCAACGGTGCAGCG
The DNA here is from genome assembly GCA_021799405.1 of Acidobacteriota bacterium. The sequence continues at coordinate 12,061 of JAJZAL010000104.1, forward strand.
GTCGACTTCTGAACAGTAACACCGTATTGAACTACTGAGCTTGGAAGTTGCGAGTTGGCCTGGTTCGTTCGCATCTGTGCCAGGATCTGGTCAGTATTTGTATCCGTGGTGATGTCGAAGTTGACCGTGAGCCTCAAGCTTCCGTCGCTTCCATTTAATGAATACATGTATTGCATGAGGTCGACGCCGGCCATCTGCTGCTCGATGGGAGTTGCTACGGATTGCGCGACCGTTTCCGCATCGGCACCGATGTAAGTCGTCTGGACTTGAATTTCGGGTGGCGCAATTTTCGGGAACTGCGCAGTTGGTAGACTCAACATTGCTACCACGCCTGCGAGAACCATCAGAATAGCGATGACCATCGCCACGATCGGTCGATTGATGAAAAATTTGGACACGGTCACCTACCTTCAGCCGCTGCAGACTGCTCAAACGGTTCAGCATTCACGGTGACGCCACTCCGGACCTTCTGGAACCCTTCGGCGGCCACCCTCTCTCCCGCCTTGAGACCCTCCGTGATCACCCAGTATTTCCCCACCCTGTCGCCCACCTTAACCGGCCGGAAGCTCGCCTTGTTATCCGGGCCGATCACCACCACCTGAAATGCAGACTGCACTTCAATTACAGCGGATTGCGGAACGAGCAAAGCGTCCTTATTCTCACTTGTCTTGATCCGCACGCGCCCAAAGCCACCGGGGCGCAACGTGGCTTTGGGATTGGCGAATTCTGCCGCGAGCTGAATGGTTCCGGTCTGGGAATTCACCTCGCGATTTACGAGAATGACTCGGCCCGTACTGGGATATGTAAGGTCGTTGGCCTGTATGAATTCCACCGAAACTCCCCTGCCGTTGGCTTGGCCGCCGATGACCTCAGAAATTCTGGGCGCCCATGCCAGATAGTCATTCTCGCTGATCGAAAAGTACGCTCGGATAGGATTGACCGTGGAAATAGTGGTCATTTTGCTGGTGGGGCCAACCAGGTCGCCCACTTGCGCTTTCGCCACACCGGCTACCCCATCAATTGGGCAATATACCTTCGTCCAATCGAGGTTCAGCTGAGCTTGTTCCACCATGGCCTGCCCCGCCGAAACCTGCGCCTTTGCGGCAGCTTCAGCGGCCATATCATTATCTAACTGCTTCTGAGGAATCGCGTTCTGCGCAGCCAGCGGCGTATCGCGCGCGCGGTCGGTTTCAGTCTTCGACAACTGTGCCTTAGCGACCTCTAACTGCGCTTTGGCCTGGTTCAGCGCTGCTTCGAATGGACGCGGGTCGATCTCAAAAAGAAGCTGGCCCTTGGTTACCAGGAATCCTTCCTTGTAGTTTTGACTGAGCACATATCCTTGGACCTTCGGCACAATGTCTGCGTTGGTGTCACCATTCAGTTGAGCCACCCACTCCGAGTAAATAGGGACGTTCCGCTGAACCACTTCGACTACCTTAACGGTAGGCAGACTTGGCGGGAGCACCACTTCCTTCTTTTGGCAGCCAACTGACAACAGGAGTGACCCGCTAACGAACAACGCCAGGCAACAGGGTGCTCGGCAGCCAGCTGATCTGTCTCGATGTGCAAGTCGAATTCCCATCACTACACTCCACTTCTTGGCACGAATTACCTTCACCTTCCAAGATGGATCAAAGGAAGTTTTAGGCCTACGCAGCATGCCTTGCCACTAGCAACACTCCCAGTCCGGATCACCCAGAAACTTGTAGATGTGTTGGATAGCGCGAAGACACAGAAATGGCATGCTTCTTCAGGAAAGGAAAATTGCTTCTCATTGCTTCAGGCAGACCAGACCTCGAGCAGCCGCGGACGCTTGGCGTCCGGCCAGCAAAATACTACGGTCCTCTCTCACGCGGGCATCCTATGCTTTGAAAGGCTTAAGCGAGCGCGTACGCCGCCCGCGGTTTCCTTGACTCGAGCAGACGCGCCGCGTACAAATCGCATCTTGTCAAACAAGATAGAAGTGGGACCAGATATATACAACTATGAAGAATGCTAGAACCACCTGGCGCGCCAATTCCACGTAAGCCCCATCAGCGAGCTTACGCGCTCCTCACCCTGTTCACTCCTGCCGCGGCTTCATAAGGAAAGAGCGAGTGCGCGGAATGTCAGATACTCGATATCACAGCCTATGTTAACTCTCCAATGTTTCTGAGCTGCCGTTCATGGCTGGTCTGGCAGAACTGCCAGTGTGCTTTGATGCCCATATCCAACATGATTAGGTGGCGAAGTTCTCTTCGCGAATCGAAGCAGGGGTGAAGAAACGCACAGGCCAAACCTCACGGCCCGCGATTCACCTGGAAGGCGGAACAATCATGTCTCAAACTCGCGTGCTCAGAAAAATACTCGGGGTCGCCGTATTGATCTTCATCTCTGCGGTGTCGTGCATTGCAGTCACGGCAGAGCAGGTCGAAGTGTCAGGTCTGATTAAGGCGCGGAGCGGTGACCGCATCATTTTGCAGACAAAGGGCGCTTCAGATGTCACCGTACTGTTGACCGACACTACTGATGTCGGACAAGTGGAAGGAATGCTGAAGGTGCGACATAAGGAAATGTCGATGGCGGCATTGATTCCGGGCCTGGCGATCAAGGTCAAAGGAAGCTATAACACCGACAATCAGCTCGTGGCCGAGACCATCCGCTTCAAGGGCAACGATCTGGCTCGCGCCCAATCGATTCAGGCGGGCATGCACGAAACTAAACAGGAGACCGAAGCGAATAAAGCTGAGCTGGCCAAGCAGTCCGCGGCTATAAACGAGGCGATCGCGCGCTTTGGACAGATGGATGACTATTACATCTTCGATGAACTGGTGGTCTTATTTGGGAATGGCAAGACTGCGGTGGAGTCCGAGTATATTCCCCGGCTGCAGGCGCTTGCAGAGAAAGCCAACGGAATTGAAGGATACATGATTGAAGTGAAAGGCTATGCCTCTGTGACCGGCAGCGCAGAATTGAATCAGTCCCTCAGCGAGGAGCGCGCGAACAACGTGACCCACATCCTCATCCAGAACTGCAAGGTGCCGATGACCAGGATGCTCGCTCCAGGCGCGATGGGGAAAAGCGAACAAGTGGGCGAGGCTGATACCCAGGAAGGACAGGCTCAGAATCGTCGCGTCGTGGTCAGGGTATTGCAGAACAAGGCAATCGCAGGCACACTTAGCGAGTGAGCAATTATCCCGGTTCGCTATTCTGCGGGCAAAGAGCGTTTGTGAGCGGGCCGACCCAGAGAAGAAATTCGTGCTTATAATCACCTGGTTTTAGGTTTCTCGACAGCAGCTCCGAGTGTAAACCTGTCGCGAGAGAGATCGGCCTACATCTTGCCAATTACGAACAGGAGGCCCGCCTGGTAACGGAAGTTGCTTTGGTTGTTAATGCCCAGCGGTTTCCACTCGTATCGGGTCATGAAGTAATCGAATTGAGCCGCGCGCAGCCCGATATGAGGTGAGACTTCAAAGTCAATACCGCCGCCAAATGCCATCGCAAATCCAACTTTCGAGGCGGAAAGTCCGGTCACATGCGCGTTACGAAAAAGATTTGCATAGGCATCCGTATTCGCGCCCCCGAAGAGCGCTTCGCCAAAAAGACGCTTCCTGGCAATCGGTAAGTTGAACTGAGGTCCGAAAAGGTATGTGAACATACCCCCTTGCGACTGGTATGTGCCCTCGGTCGAGTTTGGAGTGTTCGGCAGGTGATATGTGAAGGTTGTTGTAGCCGTGCGCTGAAACTCTCCCTTCATCGTGAGGTAACTTCCGAGGGTAATGCCAATGGACCCCCCACCTCCATTGAGGTTGCGGCCTCCTGCCAGGCTCTCAGCTGGGTTATACATCACCAGTGAGTAGTTGGTGGTGATCTCTCCAAGCTGCGCATAAAGATACGGAGTGAAGCCGATCAGTAATCCCACAGCAGGAACAACCAACCGTTTGAAGTTCATACTCGCTGCCTCCTTGCTTTGCCATATCACACGTCCCGCGGCAGAACGCCATTGAGCAGGACCGCGAAGTTACAGACTGGCTTCGGCACACTTCGCCGTATGAGGCCGGCAATCCGATTGTGCTCACTGACAGTGCCGTCGGTGTACGAGTCGATTCCATCTTCCGTTACCACCCACTCAAGCCCGCAATATATCTCATCCATCCGCATATTGTGACGGGCATGTCATCATGCGAAGACCGCCGTTTCTTCCGTTCACCCCGAGTTGCGCCGCGTATCTTTCGAACATCAGGTATACTCTCAACGCCACGCCGCAGCACAACGGCAGGTTATATCGCCGATCAACGTATGCACCATGTCCGTTCTTAAACACTGCTAAAAGTGCCAGTAAGATCGAGTACATGTATTGTGGCGTGCTCGTGGCTAAAGTCCTCAGCGCACGCAGAACTTTTCATGTGCATGCTACCTACATGTCTGGTTCTTTAGAACGCACTCCACATCCCTGCCTACGCCGTATGGTCTAACCGAGAGAATCCCGGCCGAGCAGGCGCTGGCATCCCTCAACTGCGCACGAGTCAGGCCCGCGCAAAGCCACGGTGCCGCGCCTGCACTCTACTGTGCGAGAAACGATCAGGAATCAACGCTTTCAGCTGCGGGAGTGGACGCGATTGCGAGGTCCTGCTGGAACATCTCATCTTTTCACTAGAAATATTGCAAGTACTCGAATCTTCTCGCCGCCTTGATACTTCATCTTAAGATCCGGTGTAAGCGTGAAATCCCTTGAGGATTCTGTGCCGGATCGGGCCGTGACGCAGGCCTTCGTTACTTGAATGCCCGCCGCTCTGTCGGCCCAATATTCCAAGGAGGATGACAATGAGAATACGTCCTGTGATGCCACTGGCGGCCATAATGCTTCTAGGTTCCTGGGCGTTGGCTCAGGACGTCCCGAGAGCAGAACTGGCCTTCGACTACTCGTTCGCGCGCTATGCGCCCAGCGCCTCCTACACCCAGGGCCACAGCTTCAACGGTGGTGGTGGGCAGTTCAAGTACAATTTCGGTCAGTATTTCGGGATCATGAT
>JAJZAL010000105.1 GCA_021799405.1 Acidobacteriota bacterium
GGGCGGGCGCGAGGCAATTCAGAACATGGGACGGGATGCAGCCGCAGCCGCTTTCCACTGCTCCGTCACACTCGGAGGCAGCTTGGGCATTGCCGTCAGAAATGTGATGACCTGCCAAATCTGCTTCTCAGCCAGCTTGTGGTTCCAGGACGGCATCCCGCTCCATCGAATGCCATGCAGGATGATGTAGAAATCCTCGTTTTCCGGCAAATCCTCCCTGTCTTGCACAAACTGCTTCGGATGGGGCTTGAGCGCCTCAGCAAAGGCCGATTCACGATGTGCCACGTCTCCGTGGCAGGTAGAGCAATGGGCCTGATAAAGCTTCATCCCGGCTACAAGATTCGGCTCGTCGGGCTGAACGGGATCCCAAACGGGCGGTGCAAGACGTCTTACGGCTGCATCGAGAGATGGTGCGGCGACCCATTTGCTGACAGTATTGTTCGGCATATCCGCGCGCGGGTCGATGAATCCGAAGTACAGAAAGAGGAAGATACCGACGAAAATGAGAATCGCTCCCGCAACGAATCCATCGAAAAACTTGCCCACGGCAGGTTCCTTTCAGATTATGTCCGATCTGAGGCTGCGTATCAGAGTCGAGGGGAGTGAATTGAGCAGAAAGTGCGAACGAACTTACTGCTCCTTCCGATCAGGATGGCATCGGGAATAGGAAATCGTCCAGTGACAACAGAGGTACATCCCTGTCCTGGTGGGTGGGCGCCAACCCGCCAGGACAGGCAACCGGCGGCAGATCCAGCGGCTTGGATGCAGCCGCTACCGCCTGGACCCGGGACCTACTTCGCCCGGTTCGCCGTGAACTCCGTGGCGGGGCGATCGCCGAACTGCCGGCTGAACTTGATGGAATCGGCGCCATCGGCTTTGCCCGTATACGTGATTTTGAACTCGTTACCGTTGAAATTCATCACTTGATCGAAGGAGATGTTATCGCCATCGATCTTACCATCCGATAAATCGGTTTCCCCGCGCGGTGTGGTGATCTTGCCGGTTAATGCCGAACCATCGACGTGAAAGTCGAAGGTGAGATTCTGCGTCCCTCTCGGAGTTTCGACTTGAGCGTTCCACTTACCGTTGAAGTCGGCGGCCAAAGCGGTCACCGCACCGAGCGCCACAAACAAAACAGCAAGCCCTAACTTCCTGAACATGTAACTGCCTCCCCGGTTCTCAATTGGTCGGGACATCAGGCGCCGCAGCAACTCCCCATGACCATTCCCCACCACGATGGCAGCCAAACGCTTCTTCCCTTCAGGAAATGCCATCGGCCGCGCGGACGCGGTGCCTGAAAGGGAATGGAAATTGTGGAGATGCTCTCTACCTGGTATCTGACTAAACTGACGCGATGATCCCGCGATAAGACGCATCAGAAGGCAGGTAATTACGAACAGAGAAATGCCGCCGTGCCTGCGCGCGCTATTTGAGAACCCCGGCGCGGTGAATATGCTCAACTTGTCTGTTGTAGTGGCCGAAGAGGGCATTCCAGCGAATGATGGCGATATCTTCCAGCATCCTCACGCCGTCCTTGAGATAACTGATACGGGTGCGTTCGTCGTGGGCCCAGCTTACCGGGACCTCCGTAACGCGTAAACCGCGCTTGAGCGCGATGAAGAGAATTTCGGGATCGAAGCCCCACCGTTCGATGGTCTGGAGCTGGCAGACCGTCTGTGCGGCATGGCGGGTAAAGGCCTTGAAGCCGCATTGCGTGTCTGCAAACGACAATCCCATCACGGCGCGGGTTACGGCGTTGAAGCACCGGCCGAAGAACTGGCGATAGAGCGGCTGCCGGATGGTTTGCCGGCTGCGCTCAAGCCAGCGGGAACCGATGGCGATATCCGCGCCGGCGGCGATGGCGGCGAACAGTCGCTCCGCCTCCTCGATGGGCGCCGAGAGGTCGGCATCACTGAACATGACAATCTCACCCAAGGCCTGCAGCAGACCGGAGCGGACGCTGTACCCCTTGCCGCGATTGCCGGGATTTTCAAGGAGCCGGACCTCGGGAGCCGATGCGGAAAAGGCGCGCACGATCTCCGCGGTGGCATCGCGGGAGCCGTCGTTGACCACAACGACCTCCGCCTCCCAGCCGTGTTCACGGATGCACGCAACCACCGCATCGAGCGTCGCGGAGATGCGCGCGCTCTCGTTATAGGCCGGGATTACGATGCTGTACTTGGGATACTGCGCCATGCCAATCGCCGCTCGACTAAGTCCCGTAGAGTCCGGGGTCTGGATTCCATGGGCTGACTTTGGACATCATAACGCAGAACGCGGGTGGCGGCTCCGGATCACACCCCGCGATTTTCGGCAACTTGCTGATGCACAATGGTTATAATCACGAAATGGAAGGTGCGGCTTGCGCACGTTCTGGAAGAAAAATCCGGCTATGCCGGGAACGGAGACCGAAACGACATGACGAAGGCAGACCTGGTGGAAAAGGTGACCGGCTTGGGTGATCTGACCCGCCGCGATGGCGAAATCATTGTTGAAACCATCTTTGGCTCCGTGATCGGAGCGTTGCAGAGCGGCGACAAAATCGAGATTCGCGGCTTCGGGTCATTCCGCATCCGGCAGCGGAATCCGCGGATTGGCCGCAATCCCAAGACCGGAGAACGCGTTGAGGTACCGGCTAAACGGGTGCCCTACTTCAAGCCGTCCAAGGAGTTGCGTGATCTGGTGAATCCCGGTGAAGCGGTCAAGGCTTCCTGATCCGGGCTTGAACTGAGGACGGAGCGGAGTGGCCCCTGAAGGCATCGCTCCCTGGTGCCGGAATCGAAGTGCGCATCCGTTTCCTGGGAAGCCATTAAGCTATTCAGAATCTTTAAAGTAGACTCAGCAACTGGCGGAAGAGCGCCGCCATTTGGCCAAGGGATGATGGATGCCGATAACGCTGAGCATCCGTCCCGCATGGCCCTTCGATGCGCGGTGCGAGAAGAAGAGTTCCGTCTGACAACTTGTGCAGCCGCCCACGACGTGGATGGATCTGGGCTTGAGTCCGGCCGCCAGCAACTGGCGTCGGTTAGCCTCTACCAGATCGAGATGCAGATTGGGGCCAATGGGCGAGTGGCCGGGCGCGCGCTGGGTGAGAAAGAGCATCGGATACTTGCGGCGCACCTCGTCGGCGTCGTAGACCTCGCGGAATAGCTCGCGGGCATAGACAAACTGCGATTCAAAGCCCGAAAGCACCTCTTCCCCGACCGCATAGCAACAGGCTCCAATGCCGGGTCCGATCGCCGCGGTCAGGTCTTCGGGATGAGAGCCAAACTCCAGCCGCATGCGGCCTATTCCGTTTTCCACGATGCGCTTGACCGTCCCGCGCCAACCGGCATGGAAGGCAGCGACCGCGCGGCGCTTGCGATCAGCCACCAGCACGGGAATACAGTCGGCGGTCTGGACGCCCAGCAGCAGGCCGGGCTCATCAGTCATCAGACCATCAGCTTTTCGCTCTGGCGATCCGCCGTCAGCAGCTACGGTATCGCAGCACTCTTTGCAGAGCGGATCGGCCGCCATGACGGGAATGACCATCGCCGAGTGAATCTGGCGAACGGTGACGACGGCCGTGGCCGGATCCCCGGTCACGGCCTCGGCAAAAAGCTGCCGGTTGCGCAGCACGGAATCCCGGCTGTCGCTGGCTGTAAAGCCCAGATTCAGATCCCCCGGCGTACCCTCCGGGCAATAGGCCCGGCTGACGCCTCCTTTGCGCGTGCTGAAGCCGTGCCATAGCCAGGGAATATTTTCCCATTTCGGAACCGTCAGGTATTGGACGCCGTTGGGGGCGATCCGTGGCGCCGGCGCGGCCAGGGTCGGATCTTTCGATGTGCCGTGCTCGATCCGGAGCCGACGGGCTCTGCTCGCGATCTTCCCGCGAAGACTGCGTATCAGTCCTGCCTCGCGAAAAAGAGTGTCGATGGCATGAATGTCGTTTACGGAATCGGCGTCGGAGCTGGGGCGAGGACACATCTCACCTTTGATTTTATCCATCCACGGGAGCAATTTGCGGGCAGGGAATCAGTCCGGAAGCGGGTGAGCAGGTGGGCCTACCTTCCGGTAGGCCCGCTCGAGAGGCAAATAAGGTGGGAAGTCCAGGGGGGATAAAAGAGAAGAGATCCTTGCGGACCTTCAAGAAGGGATGAGTACCTTGCTTGGAAGGGACATATCTGGGGAAGCCTCTGCTTGTTATTCATTAAGATGCAACATCGGACGAATGGTTGTCTACCGCGTCCCCCGAAGAAGCATGCTCTGGCGGGTCCCCATGCCGCCGGAACACAAGCCTGTCCCACACCCTGTCCTGCGAGCGGCTGCCGTGCCCAGGGCGAGCCAAGTTCTCCACCAAGCCATTGTAAATCAGGAAATTAGCCAGAATTCCATCTGCCTGGGCAACTGGCTTTGAGGCAGAATGAGATACCGGGGCTGGGCAAATCGCTATTTCTTGGGTTCCTCTTCCTGCTTGACTTCCTGACCTTCGCCGGGGAACGGCCAGTGCGTATCGAGCAGAATCTCCTTCTCGCGCTCCGTCTTCGGCACCTTGTTTACCTTCAGATTCTCAAAGAAATGCACGCCCGTCTTTCCGGCGGTGGCGATGTCGATGTCGCCGTCCAAGTCCAAGTCCTGCGTAATGAACTGGGTACCCGCGCCGGCGGTGCCATTCACGCTGATGGCATAGCGGGTGAAGGTCGCGGTCTTGCGGTCGATTTTGTAATAGTAAACGACCAGCGGATCGTAGGAGCCGGGATCGTGGCCGGAGTGGCCGCGATAGCGTTTGCCGGCGAGCAGTTCAGGCTGTCCGTCGCCGTCCAGATCCACCAGTTTGAGAGCGTGAATCTGCGAGTAGGACTCGTCGATGGGATGCCGGATCCACTGGCGGCTGCCGCCGTTGTCCTTCTGTTCCAGCCAGTAAAGCCCGTAGCTGTGGCCCTGACCGTAGATCAGGTCCATCTTGCCGTCGTGGTTCACGTCGTAGCCGAGGATCGGAAAGCTGGCATCGCCCAGTTGCCAATCTCCATGCCACTCCCACTGATCCTTGTCCGCGTTTATCTGGCGGAACCAGCCGTAGGGGGTCAGAATGTCGGCCTTGCCATCGCCATCGATGTCGGCCACGCCGATGCCGTGGCCATCCTGCGCGCGCAAACCCACGTGATGCACCCTCGGCGTGGGCCCGGAGAAGTCGATCCACAGGACGCCCATGTGCCCGTAGTGGGCAAAGATCAGGTCAGGCTTGCCGTCGCCGTTGATGTCGGCCTCCCACCCGCCCTCAGTGTCGTAGCTGTTGGTGATGAAGTGGCGCTTCCACATCACGTCCGGCTTGCCGGGATTCTCGTACCAGACAATGCCGTTGGTCTGCCATGCGGCGGTGACGACGTCGGGCCGGCCATCGTGGTTTACGTCAATCGTCCACTCGCCGCAGTCGGCCACGAACTCATCGACGATGCCGACCTCGCGGTACTGGTGGCGGGTCCAGACGCCGCCCTGCGGCCCGGGATTCTGGTACCAGTACGCGCCGCTGAGCAGGTCAGGCCACCCATCCCCGTTCATGTCCAGGGTCGTAATACCCTCGGCATGATCCGTGCCGAGCCGGTGGACGAAGAAGGTCGCCTGGGGAACGCCGTAAGGACCGGGGCCGGGGGCGGTCAGACGCTCGTAACGGTTTTGGGCCTGAAGGACACAGGCGCCCGCAAGGATGGCAAAAAGCGCCACTCCCGCCGCATTGCTCAGTTGGTGCAGTCTCATGGGAGGATTTCCTTTCGCGGGCCATTGTCGTTGCTGGCGGCGGTTGCCTGCAAGCGCTTTTATGCGCCGTTCCTTTCCGGCCGTGCCGCCTTTTCGATCACGCCGGTGATCAGTCCGGCCGGCAGGAAGCGGACGAGACCGGCCGTCAGCCTGCCGCGCAGATTGGGAATGATCGTGCGCTGCCCACGGGCAAGAGCGGTGACGGCGCGCCGCGCCACATCCGGAGTTGCCTGAACTCCGCGCATGAAGAAGCGGGCACGCGATACGTCGAAGAACTCGCTCTCGGTAGGCCCAGGGCAGAGAGCCGTCACCTTCACTCCGAAACGCGCCACCTCAGCCGCCAGTCCCAGAGCGAAGTAGCGGTCGAAGACCTTGGTTGCGGCGTAGGTTGAGAAGTACGGAATGGGTTGAAAGCTGGCCGTGGAGGCAACCACCAGCACCCAGCCGCGCCGGCGCTCCACCATGCGCGGAACAAAGAGCCGCGAGAGCCGCACCACCGCCTCGCAGTTCACGCGCACCTGGCTCAGTTCCTGCTCCGCGGGAGTCTCGTGAAAAGCGCCATATTGCCCAAGGCCGGCATTGTTGATGAGGATGTCTACGGTCAGGCCCGCGCCCTCGGTGGCGTCGTAGATCTGCTGCGGAGCGGCGGGATCGTTCAGATCGGCGACAACGATGCGCGTCTCCGCTCCCTTGCCAGCCAACTCCGCGGCCAGCGCCTCCAGCCGCTTGTGGCGCCGCGAGGTGAGGATGAGTTTGGCGCCGTGAGCGGCCAGTTCACGCGCCAGCGCCGCGCCAATGCCGGCGCTGGCCCCGGTGACCAGCGCCCATTTTCCGTGGAAGTCCCTGATGTTTGCCATCGCCGGTCCATCATAGCGGATAGCCGCAGGCACAGAGCACGAACCGCCCGCGGCCAGGATCTGGATGCTGGGTGCCCTGGGCCTCGTCCGTCGCGGCGGAAGACCCGGGAAAGCGTGACCTCAACGCGCAAAATCACGTGGCCCTAGCAGCCAGCCGCTGGAATCGGCTCCTCAAACTCCTCGTTCAGCCACTTGCTGAACGAGGCAAACTCCTCGTCGCGGCCCAGGAAGGCGCGCACCATCTCGCGGCCCGGCTTTGAGCCGCCCTGTTCCAGCACTGTCTTACGGTAGCGTTCGCCGGCTTCGCAGCCCAGCAGGTCATCGGGATCGAACTGGGCGAAGAAGTCCAGCGCGATCACCTTGTCGAAGGCATAGGTGTAGTAGTTCGACGAGTAGCCGGTGAGGTGGCCGAAGCTGGCATACATGCGGTTGCCTTCGAGCCATATCCACGGTTGCAGCGATTCATAGAGCCTGCGCGTCAGGTCGTCGAGGTCGATTGTGGCGGGGTTCTGGTCGTGCAGATCAAGCGATAGCGTGGTGTAGTAGAGCTGCGAGCGAACCCAGTCCGCTCTGCCGAAGGCGCTTGCGCCTTTCATCCTTTGGATGAGATTTGAAGGAAGAGTCTCGCCGGTCTGATAGTGCTTTGCGAAGGACTGGAGCAGCTTTTCGTCGCGGAAAAACTCTTCAAGCATCTGCGAAGGCACCTCAATGAAGTCGCCCTCGGTGGCAAAGCCGGAGATGCCGGCCCACTCGGTGTGACCGCCGAGGATGGCGTGCATCAGGTGGCCAAACTCATGGAAGAAAGTGACCACGTCGCCGTATTGCAGCAGTCCGGAGTCGTCATCCGCGCCGCCCGGAAAGTTGCAGATCAGCGCAGCCTCGGGCAACGTGCGTCCGCGAACTCCGGTCGTGACCGGCGTGGCGGAGAACCACTTGTCCTTCCCGTCACGCGGGTGCATGTCGAGGTAGAAGCGGCCCGCAAGCTGTCCCTCCTCAAAGACCTCAAAGACGGAGACGGCCGGGTGCCAGGTCGGGGCGGAGCAGCGCCGGAAATCGACCTTGAAGAGGCGCGCCGCAGTCTGCAGCACTCCTTCCTGGACTTTGGCATACGGGAAATAAGGCCGGACGGACTGAGAGTCGAAGTCATAAGCCGCGCGGCGGAACTGCTCGTACCAGTAGCCTCGGCTGGTGATGTCGATGGTGGCAAGCCCCGGTTGGCGCTTGCGGGCGAAGCCGAGGATCTCGGCGTGTTCACGGGCCGCGCCCTCGCGGCTGGCCTCGTCGAGCCTGGCCAGAAACGCGCGCACATTGGCCGCCGAAGCCATCATCTGGTCGGCGGTGGCCAGATCCGCCCAACTGCGGAAGCCGAGAATCCCCGCGATCTCCTGGCGCGTGGCCAGCAGGTCGAGCAGGATCTGCTTGTTCGCGGGATAGGCGCGGGTGTTGTAGGCCAGGAACATGCGCTCGCGCAACGCCGCGCTGGCGGCGAAAGTCATCACCGGCTGCATATCGGGCGGATCGGTCGAGAGGATTACGCGCCCCTCCGCATCGGGCTGGTGGCGGGCCCGGTAGTCTTCCGGCAACCCCTCCAGCTCGGCCGTGGTGGCCTCGATGGTTTTGGCTCCCTCCTGGATGTTGCGGCTGAACTCGAGCGCGTACATCGTAGCCTTCTCGTGCAGGGCCTGCAGGCGGTCGCGGGTAGCCTGATCCTTGTCCACGCCGGCCAGGCGGTAACTGAGCAGCGTGCGCTCGACGAAGTGTCGCGTGCCCGGGCTCGCGCCGTCGAGTCCGATGGCGGTGAGCGCATCGTAGACCTGGCGGTTCAGGCTCAGAGCGCTGGCGGCCATGGCCACCCGCTGCGCCTCAAGCTGAGCCTGGTCGCGCACGGCCTTATCGGCGGCGACGGAGTTCAGAATGCCGGCCTGCGCTCCAGCCAGGCTGAGCTGCTCAATGGCCTCGTCGTAGAGCCGCAGCGAGTTATCTGTCGTGCGCGGCCCCTCAACTGCGAGCAGACGGGCCAGCGCCGCCTCATGCGCCGACAGCCGCGCATTGACCCAGGCCGTGAGGGCCTCAGGCGAATCGGCTCCGCCCGCCTCCCAGGCATGAAGAGTTTCAGTTTGAACAACGGCTGCGGGAAAATCGGTTGGCATCGCGGGCAACATCCTCCAAAGTCTAGGTTGCCACAGTACGCCGGTAAATATGTCTTTCCAGGGTTCTCTTTGCCGATTCCGGCCTTGCATCCTGGATGAAAGGCGCTTAAGATGCCTCAATTGATAGGTATGAGTCGCACCGCCTCCATTGCGCCCCTTGCCGCCCCCGATCCGCCGCCGGTTTCGGCTCCGTTGGGGCTGCGGCTTCGCGTGGACAAGCTCTGCATCTCTCTCCAGGCAGGCTCGCCTGCTGAACTGGTCGAACGAGCCGAGTCTGCGCTCCATGACGCTAAGTTCTTTGAATTCAGGCTTGATGCTCTACCAAAGCCGGCGGCAGCCATCGACCCTCTGCGCAAATTTTTGGCAGCGCACAAGGACGTGACCGCTCTCGCCACCTGCCGCCGCAAGCAGCTCGGCGGCAACTTTGCCGGGGCGCTGGCGGCCGAACTGGACGTGCTCACCAAAGCCGCCGAAGCGGGCTGCGCGATCGTCGATCTCGAAGTTGAGTCGGCTGAGCAGGCGAAAGCATCCCAGCTGGCGCATTTTCGCGGCGCCCTGCACGCGGCTGGCACGGCGCTGCTGATCAGCTTTCACGACTTTACGCGTACCAAGGGGCTGGATCACGTGGCGCAGCGGATTGAAGCCTTCAGCCCCGATTTCATGAAGGTGGTGTCCACCGCGCGGTCGCTCTCCGATAATCTTGAGGTTCTGCGCCTCATCGAGAACCGGTCGCTTTCGGCGCAGGTGGTCGGCATTGCCATGGGCGAAGAGGGCTTGCTGAGCCGCCTTCTGGGGCCGCGAGCGGGAGCGGCCTTCACCTTTGCCGCCATGGGAGAGGGCGCTGAAGCGGCACTGGCGACGGCGCCGGGCCAGCTCACCATGCGTACCCTGCGCGACCTCTACCGCGTCGAGCAACTCGATCAGGCAACGCGCATCTTCGGCGTGGCAGGCAACCCCATCAATCACTCGCTTTCGCCGCTCATGCACAACATGGCCTTCCGCCGTGAGAGCGTGAACGCGGTGATGTTGCCGCTTAAGGCTCGCTCGCTCGACGACCTGCTGAATATCATCCGCGAGCTGCCCCTGGCCGGAGTGGCCGTCACTATGCCGTTCAAGCAGGAAGTGCTGCCGCACCTGGCCAACATGGATCCGCTCACCGCCCGCATCGGTGCCTGCAATACGCTGCGCACCGGCGCGGATGGCAAGCTCTACGGCTTTAATACCGACGTTGCCGGGGTGGTTCGCCCCTTGCAACGCCGCATGCGGCTCCCGGGAGCGCGCATCGCTGTGCTGGGCGCCGGCGGAGCGGCGCGCGCCGCCGTCTTCGGCCTCGTGGAGCAGGGCGCCGAGGTCTTCGTCATCAACCGCACCCATGAAACCGCCGTGGCGCTGGCGCGCAAAGCCAAGGCCAAGAGCCTCAAACACGAGCAGCTTGCCAGGAGCCGCTTCGACGCAATCATCAATACCACCCCCTGCGGCATGGCGGGGGTGAAGCCGGCGCTGCCCATCAAGGAGGATGAGCTGAACACCTCCCTCGTCTTCGACATGGTCTATAACCCGATGGAGACGCCGCTCATCAAGCTGGCGCAATCGCGCGGAATCGCTGTTATTACAGGTCTCGAGATGTTCGTCCAGCAAGGCGCCCGACAGTTTGAAATCTGGACCGGCAAGCCCGCGCCGGAAGCGGAGATGCAGCGCGTCGTCGAGTTGGAACTGCGCCGGCGGGGGTGAGCCGCGGTTGAACCTGATCGCCCTCCACACCTGAAGAACTCTCTTCATCGTTCAGCAAACCCAGAATTCTTTTTTGCATGAGGGATGTCGCGCTTCCCGGTGGACAGCCTAGAATGGTCATGCTCTTTTCCTTGTGCTTCTCCTCGCGGCGAACAAGGATCTGAAATCACGCCAGATACAACTGCAATCTGCCTCTCAAGACAAATCCACGGAGGGATCGATGGGGAATGAATCGTATTCACGGCGAAATTTTCTCAAGACTGCGGCTGCGGGCCTCGCGGCCGGCGCGGGCGCGCGCGATGCATGGGCGGACGGGAGTGCCGGCGCGCAGTCAACTCCGGCTCCGCGCGAAGAGTGCGGCTCGGTGTATGAGCCTCCGCCAAAGCAGCAGGGCAACAACCTGAACCTGATCGTGATTGTCAGCGACACCTTTCGCCACGACAACCTGGCTTGTTACGGGCCCAAGTGGCTGGAGAATCTTGAGACGCCCAATCTCGACCGTTTCGCCGAGAAAGCCGTTGTCTTCAAGGACGCCTATCCCGAGGGAATGCCCACCATTGTCATCCGGCGCACGCTCTACACAGGCCGCCGCGTCATCCCCTGCTATTACTTTCCGCATCCGGGCAGCGTACAGCTTCCGGGGTGGCATGAGCTTTACCACGAAGACGTCACGCTCAGTGAGACCCTCCTCAACGCCGGTTACGTGAATACGCTCATCAGCAGCTTGTACCACCAGTTCAAGCCGGGCCGCAATTTTCAACGCGGCTTCCATACCTGGCGATGGATGCGCGGCCTGGAGTGGGACTTCTACGGCACCTCACCGCATCAGCTGCTGGATGTCAGCGACCTGGTCTCGGCGGATTACCTCGCCCGCTTCCCGGCGCTTCATCGCACCCTCAGTCAATACAAGGCCAACCGCAATCTATGGCAGCAACAGGGAGAATCGGTCACCCAGCTCACCATGCAGGAGGCCATCCGCTGGCTCAACGAAAATCATGACCAGCGTCCTTTTTATCTGCATGTGGAGTCATTCAATTCCCACGAGCCCTGGGATCCGCCGCGGCGCTTCCTTGAGAAGTACATGCCCAACGCCACGGGCCCCCGCTTTGTCGAGCCGCCCTACGATACGGTTCCGCTTCCCGACGAGATCAAGCAGCGTTTCCGCGCCAACTACGCGGGAGCCGTGAACGACGTGGATTTCTGGGTGGGCAATCTGCTCGACACCATCGAACAGTTCGGGCTGTTTGAGAACACTGTTGTCGTCTTCATGTCGGACCACGGCGCCATGCTGGGCGAGCGCGGCCAGTTTGTGAAAGGGCCGGACAAATTACGCGGCCAGGTCACGCATATTCCCCTGTTGATCCGCACGCCGGACACTACCTATGCGGGCAAGAAAGTGGACGGGTTTGTCCAGGTTCCTGACGTGATGCCGACGCTGCTGCACCTGCTCGGCCTGAAGCCGCCGCCGCGCGTTACGGGAACCAACGTGTGGCCGATGGTGAACGGAGAAACCCGCAGCGTGCGTGACGACACCGTGCATACCTATGGATGGGTCGGCGCGGTGCGCACCAGGGAGTGGGCCTACAGCGAGATATGGCAGCCCAAAGCCCACCAGGATCAATTCCATCTCACTCCCGGCGCGCCTCTCAGTGAGTACAAACCGCAGCTCTACAACCTCGAGAAGGATCCCAATGAGCTGACCGACGTGGTGGATCGCTACCCCGACATTGCGAAGCAGATGTCGGCCCGGATGAAGGACTACATTGCCTCAGGGGAGGGAATGACCTTCGGCAGCTTCAATGGAAAACCGAGCCTCGATACCCGCATGAGTCTTTACGCAAAGTGAGGCCGAAGCGGCTTCATGATTGTCTGAACTTCACGGCTTACCTGCCCCGCTTGTGGGCGGTTTTCTCGGTCTTGGCTTTCTTTTCCTCCGCGCGGTTGAGGGGGATGGGAGCCAGATCGGGGCCGATGCGTTTGACGGTCGTGTCGATCATCACGTAGCGGATTGTGCGCGGCGAAGCTGGCCGTGTGATGCCCGTGGATGGGTCGGTGGTCAGGTTTGCGCCATTGGCGATGAGAAAGCTGAAGGCGGGAACCTGCCGCGTCTGCTGGTCGCGCGCCGGGCCGATTTTGATGGACTCCGTGGAGACGCGCATCGGCAGAAAGCCCTGGATGGGCCGAAGCCGGAAGGCTGTCTCGTAGCGGTGATGGCGCACGCTCCACGTGAAGACGCGGACCTCATCGAAGTCGTAGGGTAAGCCTGATTGCAGAGGGGCCAGGATGGTCACGTATTCCGGAACCTCATGGCCGGGCGTGCTGGCTTCGGGATCAGTGACATTGGTGAGCTCGTAAGCGCCTACGATTCGCTGGCCCTCGCAGTAGCCCTCAATGCTCTCGGGCGCGTCTACCCAAAGACGACTGCCCAGCACCCAGCCCGTATGCCCTTGCGAATCCCGCGCCAGCCACCAGTCCTCCATGACCGTCGGCGCGGGCTGCGGCTGAACTGCATATTGCTTTGAGCCCGGCGCTACTCCCGCATGCGTAGGCGGGGCTGCCTGAGGTATGGCCGGTGGCAACCCGCCCGCCGGCATTTCCTTGGGAACGGAGGCGCGGGCAAGAAGCTGAACCTTCGTATTGCCCGGCAATAGATAAAAGTGCTGCTGGTGCCGGCCGGGGAGAACGTGCATATACAGTTCGTCGTTGAGCGTAGCCGTGGCGACGACGGGAGCACCTTTATTCTCCTCGGCCAGCTGAACGAACTGCTTGTAGGTTGCTTCGTCTATGACGGCTCGCTCGACGATCCATCCCACCTGGTTCTTCTGCGTCTTCACCTTGAGAAAGCGGGGTTGGCGATCGAGCACCTGCAGGGGCTCGCCATTGACTACTTCGGCAACGCGTCTGGAAACCGGGGCCACGCGATCGCGCAGGTACATCTTTTGGGCCGTGACATAAACCGTTTCGATGTGCGCAGGCTTGAATCGCTCGCATCCGCACGTGAATGCAAGAACACACAGTACGAGCCAGGGCCCGAAAGAACGCCACTGCCGAAGAGGAAGCACGAATGGGATGGAAAATCGCTTGAGCAAAACCCGTTGTATCCCTTCTGAGGATAGCACCTGGTAGACAGCCGGAAAGCGCGAACAGTGAGCGGAACGCGTGGATACGAAGGAGGTACGCCGCGAAGCATCCGCGACAACAATACTTCTATCCACGCATTTGCTCGGCATCCCTCTTTTCCGCCGGTCGCGAAAGCTGCTATGCTGCCTGCGCAAGGAAAAGCGATTTAGGCGAAAGGGAATGCGCATATGTGGTTCCTGGGAATGGACGTAGGCACCGGCGGGACACGAGCTGTGATTGTGAACGATGCGGGGCGGCTGATTGCCGGAGCATCAAGCGAGCACGCGCCCTTTCGCGCCGAGCATCCCGGCTGGGCCGAGCAGGATCCCGAAGACTGGTGGCGCGCGGCGCAGGACGCGATTCGCAAGGCGCTCGCCGCCGCACCTGAGCCGCGCCAGCCGATCGCCGCGCTCGCGCTCACCGGCCAGATGCATGGCGCGGTGATGCTCGATGAAAGCGGCGCGGTGCTGCGGCCGTCGCTCATCTGGTGCGACACCCGCACTCAGCCCGAATGCGACTGGCTCACGCAGAAGATCGGCTACGACCGCCTGATCGACCTTACCTGTAACCCGGCGCTGCCCAACTTTACGCTGACCAAGCTTCTATGGGTGAAGAAGCACGAACCGGAGACCTTCACCAAAGTTCGCCACGTCATGTGCCCCAAGGACTACGTGCGCTACCGGCTGACAGGCGAGTTCGCCATCGACGTGCAGGAGGCTTCAGGCACGCTGCTGCTTGACGTAACCCACCGGCGCTGGTCGCGCGAGGTGGCCGAGGCGGCGGGGATCAAGGAAAGCTGGCTGCCGCGGGTCTTCGAGTCGCCGGAGATTTGCGCGCGCATCAGCGAAGAGGCCGCGGGTTTGACGGGGCTGAAGGCCGGAACGCCGGTCGCGGCAGGCGCGGGCGATCAGGGCGCCGGCGCCGTCGGCATGGGGATTCTGCAGCCGGGATCGGTCTCGGCCACCATCGGCACCTCCGGCGTGGTCTTTGCCGCAACCGCGCAGCCAACCCGGGATCCCAAAGGCCGCCTGCATACCTTCTGCCACGCCGTGCCGGGGCTATGGCACGTGATGGGCGTAACGCAATCGGCGGGCCTGAGCCTGAGCTGGCTCAAGGAGACGTTCTTTGCCGGGCAGAGTTACGATGCGCTGAACGAGGCGGCGGCCAAGGTTCCGGCCGGCAGCGCGGGGCTGGAGTGGGCGCCCTATCTGCTGGGCGAGCGCACGCCGCACCTTGATCCGGAGGTGCGCGCGGCCTTCGCCGGAATAGACGCTCAGCATACGGCGGCGCACTTTGTGCGCGCGGTGCTGGAGGGTGTGGCGTACTCGCTTCAGGACACATTTACGCTGTTTACCGAACTGGGAATCCCGGTTAGTGGCATACGGCTGGGCGGCGGCGGCGCGCGCGGCGAGCTGTGGCGGCGCATTCAGGCGGGCATCTACGGGCACACGGTGGAGGTGCTCACGGCTGAAGAGGGCGGAGCCTTCGGCTGTGCGCTGATGGCCGGAGTAGGCGCGGGGCACTGGGCCAATCTCGACGAGGCTTGCGCACAGGCCATCGAGGTGGCCCAGCGCATCGAGCCCGTCCCCGCGGACGCAGCGGCGTACAAGGTGGGTTATGCGCAGTGGAGAAAGCTCTATCCGGCGCTGCGAAGCCTGCGGTAAGACAGGGAATGAGGGAACCGGACAGGTGAACGATGCTACTGAATGGATGAGCAGGCCACCTGCCATAGGGCCATGCGGAGAATGGGTGGAATTCAGGTGATCGGCAGGAAGGATTTTCTTTATGAATGAAATACCAAGGCGCGCTTTTCTGAAAATGTCAGGGGCGCTGGCGGTCGGTTCGGCGTCTATCCTCAAGGCTGCCGGAATCCCGCCAGCGAAACCCAACGTCGTCTATATTCTGTGTGACGATCTGGGATTTGGCGATATCAATGCTCTCAATCCCCTGCGGGGCAAGATCGCTACGCCGAACATGGACGCATTGCGCGCCGAAGGCATGGCCTTCACCGACTGCCATTCCAGTTGCGCTGTCTGCACGCCGTCCCGCTATAGCATTCTCACCGGTCGTTACTGCTGGCGGACGCGGCTGCAACACGGCGTGCTGGGCGGCGATTCCCCGCCGCTGATTTCCACCCGTCAGATGACCGTGGCGCAGTTGTTCCAGCAACAGGGCTACACAACGGCCGGAATGGGCAAGTGGCATCTGGGACTGGATTTCGACAAGCAGGACTTCACCAAGCCCATTACGGACGGCCCGTTACAGCATGGATTCGATTATTTCTTCGGTATCAGCGCCTCGCTGGACATGCCGCCTTATGACTTTATCGAAAACGATCACTGGACGGAGGTTCCCAGTGCTCAAAAGGAATTCCCCTCCGACAGTTACGGACCGGTCTTTGTGAAAGGTCCCGCGCGGCTGGGGCCGGCTGCGCCCGATTTCGATGCCGTCAAGGTGCTGCCCTCGGTGACGGAGAAAGCCACGGCATACATCGATCAGCGAGGCAAGGATCATAAGCCATTCTTCCTGTATCTGGCGCTGCCCTCGCCGCACACACCATTAGTGCCTGAGAAGCGCTGGCAAGGCAAGAGCGGGTTGGGGCCTTATGGCGATTATGTGATGGAAACAGACTGGGCGGTCGGACAGGTGATGAGGGCCATTCAGGAGGCTGGTCTCAAGGAGAACACCATCGTCATGCTAACCAGTGACAACGGGTGCGCGCCGTATATCAACGCCAGCGGGATGGAGCAGGAGGGCCATTTCGCCAGCGCGTGGTTCCGGGGTTATAAGTCGGACATCTGGGACGGCGGCCACCGCATTCCTTACATCGTCCGCTGGCCCGGCGTGGTTCGGCCCGGCAGCACCTGTATGGAGACGGTGGAGTTGACGGATTTGACGGCTACCGTTGCGGACATCCTGGGGGTACATCTGCCGCCGAATGCCGGCGTGGACAGCGTGAGCATTTTGCCTTTATTCAAGGGTGCCCACGAGCCGGTGCATCGATACAACGTATATCAATCCATCCAAGGGAACTTTGGCATTCAGGAGGGCAAATGGAAGCTGGAATTGTGCCCTGGGTCTGGTGGATGGGAAGAACCGAAGAACAACCAAGCGGTTGCCGAGGGTCTGCCTCCCGTGCAGCTTTATAACATGGAGTCGGACATCAGCGAAAAGACAAACGTTGAGGCCGCTCACCCGGACATTGTGGTCAAGCTTATCAAGGATCTGGAGAGTTGCATCGCGAACGGCCGCAGCACCCCCGGCCCCAAGCAAGCAAACGATGTCACGGTCAATATGTGGAAACTGCAAACCACGCCCGCCGTTATCGAAAAGCTACTGGCAGTGGGCGACTAACCGCCGTTTCTCGCGCGCTGTAAAAAAGGCGGCAGGTGGCCTGCTCACCGACCCTGGAATGTGCTGTGGAATGGTTAGAGGTGTGCTCTATGTACGACAGCGT
>JAJZAL010000106.1 GCA_021799405.1 Acidobacteriota bacterium
TGGCTTGGTCCGTCCCATAGGCACGGAATACCCGGCGGGAATCCCGTCCAACTCCTGAAAGACGTATTCAACCGCGATGCGCTCTTCAAACCGCGCGCCAATCATCTGCCGGAAGGCGCGCTCTATCTCCCTGCGCACAACGAACACCAGCTTCCTGAAGCCTGCGCACAAGGCATCGTACACCGAATAATCGATGATGGTCTCGCCGCCCGGCCCCACTGCTTCCACCTGCTTCAGGCCGCCATAGCGGCTGCCCAAGCCGGCAGCCAGCACGAGCAATGTTGGAGAAACCTCCTGCCTCACAAACAAATGTTCTAATCTCCCCGGCTTTTAGTACTTTTGCATCATATCGCCCGGATGCAGCTTGCGCACCCCCGCCGTGTCTCCGATGCGTGCGACCTGCTCCTCTCAGGCCAGGGACTCGCTGAACACGCTGGTCTTCTCCGTCTGCGAAAACCCGCGAACCTTGGCTGACAACACCGTCGTTCCCCCTATCTTCGCCCCTCCGCGCTAAAGTGGAATGTGGAGGGAATTCCCGCTTGAGCCGCACCCGATCCCGGCGCCGCCCGCACCGCCCCAAGCGTAACTGGTTGTTGCAAATGGCTTTAGCTGTATTTTCTGTCGTTCTGGCGATCCTCGTATGGGCAGCCTTGGCGCGTCACTTTGCTCCCAGTTCAAATACCGCACTCACTCGGTTTGACGCCATTATCGTGCTCGGCCATCCCGCCGACAGCGACGGCAACCCCACCCCACTCCAGTTATCAGTTGTCACAGAGGCGGTGCAGGAATATGAGCGTGGCGTGGCCCCGCGGCTGATCCTCACCGGAGGGGCGGTTGCCAACCAGTACGTCGAAGCGCGAGTGATGGCGCGCATCGCCGAGGCGCAGGGGGTTCCAGCGTCCGCTGTCTTTGTGGAACCAAGGGCCAGAGACACAATCCAGAATGCCTGCTATGCCGTGCATATTTTGAGAAATCACGGCTGGCGTTCGGCGGAGGTGGTTTCCAACCCCAGCCAGTTGCCCCGCGCCGGGCTGATCCTCAGCCATCTTCCGCTGGAGTGGCGCACCCATGCCGCCCCGCTGTTCGCACCGGAGTCGGTGTTCGAACACGACTCAGCCGCCGCACTCGAGACGCTCAAGACGGCGCGGTATCTTCTCTATGCCCGCCGGACGGAAAATTGCCAGCCATAAAACGGTTCCAATCACGGGAACCCTTGATTTGACCCGTTACTGACGTTACTTGGCGTTGTATAGAAACGATGCAACGATAGCAACGAGAAGGGGTGCTGGTGTGACACGCCGTATTGCAAAGTGGTCGATCGTGGGCCAGCTGATCGTGGTCTGGTGGTTGGTCTATGCCTTCGAACTGGTTCCAGTTCCCAGGATTCCCTGTGACCCTGCCGCGGTCTGGAATATTGTTCGGGCAACCTGCCCGGTCGCGTTCCTCGATTCTTTCTTTCATTTGGACATGCCAATCTATTCGGTCATGGTGGTCAACGCTCTCACCTACGCCATGTTTGGCCTGATTTTTGAATCGATGCGGCGCAGGACGGCCTAAACAAAATGATCCAGTTCCGCGGGAAGACCAAGGTCTGCGTTGTCCGCTGTCGGTGTGGTCTTGTAAGCTGATGGATGATGCGCCTTCCAGTAAGAATCATTTTTACCCTTGCCGCCGTTATCGCCGTGTCTCTGGGCACCGGAACTCTGCTTTGGGCTCAAAGCAGCTCTTCGCAAAGCAGCTCCGGCCAGACCACCAGCAGCCAGACCACCAGCAATCAGGGCAGCATAAATGTCCCCTATACCCCTACAGATCCTCTGGCGGGTGTGCGTTATGACAATCGCTACGACCTTTACGTGGGCGCGGCCTATGACCACATGAAGGCCGGTCCGACGCTGCTGCAGGGCTCCAATCTGGGTGGACTCGATGTCTCCGGTTCCTACTGGCTTACCAAGCGCTGGGGTATGGAGGGAACTGCCCGCGGGTATTTCGGCAACAGCGGCGCAGGACCCAATGCTGCGTTCATCAAAGGCCCGTATGTCGCCCAATACTTCTTCGATGCCGGACCGGAATGGCTGGGACCACACAACAAACACGGGGATCTGATTGCGCATGTTCTGGTGGGCGGAGTCGGTGGGGACTTCGAGCACGACCTGCGTGGAACACCCGCATCGGCAGTGGCTTTCTACAACAACCAGGTTGCCTTCTCCGCCATCATGGGTGGCCACTTCGACCTGAACCGCTCGGCACGGTGGGTCTTTCGTGTAACACCCGACGCGATGCTGACAGACTACAAGATCCAGTACTATCCCAATTACAGCCAGATCGATATCAACTTTGCCATCTCGGTCGGCTTCGAATACAAGTTCAAGAAGAAACGGTAGAAGAAGCGGCTCCTTCCGGTCCGTGAACGCACCGGCGTGGTGCGAAGCCCGTGATTGCCGCCGTGATCCCCCTATGAGTCCGGCTCACACGATTCCGTTGGGCAGGGCTCGAACTTTCACACCGCTGCTTCGTGCCGCGATCGCATCGGCCGGCATTCGCCCCGCACTGCCAAGTTCTTATCCTTGTGTGGTATTCTCCACCGTTCGGTGTTGCCGGTATAAAAGTGCCGGTCGAAGATATACTGTTCCGAATTGTGACACGCTCTTGGTTGCGTGGATCCAATTTGGAGGGAAAAGCTGGGGGCAGGATCCGATGGATATGAAAGACACACTAGGTGTGTTGCTCGCCGGGGGAGCCGGCGAGCGGCTCTTTCCGCTCACGCGCGACCGGGCCAAGCCCGCCGTTCCCTTTGGCGGCCATTACCGCATCATCGATATCACGCTTTCCAACTGCATCAACTCCGGCCTGCGCCGCGTCTACATCCTTACCCAGTACAAGGCGCTTTCGCTCAATCGCCATATCCGCGAAGGCTGGACCGGCATTGTGGCCCAGGAACTCGGCGAGTTCTTTGAACTGATGCCGCCCATGCAGCGCACCGGCGCCAACTGGTACATGGGAACCGCTGATGCGGTTTACCAGAATATCTACTCTATCGGCAGCGAGCAGCCCGAATACGTCATCATCCTCTCCGGCGACCACATTTACAAAATGGATTACAGCCGGATGCTGGCGCACCACAAAGAAACGATGGCCGACGTGACCCTGGCCACGCTGCCCATCTCTCCAGACGAAGTTTCGCGGTTTGGCGTTGTCGAGGTCGGCCCAAACGGGGAAGTGCTCGGTTTCCAGGAGAAGCCGGCCTCGACCAGTTTCCGGTCGCCATTCAACCCGAACGCCGTCGATGCCTCGATGGGCATTTACATCTTCAACACGGAGGTGCTGCTGAAAGCCCTCATCGCCGACGCCGAGGATCCCGACTCGAAACACGACTTTGGCCACGACATTCTGCCCAACATGCTGGGCAAGAAGAAGATGATGGCCTACAGCTTTGTGGATGAGAACAAGAAGCAGGCGCTCTACTGGCGTGATGTGGGCACGCTCGACGCGTATTACGACGCCAATATGGACCTCTGCTCGGTTTCGCCAATCTTCAACCTCTACGACAAGAGCTGGCCCATCCGCACCCGCGTGCGCCAGTATCCGCCCGCCAAGTTCGTCTTCGGCGAGCCGGGCCGTTCGGGCATGGCCATCAACTCCGTGATCACCGCCGGCGTCATCATCTCCGGCGCTTCCGTGTCGAACTCGGTGCTCTCGCAGGATGTGCGCGTCAACTCCTACTCCGAGGTCGATTCGAGCATCATCTTTTCGCACGTCAACATCGGCCGGCACTGTCGGATTCGCCGCGCCATCATTGACCGCCACGTGCATATTCCGGAAGGCACGGTCATCGGCTACGATCCAATCGAGGACAAGCGCCGCTACTTCGTCACGCCCTCGGGCCTGACCATTGTCACCCGCGACGCCTCGCTTTTTGAAAACCCGGTGGACCCTGAGTTTATGCGGCCGTATTGAGCTGAAGTTCAAACCGGAGATCCGGCGCATTTGCAGGGCCGAGAGGTAGTGCACAATTTCGAGGTTGAAGACTTCGAGCCGGAAAGTTTGCTATAGTTTGCAACTCGCATCCTGACTTTGCAAGGTGACCTTATGGCGAATGGCGTCCTGATGCTTATCAATCTGGATCCTGGCAATATCGCCTTCTTGAGCCTGATTGCCAGTATCGTTGGCGTAATTCTGGGCCTGGTGAGTGCAATCGCTGCCATCTCCGCTGCCGTTTACGCCAGGAGAGCCGCCAGGGGCGACCGTGCACAGGCCGAGCAGAACGCTCCCCGTGTTGAGCGCGTCAGTAAGAAGCCTCCAGCCACCAACGCCCGTGTGCCGGAGCCGAAGGAAGGTGAAGCTTTACAGGCCCCGGCTCCGCACATCGCCATCTCCGTTGAGGGTGAAGCGGTTGGGGACGTTCCGGTCGAATTACTTCTAACCCTGCAGGACTCATCCGTTCGTGTCACCCGCGCGGAGAGGCTGAGCGCATCCGGGAGGGGTCTTGGCGTTTCTCCGTGCAAGGCAACCGACAATCCCCTGGTGTTCAAATGCATGATTGGCCAGGAACGGATGAGGCAGTGGAGGGATGCGGGAGAGTCCACTGAAGATGAGCGGACCAGAAGCATTCTGAGGGTTCATCTGCTGCTGAAGGAAGGCATGAAAGAGGGACACCGCGACGTGCCGGTTTCAATTGCCGAGGACCTGAGGAATGTGGGCATCGCTTCCTTGTCCGTCTGGAATATCAAGGGGAGTATCTAGTGTGGTGTCCCGAGAAGCAGATTGCAGTCGTGTTTTGAATGGGCATGCCTGCCCGCCCCAGGTTTCTCCGTCGGCGACCAACCACCAACGATCTCGAATCCACGAAGCTGCCCCTGGGCGCTGTCATCCTGAGGCGCACAGCGCCGAAGGATCCGCGGTTGCTTTTCGGGAATTATCCGGTCACCGACGCTTGCATTTTGAGTAATCTTCCCATTGCCGACCAACCACCCGCATTAGCCCGGTCGTGGTTCAAACTTTCCCCTTTTTACAATGCTTTCTTGAGGTTGCTCCGATACTGCTCGAATGTTTTGCGTCCTATCTCTGTAAGGCGCAGGAGTGTCTGCGGCACCTTGCCGCGATAGGTTTTCTCGACCTCGATATAGCCAGCATCTTCCAGACGTGCGATGTGGCTCGAAAGTGTGCCCTTGTTCATTTCGGTCTCATGTTGCAGGTATAGGAAGTCAGCGCGTTCCACGGCGTACAGAAGGGCGGCAATCATAAGCCGGCCCGGCTCATGGATCACACGATCAAGCTCAGCGAAGGCGCGGATCCGCTCGTTCATTCGACTTCCCGCGCTGCTGGCTGAGTATGGCGGAGATAAAGCCAGAAGCTGATAGCGCCTGAAACAACGAACGAAACTCCGAAGTCGGTCCAATTGAGCCAGGAGGCTCCAAGAGTTCGGGCTGTCAGCGCAGCACCCAGGCTGGAATGGCCAGCCAGGTTCTCAAGGAGCTCCGCCGGTAGGAACGCGATAAGTACAGTGCTGACGACCATAGCCGCGAAAACCCCCCATTTCCAGCGATCAAGTTGAACGAAGCGAATATAGAGAACGGCAAAGAATAAAAAGAACAAGAAAGCAGGCGCGGAAAGCGGGAAGTGGTGCCGAGCCGCAATGAACAATCCTGCTGAAGTCAGTGCCGAAAAACAGAAGGCCAGCGCCATCGTCACCCAATGCCTACGTGTCCGATACTCAACGTATCCCGTGCGCCTGTAAGTGATCCGATTCTTGATGGCCTTACTGCCGTAATGAATGATCGAACTGATCACTCCGATGAAGATGAAGAGGGTATACATCTTGTGCCAGATGGCGGTCTCTGGCGAGTGCAACATCATCCAACCGAGCAGCGAATACCCTAGAACCATGATTCCCATGCCCAATTCCCCTACACCGTCGATGTTGTAGTAGAGCTTAGGCCGACTCAAAAGCTTGTCTACGCTGTCCATTTTCTTTCTCCGTTCAACCAAGCAAAGGTACGGGAACCGTGCAGTGCGTATCTCGCGGCCCCTGCCTTCAATGCAAACTAGTTTGCATCACCAACCTTTCGGTGTCAAGAGAAAAGTTCGACATTATCGCGATCGCCGACGCATGTTGAACTGCAGGCGCCGCGCGTCACCCTATACAGGCAATCAAATTGACCCGGAAAGATATGACCGCCGCAGGTCGTGGTCCTATCATCGCCAGCCGTGAGAGTGGCAAACGCCCGTGCGACCGTCTATACGGAGATTGCCGCTTGATCAACATCCAGCCCCGCCTGCGGCGGAGACGAGGCTTTCTCTTCGCCTGCAATGGCCAGCGGCAGGATTCCATATGCAGGCAGCAGTAGTACGGCGCGTTCCTAGGCGGGACGGGATCGTCCCAGCAGGCAGCTTTGGATGGATCCGACATTCATGGGCTACATCACTCGCATAGTTGGCCTGTCTGTTGTTCTCCTCCGCAAATGGAACCACGCCGTCAAAATCTTCGTAATCCCATTCCATGCAGTGTGCAGGCACATTAACCTGGAGCATAATGGGGCTGGCGCCATCCGCCGCGCCGCTGCGGCGTCGGATGGATGCGCCGGACAGAGGGGCTCTTGGGCCGCAGGCTGCGGGCCGGATCCGGGGCGAAAGGGCAGATGCGCCCCACGTCCCCCTGGCGACCGCGGAGGGTCGTTCGCTGGAGACCGACTGGTCCCAAATCGTTCGCCGCTGCATGGACGGGGATTCCGGCGCATGGGCCGAGATGGTCCGCACGCACCACCGCCGTGTCTATGCGCTCTGCTATCGCTTTACCGGCAATCCCGCCGACGCCGAAGACCTCACCCAGGATGTCTTCCTGAAGATCTATTCGAACCTCGCCAGCTTCGATACAAAGCGGGGCAGCCTGCAGGTGTGGATCACCACCATGACCCGCAATCTGCTGGTGGATAATTTCCGCCGCACACGCAACCAGCGCGCCACCGATTCGCTCGATGACGGCTGGGACACCGCCGATGCCCTGAGACCGGCCGACCGGCTGATCTCGAACGGTCCTTCGCCGCAAGAGTCGGCGGCCCAGAAGGAACTGGCCGCCATGGTGCAAAGTGCCCTTGCCCGAGTCTCCGTCGAACTGCGCGAGGCGGTCATTCTGCGCGATTTGCAGGATCTGGACTACAAGGAGATCGCCCAGGTGCTGGGCATTCCCGAGGGGACGGTCAAGTCCCGCATCAGCCGGGGCCGCGCGGAACTTGCGCGCCTGCTGGAGCGTAATAAACGAGAGGTGATGTAGTCATGGCAGAGCGAGCACACATCCCGGGATCTCCCGCCTGCGGCCACTGGGAAACGCTGTTGGCCGATGCGCTGGACGGGCTGCTCGGTCCCGATGAGCAGACTACGTTTGCCGCGCACATGGCCGCCTGCCCGGCCTGCGCGGCGCTGTTTGAGGAGGCGCGCCGCGGCCGCGAATGGCTGGAGTTTCTCTCTCCCGAGCCCGAAGTCCCGGAAGGATTGCTGGACAGGATTCTGGCGCAGACCGGTCCAGGAAAAGCGGCGCCTTCTAGCCTGGCAGTCGCCGGCGTCGGTGCGTTGCCGGCGCCTCCTGCATGGCAGCGTCCCGGCTTTACCGGACAGGTGCGCCGCTACGCCGAGCCGCGCCTGCTGATGACGGCGGCGATGGCCTTCTTCTCCATCGCTCTCACGCTCAACCTCACCGGCGTCCGGCTGAGCAACCTCCGGCTCTCCGATCTGCGCCCCGCGGCGGTGCGGGCGTACATGGAGCGCCGTCTAACCACGGCGTCCATCCCCATCGTTCGCTATTACGACCACCTTCGCTACGCCTACGAGATCGAATCGAGGATGAGGGAACTGCGCGGCGCGGAAGGAGAGGGCGGCGGCAGCGTCGATCAGAAGCCGCAAAGCCAGCCGCCGGGAGCGCCGGGCGAGTCCAGGGAGAACCCCGGCCACAAAAAAGACGGAGGTTCCCGTGTGGACCCTCCGCAAGAGTCAGGCAGTCCGACCCTGGGACCGGGGTCGATTGAATCATCTGACTACCTGGAGACATCCCTGCGGTTTGAGCGCCAGCGGCCCGCCGCGGCGATGAGGAACCTTCGCTGGAGGACTGAAGCTGCGCACTCCGGCGGCTCCGCCAGAGCGGCACGAGAAAGGAGCATCGTATGGACTGCGTAAATCACAGTGGCGTAACAGCAACCGCCTATTGCCAGAACTGCGGCAAGGCTCTCTGCGCCGATTGTGTGCGCAAGGCAACCGGCGGCCAGGTCTTCTGCGAGCCGTGCCTGACGGCATGGCAGAGTTATCAACAGCCGTTTGTTGCTCCTCCCGCGAGCGCGCCCAGCCCGGGCCTGGCCGCAGTGCTGGGGTTGATTCCCGGCGTCGGTGCCATGTACAACGGCCAGTTCATCAAAGGCCTTATTCATGTTGTCATCTTCGCGGTGCTGGTCAGCGCCGCGAATAACTTCGGGATATTCGGCATTCTCGTTGCCGGCTGGATCTTCTACCAGGCCTTCGATGCTTACCACACCGCCAAGGCGCGCCGCGACGGGCTACCGCTGCCCGACCCGCTCGGACTAAATGAAGTGGGTAATTGGCTGAGGCAGGGCAACCAGCCCTATGGCCCTGTGCCGCCTCCACCGGGCGCGGCTGGTCCGGAGCCGGCTGGGCAATATCAGCCGCCGTATCAGGCACCGCCCTATCAGCAACCTGCCTCGCCGCCGCCGTTTACGCCGCCCTTCGCGGACCTCACCCAGCCGCCCGTTCCGCCGGTTCCACCCTCCTGCTGGCGGCGCAGGGAGCCGATTGGCGCCGTGATCCTTATTGCACTGGGCTTGCTGTTTCTGCTTGGGCAGATGGATATCCTCTCCGGCCGCATGCTGGGGTATCTGTGGCCATTAATCCTGATCGGGTTGGGCGTCTGGCTGATTTTCCGCCGTTATGGGGAATCGCAAGGAGGTTCCAAATGAACCGCTATCTTCTGATTCGCCGCCTGATGGGACCGTCCATTTTGCTGCTGGTGGGTGTGGTTGCGCTGCTGCACCAGGCTCATCTGGTCCATTGGAGCGTGCTTCTGCCGCTGTTGCTGATCCTTATCGGCGTGCTCAAGCTGGCCGCCCGCGCCGCGCTGACCGCCGAGGGTGGGTATCCGCCGTATCCGTATCCCGCATCGCCCTACCCGGCCCAACCCTATACGGCAACGGCCGGTGGAACTCCGGCCGGGGCTGAGCCGCCCGCTCCTGCCAGTCCTGAGACGTCTCAGACCATCGGCAGAGAATCCGAAGGAGGCCAATCATGAGCAGCGCGCCTCCCAATGTGCCTCCCGGCGGCGGCTCGCCGCCCCCGTACGATCCGCGCACGCAGTGGCGTTTCTATCGCGAGCAGCAGAAGGCCGCGTGGCGAGCCCAGCGCGATGCGTGGCAGGCTCAGCGCCGCGCCTGGGGAGCTGGCTATGCGAGCATGTATGGCCCCCGCGTTCCTTCGATCGTCGGCCCCATCATCCTTATCTGCATCGGTGTAGTGGCGTTGCTTGTCATGACCGGTCACATCGCTGCCGTTGCATTCTGGACTTGGTACGGCCGCTGGTGGCCGCTGCTGCTGATTGGCGCGGGCCTGGCCATGCTGGGCGAGTGGGCGCTGGATATGCGCCGCAAGACTCCTGTGCGCCGCAGCGGCGGATTTATCGGTCTTCTTATTCTTCTGGCTCTGCTGGGCTTTGCCGCCGCCGGCTGGCACAGCGGATGGGGCTCATGGCGCGGTCAATTTGGCGACAATGACTTCTTCCGGCTCTTTGGCTTGCCGCAGCACGATCTCGACCAGCAAGCCCTGACGGCAGCCATCCCAGCCAATGCCACTGTTGAGATTCAGAACCCTCGCGGCGACGTGAGCATCGCTTCCGGCGACGGATCCAACATCGTCGTGCAGGCCCATGAAGTGGCTTTCGCCTCTTCCGATGAAGAGGCCAAAAAAATCTTCGCTACTGTGGCCGCGCATCTGACCGTAAGCGGCAGCACGGTCCTGGTCAAGTCGGAAGGCGCTGACCGGGGACAGGTGGATCTCACCATCACCGTGCCCAAGACCGCCAGGCTGACCGTCAACGCCGGCAGGGGAGATGTGGCCATCTCCGGAATCGGCGCGGGCGTCATCCTGAGCGCGGCGCATGGCGACACACAGCTGAACTCCATCACGGGCCCGGTCGAGGTTCACTTCTCCAACAGCAGGCATGATTTTTCCGCGCATGAGGTGACCGGCGACCTGACCGCCGACGGCAACTACGGCGACATGACCTTCTCTGCGATCAAGGGCAAGATCAATGTGAACGGCGAAATCTTCGGCGATGTACACATGGAAAACATCACCGGGCCGACCAGCCTGCATACCTCCGTGACCGATTTGCAAGTCGCCAGCCTGCCCGGCGATTTGTCTCTCGACTCGGATAACCTTCACGTCACAGAGGCGAAAGGTGCGGTGCGCGTGGTCACCCATGCCAAAGACGTTGACCTGAGCCAAATTTATGGCGACAGCTATGTGGAAGACCGGAATGGCCAAATCTCTGTGGAACCTGCTGCCGGGTTCGGTGTTGAGGCCAGAAACGGCAGAGGCGACGTAGAAGTGACTGTGCCTGAGAACGGCTCGGCTACAGTGGACGGCAGCACGCACAACGGCGACATCGTCTCCGACTTTCAGTTGACCATCAGCGGAGACGAAAACAAGACCGTCACCGGCCGCATCGGCTCCGGCGGGCCGAAGTTCACGCTCAGCGCGAAGAACGGCGATCTGCGCATCAAGAAGGGGCCGGCCTTTCCGCCGCAACCTCCGGCTCCGGCTGCGCCAACCGCCCCATCCGCGCCCAACGCACGCCATCTGTCGCCACCTGCAAACCAGCCTGTGCAGATGGTTACGCAGTAAATCGGGCCGATCTCCGAGGCAACCGGACATGCCGGCGCGGGACAGATTTCTCCCGTGCCGGTTTTCATTTGCGCTGCCATCCGTTGTATCCTCTCAGTCGCAGGGGAAATTGATCGCCATGCTCCATGGACCCATCAAGGTCATCACCGTCGAACGCGAGTACGGCTCCCGTGGCGGCGAGTTTGCGCACGATCTGGCAGCCCGGCTGGGATGGCGGCTGCTGGACTCAGAGCTTGTGACTGGCGCGGCACGCATGGCCGGGGTGGATCCCAAGATGGCGGCCCGCTTCGATGAGCGGCTCGACCCCTGGTACTACCGCTACGGCAAGGTCTTCTGGCTCGATTCGGTCTATTCCACCACCAGCATTGGCGAGGAGCAGGTCTTCGACTCGAACCGCATGCTCTCGCTCGTCCACCAGGAGATTCTTGACGCGGCCCGGCAAGGCAACTGCGTGCTGGTGGGTCGGGGATCAGCCTGCGCGCTGGCTGGCCATCCGGGCTGCTTTCACATCTTTGTCTATGCCACCGCCAGCGCCAAGCGCGACTGGTTCGCACATGCCTTTCCTGAGAAGGCTCACCAGTCCGACCAGCAAATTGCCGCCCAGATTGCCGCCATGGACAAGCGCCGCGCCGCCGTCATCCGTACCTACTACCAGCAGGACTGGTGCTGCCGCAGCCTTTACCACATGCTGCTGAACTCCAACATCGGAATGGAAGCCATGATTTCCGCGGTGCGGGGGGCAACCGACCTTGCCGCCGCGCATGAGGCCATGGCGAGGTAGCCGAGCGCACAGGCTCTAAACTGCAATCCGCCGCACCCGCGGCCCGATGCGCGTAAAGACCTCCCAGGGAATGGTCCCAGTGGCGTCGGCATAATCGAAGGCGGTGATTGTCTCTGTTCCCTGTGTTCCCAGGATCACCACTTCATCGCCGGCCTCGACGCGGGGAATCCCGGTTACGTCCAGCACGGACTGGTCCATGCTGATGCGGCCCACCAGCGGCGCCTGCTCGCCGCGCACCAGCAGGCTGAAGCGATTGCCGAGCTGGCGGTCGAGGCCGTCGGCATAGCCCGCCGCCACCAGCGCCAGCCGCATCGGCTCGGTAGCCACAAAGGTGCCGTTATAGCCCACCACGGAGCCGGCCGGAACCGAGCGCACACCCACGACTTCGGCCTTCCAGCTAAGCACCGGCCGCAGCCGTTGGCGCGCCGCGGCAATCGAGGGCGGAATGTTTTCCTCGAAGGTGGGATCAAAGCGCGGAACTAGCCCATAGAGCGCCAGGCCGGGCCGCAGCATCGGCTTCATGCCGTGCCGGGCGGCCAAAGCCGTGATCTCCCGCTCCTGTCCCGCGAGCAAAGCGGCCGAGTTGCCCACGCTCAGCCAATCGGCATAGAGCCCCGCCGCTTCGATCCGCTCCACGGCTTCATTGAGCTGGGCAAGCTGCGAGGCCGTCACCATGCCGCCGGCCTCGTCGGCGGCGAAGAGGTGCGTCATCACGCCTTCCAGCCGCAGCCGCGACCCCGGCGCAAACCGCGCCAGTACCGGCTCCAGTCCATGCGGGCTGGCGCCCTGGCGGCTCATGCCCGTGTCGATCTCCAGATGAACCGGCAGCGAAGCCGGCAGCGCTCCGGCGGCGCGCGCTGCGCACTCCAGCTCATTCAACTGCCACAGCTCCCACGCCACCACGGTCAGGCCATGCTCGATTACCGCCGCGCCCTGTCCCGGAAAGACGCCGCCAATCACCAGCACGTGCGCCTCAGGGCACAGCGCCCGCGCGGCTATGCCCTCTTCGACGCTGGTGACGCCCAGCCACTGCGCTCCCGCGCGTACCGCCGCCGGCGCGCACAGCGCCAGCGAGTGACCGTAGGCATCGGCCTTGACGATCGCCAGCAGCTCCGTCGGCGGAGCCACCAGGCTGCGCAGAAATCGGTAATTTTCTTCGAAGGCTTGAGTACGGATCTCAACCCGGCACGGGCGCATTGGCATGGGATTTTCCATGCATCAGTTTACGGCATTCGTGCTGAGCGGTACCGGGGAAGGTTGTGCACCGTACAGCGCATTGGTAGCCGTACCTCGGCGGCCCTGCCGGATCAGCGCGGTCTAACCGGTCGGTTCATGTCCGGTCCTTAATCGGTGTACGATACCTGCATGGCCACTTATCGCGTCGTCCTCTACCAATCCGACGAAGGCTTTAGTGTGTCTTGTCCAGGTTTGCCGGGCTGTTGGTCCCAAGGCAAGACGGAAGAAGAGGCTCTGGCCAATATTCGTGTGGCCATCCGCGAGTATATTGACGCGGCTGAGGAACTTGCCCGAAATGAGGACGGCCGCGTAGTTGAAGTCGCAGTCGCGTAGAAGTCCGCGTTTGGTTATCGGAAGGCCATAAGCACTGCCAAAGATCGCCGGGATCCATCATCTCAGGGCTGTTGCAGCGTTGCAAAAGGCCGGCTTTCGGATCCTTCGTCAGGGCGCTCACATCGTAATGACGGATGGAATGCGCATCCTCACGATTCCACGCCACAACCCCGTGAACGCAATCACCATGGGCGGCATCGTGCGGGATGCCGGGCTCAGTGTAGAAGATTTTCGGAAGCTTCTGTAATGGCGGAGCCGCCTGTCGTACCGCTGCTCAACCCGTTCAGTCGGAATACATCCAGGCGGTAATGTCGATACCTGCCGATTTCACTACGATCCCCATGACCCGCTGGAGTATAGTCATTCCGTAGTCCAAGTGAGGTCCGCTTTGAAGCAGCTTCCCCTGTTTGCCTCCCTTGTCCTTGCGTCTTCCATGATGCCCGCCGCTTTCGCACAATCCGCCCGCCTTCTTGTCGCGCAAAAAGGCGACCACAGCCTCGGCATCGTCGATCCCGTCGCCGGCAGGCGCCTTGCCTCCGTGCCCGAGGGCGGCATTACCGGACACGAGGTAGCCGCCTCGCCCGACGGCCGCCTGGCTTATGTGCCCATCTACAGCGATGCCGGCGTGGGCAAGCCGGGAACCAACGGCCGCAAGATGGTGGTCATCGACATCGCTGCGCAGAAGATCGTCGACACGGTTGACTTCGGTCGCGGCGTGCGCCCCCACTGCCCCATCTTCGGGCCGAAGGACGGCCTGCTCTACGTCACCACCGAGCTCGAGCATGCAGTCACCATCATTGATCCGAAGACGCTCAAGATCATCGGCTCCATCCCCACCGGCCAGCCGGAGAGCCACATGCTGGCCATCTCGCACGACGGCCGCCGCGGCTACACCGCCAACGTCGGTCCCGGTACCGTCTCTGTGCTCGACATGCAGGCGCACAAGCTGCTCAAGATCATCCCCATCTCCGGCAATACGCAGCGCATCTCTGTCTCCATGGACGACCGCTGGGCCTTCACCGCCGACCAGACCCAGCCGCGGATGGCGGTCATTGATACCGCGGCCGAGAGCGTCAAACACTGGGTGCCGCTTGACGGGCTCGGCTACGGCAGCGCGCCCACCCTCGACGGCCGCTGGCTGCTGATGGCGATCCCCGCCAAAGATGCGGTGGATGTAGTGGACCTGAAGACGATGAAGGTCGCGCGCTCGGTGCCGGTCTGCGCCGATCCGCAGGAGGTGCTGATGCGCCCCGGCGGCAAAGCCGCCTATGTCTCCTGCATGAGAAGCAACCAGGTCGCGGAAATCGATCTGGAGACGTGGAAGATGACGCGCGCCATCGACACCGGCAAGGCTTCGGACGGGCTGGCGTGGGCGCAGTGAACTCGCTCACCCGATCTCGCCGTCCCAATTCTCCAGCGCCTTTTTGAACTCCGTCATGAACTTCCCTGCGTCGGCGCCGTCGATGAGGCGGTGATCGAAGCCCAGGCAGAAGCGCTGTACCGACCGGATGGCAATCGTATCGTTGCCCTCGGCATCGGTCAGCACGACGGGCTCCTTGCCCAGGCCTCCGATGGCCAGGATCGCCGAGTCCGGGTGGTTGATGATCGGCGTGCCGAACTCCTCGCCGAAGATGCCGGAGTTGGTCAGCGAGAACGTCGAGCCGCCCACCTCGCTGGGCAGCAACTTCTTGGAGCGGGCGCGCGCGGCAAGATCGGCAATGGCGCGGGCCAGACCCAGGAAGCTCCGCTCCTCGGCCTGCCGGATCACCGGCACAATCAGTCCCCACTCCAGCGCCACCGCAATCCCCAGGTTGACGTTCGCGTGATAGCGGATCGCATTGGATTCCAGCGCCGCGTTCACAATGGGGAACTTCCGCAGCGCGATAATCGCCGCGGTGGCAATGAACGGCATGTAGGTGAGCTTGACGCCGTGGCGCTGCTCGAAGCTGGCCTTCTCGCGCTCGCGCAGCCGCACAATGCGTGTCATGTCCACCTTGAAGACGGTATGAACGTGCGGCATCGTCTGCATGCTTTCCACCATGCGCTGGGCGATGAGGGCGCGCATCTTGGAAAGAGGCACCAGCTCGCCGGGCAACGCGGGAGCAACCGGAGCGCCAGGCGGCGGAGCCGCGGGCGCTGCTGCGGGAGCGGCCGCAGCGCCGCGCGGCGCGCCCTCGGCAATGTAGCGCAGAATGTCTTCCTTGGTAATGCGGCCCTCTGAACCCGTGCCGCGCACCCGGGCCAGGTCAACATGGTTCTCCTCGGCGATGCGCCGCACCAGCGGCGACGAGCGAATGCGTCCTCCTGCGCTCACCGGCTCCGCCGGCGCCTCGACCGCCGGTGCAGCCGCCGGTGCGGATACCTCTGCGGCTGCCGCCTGAACCGGCGCCGCCTTCGCTGCGGGAACCGCCGCGCCGCCGATCACCGCGACCACCGTATTTACCTGAACCGTCGTTCCCTCAGCAACCCTGATCTCGCTCACCACGCCCGCAACCGGAGCGGGAATCTCGGCATCCACCTTGTCGGTGGAGATTTCAAAGAGCGGCTCGTCCTTCTCGACCACGTCTCCGGCCTTCTTGAGCCATCTCGTAATCGTGCCTTCGAAGATGGATTCGCCCATCTGCGGCATCACGACCTCAACCGCCCCCGCGGATGGAGCAGCAGCAGGCGCAGACCCTGATGCAGCCGGCTGCGCGGCTGGCGCTGCCGCGGCCTGCGCATGATCCGCCGCGGCTGGCGCACCCTTCACCGCCGCCCCGCCTTCGGCCACGACCGCTACCACCGTATTCACCTGGACCGTCGTGCCTTCAGAAACCTTGATCTCGCTGAGCACGCCGGCCACCGGCGAGGGAATCTCGGCGTCGACCTTGTCGGTGGAGATTTCGAAGAGCGGCTCATCCTTCTCGACCACGTCGCCGGCTTTCTTGAGCCACCGGGTAATGGTGCCCTCAAAGATCGATTCGCCCATCTGGGGCATGATCACGTCAGTTGGCATGGGGTTTTCTCCGCGATGCGGGACACATATGTGCCCTCTGTGCCCTGCCGGATTATAAATCTCGCCGCACAAAGCGGCCGAACTCATGGGCGGCGCTCAAGCCCGCACCGGACGATCCTTCCCGTGCGCCAGCCGCTCGACTTCCGCCGGAATCCGCAGCGGCGTATCTTCCGCAGGAAACTCCTGGGTCTCTGCAGCTTGCGCCTGAGCGCGTAGCGCCTCCAGGCTCTCCACGGCCAGTACCTGTTCGCCAAAAACCATTCCGAACTGCCGCGCCGCCTGGTGTGCCACCGCCTCCAGGCCGGGCAATTCCTCCGGCCGAGCAACCTCGCGCTCAAGGCTCGTCACCGGCCGATCGGTGATCCCGCAGGGGTTGATCAGAGCAAAGTCGCGCAGGTCGGTCGTCACATTGAACGCGAAGCCATGCGAAGTGATGCCGCGCGAAACGTGAATGCCGATTGCGGCGATCTTGCGTCCCGGCCCGCCGCTCTCGTCCAGAAAGCAACCCTCCACGGGCCTCCCGCACCAGACGCCCGTCAGGCAGGCGATCCTTCCGGCCTGCACGCCGAAGACTCCGCAGAGCCGGATCAGCGCCTCCTCCATCCTGCGAACAAAATCCACTGGTCCCATGCGCACGCCGCTCGCGGTATGCAGGCTGCGCAGGTCGAAAATGGGGTAGCCGACAAGCTGGCCCGGCCCGTGATAGGTCACGTCGCCGCCGCGGTTGATCTGGTGCAGTATCACACCGCGGCTGGCCAGCAACTCGTTGGAGGC
>JAJZAL010000107.1 GCA_021799405.1 Acidobacteriota bacterium
CAAACTTTAGGAATATTGCCCACTCCTTTGGCAGCATGGCATTTTGGGGCAACTCTGGCGCGTCTTTCTGGATATGGATATTTATCTCATGAAAGACGCCTATCAAGGAATGCCCGGCAGACGGATCATGTATTACGAGTTGGCAGGGAGCGGCTAACAATAGTTTCATGAGTAGGCAAGCTTTGGTTCACGTTTCTCTGTGTAAGCGAAATCGACCCGTGCGAGTGTTTCCGGCATTGTGACCGTAATCCCTTCCAGCCAGGGCATTGCGTCCATTAGTCGCGCATTGTACATCTGATTCCATGGGTTCCAGTAGAGGGGAGGAGCGACGTAGTGACTATGCCATATCGCCCCAGTGTTTACCCACCTTCTGCGCAAAGAAGCATGGATCTGCCAACGGGGTCGTTCTCCCGCATCGCTGTACCCGAATTCAG
This sequence comes from Acidobacteriota bacterium, assembly GCA_021799405.1. Next base: position 435 of record JAJZAL010000107.1, read on the forward strand.
TTCCACAGCAAGGACAGATCGAAAAGTCTTCAGGGGCTTTTCGAAGACCGTCATAGCCACATACAGGACAAGCGTACATTTTGATCCTCACCTACATCTTGCACGAAAATATTGCATATTTGTCATAAATTCGTGCGATTTTGGAGGCCTTTCGTCTCTCCGAAGATGACCCCCGGGAACCGGCTTGAAATACGTAGCCACGTATCCCCAAGTGCTGAGCACCCCGTACTCTTCTGTGCTGCGGTCATATCTGCATATCATCCCATTATCTCTGATGCACTGAAAGAGCGGAGGAATCACAGGTTCTCTCGTCATGAAGTGGTCAGCCATCGCTTCGTATTCCTCAACTGTTCGCGCCCCAAAATCGTCCCCATGATCCTCAAAATGCTGCAACAAGTCTGCTCGGTCGTTCGGATCAAAGGGCACAATGATCCATCCTAAAGCAACATCGCCAGTTGGATTCGCTATCTTTAGTCATAGGGAAGATATAGAGAAGTCTGTCAAGTATATTATTGCCGTCACAACTTCAACATTTAAATGATTTTGGCAGATATAGAACGGCCTATAGAGGCTAAAACTGAGTGTCTCTTGGTCCCGAAGTGGTCCCGGGAATCCTTCTGACCCTGTCTCGAAAAACTAGTTCGTGACCGCTGGCGCCCGCCGGCATCTCCTGCCCGGTGAAACCCTACGTTACACCCATTTGGTCGAGTGCTTTTCCAGAGAATGCAAATGCGGCGGACTGGCTTTCCGCTCAACTGCGCGGGAAAACAGGCCTGGAAGTTTTTCGGTCAGCAAAACTCAACTCAAGTGTCCGGCGTCAATGATTCTTTCCCGCCGGAACAGATTGCGGATGGTGTCGTCGGTGGGAAAGCGCTGGATGCCGGGCAGGGCGTGCAAGGCGCGATCACCGCGTACCAGACCGGCGTGAGCAAATCGTTTGGCCCCGGCCAGCACCGCGATCAAAAACGCCGTCAGGGTTATGGTGGGCTCGATCTGGTTAGGCGAAGTGAATCGGAAGGGTATATGCTCGCGCACCTTGCCGGCGAAGCTCAGCTTTTCAAGAAAAGCCACAAACACAGCCACGCCGCCTAACGGCGTTCCCGCGCGAGAACTCTCGCGCAAGACCATGCGCCGATGGGAGAACAGCGACCTGATCTCACGCGGCACTGAATTGTCCGCGGTCTCTGGTTTCTTCCTCTTGTTTTCTCCGGTCTTGCTTGAAACAGAAAGCGGAACTTCGGGATTCAGGTTAGATTGAGATGGATCTAAGCCCCCGCGCCTTGGTCCCAAGAGCTTCGCGACCTCCGGCTCGCTCGCCCTGCACAGCAGTTCATCCTAACCGGTTCCTGTCCATCGGCCCGCAGCTTCGCTCCACGCTTCCTCCCCACACTCGGTCGCCCTCGTACTGTTGCGCTTCGCTTGGTTCGCTGTGACCTGCTTACGGCGGGACTTGCACCCGCAAGAACGCGCCTATGCTGGGCGCATCACGAAAGAGCCCGCCTCCTGGAGGCGGGCTCTTTACTTCGCAGCTTAATCGATCGGGGAGGCGGCTCTTAAACACCCACGCCGAACTCGCTGGCGGCTTTTTCGCCGGCGTTTGAATAGAAGTCGTAAGGGGTGCGCCGCTTGAACCTGTACCGGCTGGTCAACTCGTATCCGACATAGATACCGAGCGCGGCCACCGCCATTCCCGCAGAGAACCAGCCAATCACTCGCAAGGCGGTTGTCGAGCTTTCTTTTTCGCCGACGGAGGGATCTTCCCCGGGCAGAAGGGGTTCGGGTTCAGCAGACATCACGCAGGCACTCTCCTGTTTCCCCATGATACCGCAGTTTTGATTGAGCTGGCAGGCGGCTGGCGGCGTGTTTTACAAGATCTTGATTACTCAGTAGATTCAATTCGGGAAAGCCAGATCGCCTGTTCCGAAGCGGGCAGGAAGCTGGCGAGGATGGAGTTGGCGGCGAGCCGGCGGAGTTCTGCGCGCGTAAAGCCCTGTTCAGTATGAGCCAGCAGGTACTCGCCCGCGAGATCGGAGCCGAAGAAGGCCGGATCGTCCGAGTTGACGGTGACGAGCAGGCCACGATCGAAGGCGCGGCGCAGCGGGTGCTCCGTAAAGCTGGGGCAGAGGCCGGTGCGGATGTTGGAGGTCGGGTTCATCTCCAATGGAATACTCCGCAGCTTCAGCTCTTCGATGAGCGCATCGTTCTGCAAGGCCGACAGGGCATGACCGATACGCTCGGAGCCGATGGAGAGCGCTTCCCAGATGGCCTCGGGGCCGGTGGTTTCACCGGCATGGTTGGTGAGGCGAAGACCGGCGTCGCGTGCCTCGGCGTAAAGCTCGCGATAGGGCGCGGAGCCGGTGCGGCGTTCATCGCCGCCGAGACCGATACCGATGATGGAGGGGTGCGCGGGGCGCAGCTCGGCGGCCTTGCGGAAGACGCGTCCGGCTTCTTCGACGCTGAAGTGGCGGACGGCGTCGAAGATCCAGTAGAGCGAGAGACCGAGTTCGCGCTCGGCGCGCCGGCGAGCACGCTCCAATGCTTCAAAGATAGGCTCGAAGGCGGCGGCTTCCTGTTTGCGCCAGTGGTAAATGACGCCGACGGAGACGTAAACCTCCGCGTGGACGACGCCCTGCGCGGCGAGCTGCTGCATCATGCGCCAGGCGGCGAGTTCATAGTCCGCGGGCGCCGCAAGCTGCTGGGTGACGGCCTTGAAGGCGAGCATGAAGCCGGTGAAGTCAGTGAAGTGGTAGAGGGCTTCCGCTTCGGCGAGCGTGATGGGCCGGGCATCGTGGCGCGTGCTCAGCTCGACGAGCGTGGCGGGAAGGATCGTGCCTTCAAGGTGAAGGTGCAGCTCGGCCTTGGGAAGGCGGCGAATGAAGGACTGGATCTCGGTCACTCTTTGAGTGTAGCGGGAGCCGGGTTGGCAGAAGAGCTCCGAGGTGCGCAGTTACCGCATCCGGCTCCCGGCTTGCTGTTTTTTAGATGCGACAAAGCTTCAGGTATGCCGGCGTGCCCTGCGATCGAGTAGTTCTCAAGTTCAACCGACGATCACCGATAAGCATTGTGGAGAAGTGCGTGGCCACGCAAGTCAAGCCAGTGAGATCTTCTGATTGCCCTTCGGATGAGCCGCCTGCTGAGCGGCGATATTTTGCGCGGCAACCGATCCTCGATGCGCGCCGCAGAGTCTATGCCTACGAACTCCTGTTTCGCAGCGGGCCTGAGGTGGTCTTTCGCGGCGATGGCGACCACGCGACACGCACCATGCTGGACACGACCGTTCTGTATGGCGTGGAGGAATTGACAGGCGGCCCGCCGGCTTTCGTGAATTGCACCATGGACGCGCTGACAGGGCGCCTGGTGGATGTGCTGCTGCCCGGTTCAACGGTGCTGGAGATTCTGGAGACACTGGAGCCGACGCCGGGATTGATTGCCACCTGCCGCAACCTGAAGACCCTTGGCTTCAGAATCGCGCTCGACGATTTTGATTGGAAGCAGGGGATTGAGCCGCTGGTCGAAATTGCCGATTACATCAAGTTTGACTTTCTGCAACACGACCGCACCGCGCGCCAGGCATTGCTGGATCGGCTAAGCCGCTATTCGCACACGCTTCTTGCGGAGAAGATCGAGACTCAGGGGGAATACGAAGCGGCATCGGCCGAGGGTTTCACGTTGTTCCAAGGGTACTATTTCTGCCGTCCGGCGCTGCTGGAAGCGCGCCAGATTCCGGGCAACAAAATCATGCAGCTTGAGATTCTGCGGGAAGTGCACAAGGACCCGATGGATCTGCACAAGGTCAGCCAGTTGGTCAGGCGCGACGCCGCCATTACCTATCGGCTGCTGCGGCTGGTGAATTCGCCGGCCTGCGCCATACGCCAGGAGGTGCGCTCGGTTGAGCTGGCGATGATTGCGATCGGAGAGCAGGCATTCCGGCGCATTGCCACGCTGTCGATTGCCAGCGCGCTCAACTCCGATCAGCCTGCAGAGATTCTGCTCATGGCGTTGGCGCGGGCGCGCTTCTGCGAGCTTGCCGCCGGGCGCTGCCGGCTTGATCCGACAGAGCAATACCTGCTCGGGCTGCTCAGCCTGCTCCCGGCAATGCTTCGCGTTCCCATGCAGGACGCGTTATCGGCCCTGCCGCTGCGCCGGGAGATTCGCGAGGCCCTGACCGGGGTGCATAACAAAGAGCGCAGCCTGCTTGACTGGATCGAGGCGGCGGAATGCGGAGACTGGCCGCGATGCGATGCCGTTGCGCAATCGAAAACGCTGCACGAGAAGGAATTACAGCATTGCGCCGCGGAGGCAAGGATCTGGGCCGACCGCACGCTTCGCTCAGCGCAATGAGCCAGTTGCGCGGCGGACTACTGTAGAGATGCCCGAGCGAGGCAACGTCGCAACTTTGTTCGTCCCTCGGTAACTCATGGACCCCCTATCCTTACCAGGGTGCAACGGAAAAAGGCGAAAATCAACCACCTCTCAACCGGTTTCATTCAATCTTGTCGCGCTTTTCAAGGTTGTGTTTGCCGCACAGGATCTGGATGTTCTCTGGCGCCTTCGAGGAACCACCTTTCGAATACGGAATGATGTGATCGAAATGTAGGCCTACTTTCGCTCCACACTTTCGGCAGCTCCCCTGGTCCCGCTTCCACACAGCCAGCTTCACCCAGCTTGGAATGATTCGGTCATCATCTTCCTGTAGGGTGGAGTTATTCGCCGGAAAATGCCGGGCGGTATGGATTAATCTGAGCTTGAACTTAACGACCCTTCTGCCGGTCGAATCATCCATCCAGCAATCCACTAGCTCGAATACTCCGTTGTACACCCAGATGCCATTGCGAATCTTTTCGAAGACTCGGACTCTTTCCGGCGGCTCTCCGAATTCTTTGTGCCTCCTTGCGGATTCGGCGAAGAGACCATTCTGTGTAAGAGAGCCGCCGGGATTCAGCATCGGCTGGTCAACTTTCTTAGGATCAGGGCACTCCTCGGTTCGTGCGCAGTCGTGGCCTTCGTAAATCAATATGCCGCCTTCTTCGTCAACCTGGTCATCATACGGAGCGCCGGGGCGCCGACTCATTAAGAGTATCGACTCGCCCCGAAGTTGATAGTTCATCCCCCGCTGCAGATTAACTCCGACGGCCGAGCACATTTCGATATATGAAATTACGTCACCCTGGCTGAACCCCTCAGGCATAGCGGATTCATTATACGCGTCGTTCAGAGGCAGGAAGATGCGCTAAATGGCTGGAACCGCACGCGCTAAACATCTGGAGCCGTACGATTGAAGCGAGCTATCTGCCCTTGCAGGCCCCGATCGTCTGCCGGTAAACTCGGCGCGCGCTGGCGGCCAGAGCGTCGGTCAACGTCCGGCGGGGCTCAGCGGCGCCAGGTGCTTGGTGTTCTGGTAGGTGTAGGTAATGCGATGGATGACGGTGATCGTGGAGAGCACGGCCAGCACCCACAGTACCGGCGCCATCACTCCCCAGCGGTTGAAGAGCGCGCCCAGAATGATGAGCACGATGCGCTCCGGCCGCTCCATGAAGCCCACTTTGCATTGCCCGATCAGCGCCTCGGCGCGAGCGCGCGTATAGCTGACCATGAGCGATGTGACCATGACGAAGGCGACCAGCACCACGTATCTGAACCGGTTGATGCGCCCGTAGTAGACCAGCAGGCCGAAGAACAGCACCACGTCGGAGTAGCGGTCGATCACCGAATCGAAGAAGGCCCCGAAGACCGTCACCTGGTTGTTGCGCCGCGCCACGCGCCCGTCGACCATGTCGAAAATGCCGGCGCCGATGATCACCAGACCGGCGTAAAGAAACATCCGGACGCCGTTATAGGCGTTGGCGTGGCCGAAGAGAAAGGCCGCGGCAATGTTGATGATCAACCCAATGAACGTAAGGACATTGGGGGAGATGCGAGTAAGGGCTAATCCGTATACGATGCGGTCGAGAAGCCAGCCGCATGCGCGGCCAAAAGCACTGGTCCAGGTGGTCATGCCGATCTTCCTTGCTACTGCTCCGCGCCGCCAGCTCCGTTTTGGGGAACCTCTTCGCCGGCTTCGTCGTGAATCGTAGTGAGTTTCAGGACCTCCAGTTCGCGTTTGCCATTGGGAGTGACAACGACGGCCACGTCGCCTACCCGCTTGCCCACCAACCCCCGGCCGATCGGCGAGGTGGTGGAGATCTGGCCGTTGGCCACGTCGGATTCTTCGCTGGTCACCAGGCGGTAGATGATCTCTTCATCCTTGGTCGAGTCGTAGACCACCACGGTGGAACCAAAAGCGACCCGATCTTTGGGAATATTGGCCAGGTTGACCAGGGAGAGCTCAGCCATGCGCTTCTTCAGCTGCCCAAGCCGGGCGTTCACGAAGTCCTGGCGCTGTTTCGCCATGTGGTATTCAGCGTTCTCTGAAAGGTCACCCAGGGCCACCGCCTTCTTGATCTCGGCGGGAAGCTCATGGGCAAGCTCATGCTCCAGAAGCTTGATCTCTTCGAGAAGCTTTCTCTTGATGTGTTCGGGCATCTATGGTCCGTAGCGGGGAGCGAGGACGGCTCCGGCCGCGAGAGATGAACGATCTAGAAACTCCATTATACGCGGAGAGCCCCCGGACCGTTGACAGGCGGTTCCGGTCTTGTGCCCTTGCTTCCAATCCGGTCCGTCAGAAACCCGTCCGGGAGAACCGAATGATCCAAATAAACCCGTGGCAAATGAAAGGCGGTCATCGTCGCTCATCGAGGAACGATTGCAGGATCAGGGTGGCCGCTACCTGATCGACCATCCGCCGGTGCTGCTGGCGCTGGTGTCCTGCTTCGTAGAGGATCCGGTGAGCCTCGTGCGAGGTAAGCCGCTCGTCCCACATATGGATGGGGAGCCCGGTCAGCTCCCCTAACGCGGCGGCATAAGCCTGTGTTTTAGCGGCTTGCGCGCCTGGTTCTCCGGAAAGATGCAGCGGCATTCCTACCACAATCCCCGCCACGCCGAACCGCCGGGCGAGGCGGGCCAGGGAGCGCAGGTCTTCGCGGGGGTTGCGCCGGCGTTCCAGCGTGAGCACAGGCTGCGCCGTCAGCCCCAGCTCGTCCGAGACAGCCACCCCGATGCGGCGATTGCCGACATCCAGCCCGAGGTAGCGAGGATGAAGTACGTCTGCCAGCTTGCGGCTCCAGGATTACAGCTTAATGCCTCCGGCTCCCGCAAGGAGTCCCGTATGTCTTTCCTGCCATGCCCGATACAATCAAAAGATAAAGAGTCCCGCGGGGCTTTTTTTGCGTCTTTAATGAGTGATTCAAGAATCAGCAGAAACGGGATGGCGAACCGCAAGCGCAGGAGCAGAAAAAAGAGGGGGAGCTCCGGAGTTGCGGGCGCTTTGCTGGGGTTGCTTCTGGCCGCGCTGGCCGCGTCCGGAGCCGCGGCATGGCTGATTCTGTCGCCGTACGGGCCACATGCTGAGACGTTTGTCGAATTGGCGCCGGGATCGTCTTCAGTGCACATCGCCCGGCAATTGGAAGAAGCCGGGGTCATTCGGAGCCGGTTTGCCTTCGATGTGCTGCGTGTGTGGAAGCGGGGAAGACTTGAGGCTGGTGAGTACCGGTTTGACCATCCCGCCCCGGCGATCGAGGTTTATGAACGGATAGCTCGCGGCGACGTGGTCACGGAAACTTTGACCGTCCCCGAGGGCGAAAACATGTTTGAGATCGCCGCGCGAGTCCAGGAAGCGGGGTTTGGCACTCGCCAGCAGTTCCTGGATGCGGCGAAGAACGAAGCCGGCCTGGTGTCTGATCTTGACCCCGGCGCAAAAAGTCTGGAGGGTTACCTGTTTCCGGATACGTACAAGTTTTCGCACGATACGAGCCCAGCCCAGATTGCCGCCGCCATGGTCCACAACTTCCATGTAGTCGCCGCTGAATTGGGGCTGCGGACGAATGTGCACGAGGTGGTCACGATTGCTTCGCTCGTAGAGCGCGAAACGGCGGTCGGCGTCGAGCGTCCCCTTGTGGCAAGCGTCTTTGAGAACCGGCTGGCCAAGCACATGCCGCTGATGAGCGATCCCTCGGTGATCTATGGGCTGGAACTTCAGGACCGCTGGCGGGGCGAGATCCACGAGAGCGACCTGACTTACAACACCCCGTACAACACTTACCTGCATGCGGGCCTGCCGCCGGGACCGGTGGCAAATCCCGGCATCAAGTCGCTGCGTGCCGCCATGCACCCGGCCAAAACGGATTATCTCTATTTTGTCGCCGCCGGCGCCGATGCTCAGGGACACTCGCTGTTTGCGCGCACGCTGGATGAGCACAAGCGAAACGTGGACGAGTACCGGCAGGCCCTGCGGAAGGCAGGTGAGCGATGAAGTCGGTCCGCGGTCTGGCGCTCGTCTCGGCCCTCCTCCTCCCCTTCTTTCTTTCGGGGTGCTTTCTGGTATTTACCCGGCGCAAGCTGCCTGTGCCGAAGACTCCCACGGTGGTGCAGACCGTCACTCCGGATGAGCTGGTCGAACGCCTCAATCAGCGCTGGGACGGGCTGCAAACGCTGAGTGCGAAAGTCCAAATCGCGGCCACCGTGCTCAAAAGCAGCGAAGGTCTGGCCAAGGACTACACGACCTTTCGCGCCATGATCCTGATTCGCAAGCCAGAGGACCTGGGCGTCTTCGGGCAAATGCCGGTCGTGCATACATGGATGTTCTACCTGGTAAGCAACGGGCAGGACTTTACGGCTTATATCCCCTCAAAGAGCAAGGCCTATCGAGGTTCGGACTCCTCGACAAAGAACATTCCGCCGGAAGAGGGCCCTGTCTCTTCGGCAAAGTCCGTGGTTGACCAACTGCTGAGTTTGCGGCCGGGAATGTTCTTTAACGCGATGGTAGTGCGAGGCCTGTCGCCGGAAGATTACTACTCGGTAACTGCGGATACGGAAACGATGGAGGATCCGTCGAAAAAGCACCTCTATTCCATGCCCGAGTACATCCTGAGCATTACGCATCATGTTCCGGGCAGCCGGCGTGATATTCCGGTGCGCGTTATCACCTTCAACCGCGATGACCTCCTTCCGCATCAACAGGACATCTACGACGAAAATGGCAACGTGCAGACACAGGTAACCTACACAGACTACCAGGACTTCGGTTCAGTCAAGTTTCCTGCCATCATCACGATGAAACGCCCGATGGAGGGCCTGCAACTTGTTCTGTCAGTCGAGAGTGTGAAGGAAAACATAAAGCTCTCAGACGATCAATTCGAGGTGAAGCTCCCCCCAGACACCAGAATTCAGAATCTGGAATAGCTCAGACTGCGGGCCGGATCTCGTACTCCAGCTTTCCAGCGGATTCCAATTTCACCACCGAAAAGGTCTTGCCGGGAACCGGGGAGTTGGCCCGCGTTTGCACGGCGGTTTGCGCGGCGGATGACACGCAGGCGGGATCAAATACAGGAATGTGTTCGACGATCTCGCCGGGCCGTTCGACACTGACACGAATGCGATCCTCAGCGAAGACGACCTTTTTCTGCCCGCCGCCTGGCAGTGGATACCGAACCGCCGCGCCGTCATCGAGGTATTCCGCCTCGAAGGGTGAGGCTTCCGCAGGCAGCGCTCCACCGGTCGATGTTCCCCATGCCGTCTCTCTGCCCTGCGTCTGCGACTGCAGCAGCACGCCTTTTGCCGGGGTCCACACAAATGTAAGGCCAAAGCGCTCCTGTTCCGAGGCGGCCTTTGCCGTGGAAGCAAAGGCGGCATAGTAGCCGGGGCGGCGCACATAGGTGAAGACAAATGGCAGGCGCGTGTCCTTGCGCTGCTCCACAAAGGACTGCTCGGCCAGCGGCCGCACCAGCTTGCGCGCCTCCACGATCTGCTCCTCGGTCGGATGCCAGTCATAGTGCGCCCGCTGCAGGAAGAGATACGGCGTGAAGGCATTGAAGTCGCCCACCGGCAAGGGATCGACTTTGGGCCATTCCTTATCGAGCTTTTCGCGAGCCGCGCGAATCTGCTCGGCGCGCAGTTCCGGCGGTGTGGCAAAGGCCCGCATGATCGTGCACCGCTCTGCCAGCGGAGTGTCCACGTAGGTGTAGACCGCGTGTTTCTGGCGCGATTCGATGCTGCGGTTGAGAACGAGGAAATGCTGGCCCGGCTCGGGCAGCGCATTGAGCGCCAGCCAGCTACCGAAACGGTTCTCCTCATCCACAAGGATGTCTGCCAGCGGAGTGTTGCGCCAATAGTGATACGCCATCTGCAGGTTCTCGTGGTGAGTATTCAGTGTGTAGCCGAGGTCCGGGCCATCCTTCTCGTACATGTAGCCGCATGGGCTCTGCAATACTTTGGGGCTGGCCTCAAGGCGCTCGCGCAGCTGCGCAAACAGCGTGGCGTCAGGGTATGCATTCAGAAATGCCGCCCCACCCGCGAAGATGTTGGTGTACTGATTGGTGTAGGTACGGCCGTGACGGTAGAGGTCGGGATCGTACAGAACCGCATGCAGCGCCTTGCGGCAGGCATCGACGGAGCGCTGATGAATCGCGGGCGAAATCGGCGGCCCGCTCTTGAGCAGACGCAGAGCCTCCGACATGAATTTGACCGCGAACGACGTGGCGGCCAGATTCCACTGCTGCGGCCCGTACTCACTGAACTTGCCATCGGGGCTTTGCAGATTGCACCAGTAATCGAGCGCCAGTTCCAGCCGGTAGCGCAGGGCCGCATTGCCCCGGTATTGATTCCACTTCTGCGGTGCGGTGTAGAACCATGCCAGCGTCAGGATGCTCTCCATGATGCGCGCGTTATACGGGTGAAGATTGTTGGTTCCGCGCCACACTGAGATGTCGATGAATCCGCGGTCGGGCCCATCCAGCATGACACTGTTGGCCACGCGCGCCAGATAGCTGAGAGCAAAGGGCATGTCCAGATCGGCATCGGCAAAATCGGACGGGCGAATCTTTGCGGTATCGAGCGGCGGTACGGTGACGTCGGAAGGTGCCACCGGTCCATCGGCGGCCATCAGTCGAGGAATGCGCAGGAACGGCGCGGCGGCCGCGCTCCATAGAAATTCTCTCCGATTCATTCTTTGAATCCCTTCGCTCTTCGTTGTTTGGATTTCCTCTGTACCCTACACCCCCTCCTATGGAAATTGTCAAGACGGCGCGCTGGGATGCGGACGAAGAAACGCTCGCAGAGCAGGAGAATCGCCGCGGCATTATCAGAGCTACTGCGGCATTTTCGGCATTGTGTGTGATCTTTGCAGGGGTCTTTCTCTGTTACCAGGTATCGACAGCCAGAATCGAAGGCGCGCCTGTTCTTCCATCGATGACCTTGAGTTTCAGGACCACCTCAATATTCCGGTTGGAAAAGTTCTTTCCCATCTGGCGGCGCAGCAGTTGCAGATAGTGGGCGCTGGTTGCGAAGTGAGCCGCGGCTTCCGTTCCATTCCGTCCCAATCCCGCGACCGCTACCACCCAGCCATCAAGGGTTGGGTCGTAGTACCTCGCCACCACGGCATAATCATCCGCGCTGGAGTAAGGGAGAGACTGGTCGCGCCGCCAACGATTCTGCGAATCCTTTCGGTCCAGAATGATTTCATCCGGCGCAGCCGAGAAGTGAAAGCGCAGCGGATCAAGCAATCGAAGGGTCCAGATGTTGTTGTAAGCGCCAACCAGAACGACGGAATGCTCGCGAAGTGTGGTTAATGGCGTGGCGGGAGAAAACACCAGCCGAATTGCCGCCCCCGAGTGTTCCACAGCGTCGCTGACCTGCGAGATGGCCGAAGCAATCTGCATGGAAAGGAACGGATAGTCAGCGTCTTTGTCGGCCGTGATCACGCCCGAATAGTTGTTCTTCGCAAAAACTACGCTTCCTGTGCAGACGAGGACAGACTGCTGAGCGCGCAGGACCGGAGCCCAGAAATCGTTGACGACAGCTTGCGGCTGGACGGCGCGCGATCGCCACCACCATCCCGCGGCGATCCCCGCCAGCACGAGCAAAGCAGCCAACAAGAGCAAGAAGACGCGCCAGCGATTGGCCCACCATCCTGCCAGCGGCGCACCCCGCTCCTGAACGGTCGCTCCATTTGCCGGATCCAGGGGCGCAGTATGGCCCCATTCCTGCGCTTCGTGCTCTCCGCGAACATTTGCCCCCGCATCGCGCCTGACGCGCATCGCCTCGCCGCTCTCCATCGCATTCTGTGCGCTGTGCGGGTGGGTGAATTCCGGAACATAGGAGCCGGGCGGCAGAGAGATTTGAATTCTGGAACTCCGGCCATGTTCGGAGTAGTAAAGCAGGAGCCGTTTGCGCACTTCGCCCGCGGTGTAACGCACCACTGTGTCCGAATTGGTGTCATAGGTCGGAGAACGGCCGAAAACTTCAATGCCTAGCGTGCGCTCTTTCAGCAACTCCGCCCGGCCCGCCAGCGTGTTCTCAACGATGTATTCGAGCAGCGCCGGGTAACGCTTACTGTTACAGAAGTGCGAGCTGGCAAGAATCGCGCGCAGTTCGCACAGGATCTCCTCCCGGTCCTCGCGAGACGCCAAGTGCCATGTTTCGGAGCGCTCATGGTCAATTTTCATGGCAGATGGTCATGATACTCGCATTTCACGGTCAAGGCAAAGAACGTTTAACACCGGCCAGACCGAATTTACAACTTGATAATTATGAATAATATACACTACCCACCACGTTTCAAACGGTGAGACACTTGCCAGCCGCGTGTTCGCCATTGATAAAGATACGCAGCATTCAATGAGAACTCTGCCTGTTGCGCTGGCTCATGCAGCGCTGTGGTGCCACTACAGCGCCTTCAGCGAACATCTGCCCATTGCCGGCAGGGAGATTCCTGACACATCGATCACCTTTTTCCTTTACCGAAGGGTTTCAGGCTCTCTTCGCGAGCCGATCCCACATTCGAACGACCAACCGGCAGTCCAAAAAAATCATTTGGAGGAAGCTTTTAGATGAACAACTTAGCCAGATGTCTGACGCGCATCTTCCTCAGGGGAAATGTGGCCATTCTTGCCCTGGCCACGGCAGTGGGCATGGCGATGTACTGCTCCAGCGCATGGGCGCAGAGCGGCGCGGGCTCGATACAGGGCACAGTGACGGATGCCACCGGAGCCGTTATTCCAGAGGCCAGGATTCACGTGGTCAATCAGGCCACTTCAGTAACCACAGACACCACGTCCAACGGCGTGGGCTTCTACCAGGTGCCGGGATTGTTCACAGGCAACTACACCGTGACATATTCGGCGCCCAATATGAAGACCTATGTAAGGAATATCCAGCTCCTGGTGGCCCAGAACGCGGTCATCAACCCGGTAATGACCGCCGGACAAATCACGCAGCAGATCGAAGTGACAGCGGACGTGGTGCAGCTGACCACCAGCGACAACGGAACGATCTCTTCCACTCTCGAGAATAGCCGGATCAACCAACTCCCCATGAACGGGCGCAATATTCTGCAGTTGGTCGGCGAAACCACGCCGGGACTCGAGAGCTGTAACCAGGACAGCTTCGGCGCCTGCGCTAACGGATTGATGGGCTCGGCGACGGAGTATGTGGCCGATGGCGTGACCCTGACCAACCGCGAATTTGGAGGCTCGCACTCGGGGCAGATTCAATTTCCCGATCCGGATTCGATTCAGGAAGTCCGCGTGGAAACGACCGGCTTGAGCGCGCAATATTCAACACCGGCCGCGGGCGTGATCACCACCAAGTCGGGAACCAACAGCGTGCACGGCACCATGTTTGAGACGGCGCGCAACAGCTACTGGGGCATCGCCAAGACCCGGCAAAATCCCGCCAACTATACCTCGCCGCCCTACATCCGCAACGAATTCGGAGCGTCGGCCGGTGGCCCCATCGTTATTCCTCACCTCTATCATGGGAAGGACAAGAGCTTCTGGTTTGTCGCTTTTGAGCGTTACTCTTTGGCGAGTATCGGCTTTGAGACGGCTCACGTGCCTACAGTAGCCATGCGAACCGGCGACTTCAGCCAGTTGACGAATAGCTCGGGCGTTCTTCAGAAGCTTTACGACCCCGCCACCACGCAGTCGTCGGCGAATAACTGGGCACGCACCGCGTTCAACGGCAATATAATCCCGGCTGGCCGCATCTCGCCGACGTCAAAGATCATCTTCGACATCACGCCCCTGCCGACAACGGACGCCAATCCGATGGTTACGACCAATCTGGACGCGGTTAACCCGAATGAAACGCGCGCTCCGAGCATCACTTTCCGGCTCGACCATGTCTTCAATGAAAACAACCGCGCATATCTGCGCTATACGGGGAGCCCTCAAACGCAGACAGTGCTGCGCAACCAGCCGTCCAATCAACCGGCGTCCATAGCGGCCGACGGATTTCCTTTTGCCGCCAGTGGCGAGACCTATTACCAGTTGGCAATGTTCAACACTTCGCTGGGCTATACGCACGTATTTTCGCCAACCTTCTTTTCAGAGACAGTTGTGAGCCAGCAGTGGTGGGGTGAACAAAACCAGGCAGGCGGCACGCCGCTGGTTAACTTCGAGCAAAAACTGGGATTGCCCAACAACTTCGGGGAGCCCGGCTTTCCCTATTTCCAGAGCATCTTCTGTCCCTTCAACGGCACGCAGTGGATCTACGGTTTGACCCAGATTATCTCGACCATCGATGAAAATTTGACCAAGACCATAGGGAAAAATCAGATGGAGTTCGGCGGGCGCTTCCGGCATGAGCGCATTGGCTCGCGTCCCGACATGAGCACGGACTCGATCGGCTTCGGCTCCTACGCCACCGCTCTCCTTAACCCGTCCACGATTGCCACCAATGCCTATTCCGCCACTGCGAATACAGGCAACGCCAACGCCGATATGTTTCTTGGCGGCGCCTCAAGCTACAGCGTGAACCTGCAGCCGCCCTATCAGCACATGCACGATATGGAGTTTGATCTCTATTTCCAGGACAACTACCATATCACCCGGAACCTGACGTTGAATCTCGGTTTGCGCTATGAGGCGCATCCGGCTCCGTGGATGAAATACGGCATGATGATGAGTTTCGATCTGAAGAACGACGCGATTGTGCTGGCCACGACCCCGCAAAACCTGATTGCTGAAGGGTTCACCACACAAGCGATTATCGACAACCTCAAGAACGACGGAGCAAAGATCGAGACCTCACAGCAGGCAGGGATGCCCGCCGGCGTGCTGGTGAATAATTACGATTTCACCTTCGGCCCCCGCGTGGGAATTGCCTGGCAGCCTTTCGGCGGAAAGTACGGCACGGTCGTGCGCGGCGCATACGGACGGTATATCTATCCGACTCCGATGCGCAGCACCTACGTTGGCATCAACAAGAACGTTCCGTTCAAGGCCGGCTATTCAAGGAGCTAC
The DNA here is from genome assembly GCA_021799405.1 of Acidobacteriota bacterium. Next base: position 15,770 of record JAJZAL010000107.1, read on the forward strand.
ACGTCGGCTTCGCAGTCGCCGGACGGCTTGCCGAACTACCTGATGCGGGCGCCGCAGACGGCGACCGGGCCAGTGACTGAAGGCACGCCGATCATGGGCATCAACTCCGCCAACGTGGTGGATAGCACGAGCGTCAACTCCATTCTTCCGGGGATCACCATCAACAGCCTCAATCCCAAATACCCGCCGAATTACGTAACGCAGACCAACCTCACAGTCGAACAGCCGCTGAAGGGAAATTCAGCGCTGCGGATAAGCTGGCTCTATACGCATGGACAGAACCTGGATCAGGTATACCTGTACAACTACCATCCGTCAAGTTACGTTTGGGAGATGAAGACCGGCATCACTGCGCCCAATGGCGGAGTCTCGACGATTGGAACCAATCAGTACTCCAGCACTGCGACCGGCCCGTACGACAACGTCACCTGGGGCAGTGGAAGCTACATGGAACAGAAGAGCGGCTGGTCAAACAATAACGCGCTGCAGGTGAATTACCAGCGGCTCTTCCATCATGGAAGTGCCTATCAGATCAGCTACGTGTGGTCCAAGCCCTTCCGTGTGGGTGGAAACTGGAACCGCGACAACCTGATCTATCCCAGCGCGGACTTTGCCAACTCCGGCATTTCCGTGATGACGCCATCTTATGGAACGGTGTATACCCCCGATCTGGGTCCGGCACAGCCCTCGGGAACGGCCCCTTACGCGTATTACCGCGCGATGAACCGCTTCCTGAATTACACCGTGGATACGGCGACCCCCAAGCACCATGTCGAGTTCAATGGCATCATCGATCTGCCGTTCGGCCGCGGCAAGCGGTTCTTTGGCAACGCGAACCGGTTCCTGAACGAACTGTTGGGCGGCTTCCAGATTGCCGGCGATGGGCACGTTGTCTCCGAGGACTTCACCGTCACCAATACGAACTGGGGGCCGACCAACCCGCTCCATGTTTACAAGCACGGAGCCCGTGTCACCGATTGCCGCAGCGGCGTGTGCTACCAGAACTTCGAGTGGTTCAACGGCTACGTTGCACCCACGGCGATCGCCGGCAACGCATGCGCCGGATCTTCAACCAAGGTAGTCACCGGCCTTCCTTCCGGATGGGCCCCCTACCAGAGTCCGATTGACACGACCTGCACTGCGACATCGACCGACAAATATTACGGGCAGAACCCGGTGAATATCACTCTCGCAAACGGGAAGACGGGTGAGATCGGCTTCG
>JAJZAL010000108.1 GCA_021799405.1 Acidobacteriota bacterium
ACCAGCACCAGGACCATTGGGAGACGGGAAAATCGCGCTTTCATGTTTCCAAAACCCTTTCTGCCCTTGTGGGATGATTCACGTTCAGTGAAACGCCAGCCCATCAAAGCGTCAATCCCTCCAAGGCGTAGAGGCGATAGAAAGGTAACAAGGCACCGGCTCCCCCGCTTGGCTGGTTTCGCGTTTCCAGTTATTCCAGTTATTGGGGGCGGATTAGAGCTTTTTTGTCCCTTCGGCTTTCCTTGCGTGGCCGGTCCCAATACGGACTCTTACATTTCCCGCAGCGCAGCGGCCTGCCTTCGCCCCGATAACACCACGGCTGCCCGCATCGCTTGCAATGTTTGATCTCCATGTGAAGAGTATGCACCGAAAGTGTCCACCGTGGCAGCGAGTTCCAGTCTTTTTGCGGAAGATGCTCCTGGGACGCCATAGCCGCCAGAGGCTGCAGGGCTGGACAAGTTAGACGATCTCCGGCAGGCGCGGCTTTACCACTTCGGCCAAACCCATGATCGTCCCAGTAGCTCGGCCAGGATGAGAACCGTTGAACTAGGTTCGCGTTTCCCGGCGAGCCATTGACTCACCGCTGCATGGGACACCCCCAGGCTCGCGGCAATCGCCGTCAAGCTATGCCCGGCATCGCGTCTCGATTGCAGGTAGTCACGAAATTGCGCCGCAGTCAGCATCGCCGAGAAAAGGATACCGTAGCCTCGGAAGGGCTGTAACGTGGTTGCAGCATGGGATTCGCGGTTCGGTGCGATATTACACTAACCCGTGGATACCTTCGCCGCGTCCGCAAGGCCCCCAAGGGCTTGCAATACGCGCGGCACTTTAGGGTACTGTCTTGTGATTTTCGATTCGGCTTCACCTGTCTTGACACGTTAGCACGGTAGCAATCGCTCACAGGCGATTTCTGCGCGGTCGCTCCCCATCCTGCGCCGCGTCCGCTATCGAACGGAACAATTCTGAGGCGAACGGGTAGCAGGCTTTGCGGTCTGCCGGGCGGGGAAGCGGGCCGGATGGACTGTGTACCAAACTGTGTACCACGAAACGCGCTATTGTGACCAAACACGCGCTAAGAGGATTTCCGGGCAAATGAAAAGCCCGCTGATTCAGCGGGCTTTAGCAGATATTAGCTGGTAGCGCTACCGGGAATCGAACCCGGGTTTTGAGATTGAGAATCTCACGTCCTAACCCCTAGACGATAGCGCCGCACCTGAAAGAAGGGGATCAGCCTGCCTGAGCAAGCTCCATGTTTACTCTAGCAAAAATCCGAGGTTCCGCCAAAAAAGGCTCGGGCTGCGCCGCCTCTCAGATGCCCAGCTTGCGGACTTCGTCATTGTAGTACTTGCGGTACAAGATCTCCCACTCCTGAGAGCCTTCGAGGATGATCTTGCGCTGGTTGGCGATCTTGAGCCGGGCCGCCGTGTCGATCTTGGCTTCTTCGTCCATCAGCACTTCCAGAATCTTGCGCGCCTCCTGACGGATGGTATTCCGGTCCTCCAGAAATCCCACCTCGTCCACCTCGGCCAGCGTATCGGCCACGGTGTGGGCCAGCTTGTTGAGCTTGTCGCGGCTGATTCTCATAGCACCGCCTTGTATTTTCTGGCCAGCTCGGTTTTCACCTTCTTGAACATCTCGGCGTATTGCGCGCCGGATTTGCGCATCTCCTCGGAGTACGCGTCAAGAATCACGCGGACCTCCTCGTTGATGCGGTCTTCGAGGGAAAGCTCATCGAGCAGGGCCGCATTGACACGCTCTTCCGTCACCTTCAAATCGCTGGAGGTGATCATCTTGGCGTCGATGAGGTGCTTTACTGTACGGCGGGCAAGATACCCAATGTAATCGCGCGAGAAAATCATGAGTTAAACGTCAGGATACCCCATTGCCCCCGCCGGTGTACACAGAGACTCAGAGTTCTGCGCTTGAAGCGGCTCCGCACCCGCGGGCTCAGAAGAACGCCCATGGACGATCCGGATGGACATCACAGTCCGCTTGCGCAGCCTTGGATTACGCGTCAGCCGCGGGCTCTTGGTGGAGTTCCCGGGCGCCCGAGACATCCATGCTCAGGATCTGCACTTCAAGCCCGCCATACTCCGGATGGTCGTTCTCCCGGATGCGGTAGGCAAGGTCGATGCGGCTACCCTCGCGGAGTCCCAGCGCCAGGGCATGCGAGGCCAGATTCCAGCCCAGGGCGCGTACTGCACCGCTGCTGCCTGCCGTTACGGGAGCTTGCCCCCAGGCCGCAACCATAGAACTGTGCGGCTCCTGGGCCAGTTCCAGCCGCAGATGCCGCTCCTTAAGGATGCGTGGCGGAGCCACCAGCCGCGCGCTGCGGGCCATGAAGACCGGCTCGGGATTGCCGTGCCCCAACGGCTCGAGCTTGCGCAGCCACCCCGCCAGCACGGGCGTGATGCGATCCAGCGGCAGCTCGGCGTGAATGCGCAGCAAGTGTTCGGGCTCGCGCGCCGCCAGATGCTCCGCGGCATGCAGCCGCAGGCGGCGCTTCAGCTCCGGCAGCGCGGCGGCGGGCAGGGCGAACCCAACCGCAAAGGCGTGGCCGCCGAAGCGCGTGAAGAGATCGGCGCACGTCTCGATCGCTTCCAGCAACGGAAATCCATCCACCGAGCGCCCCGACCCGTGGGCCACGCCATCCTCGATGCTCACCACAAGCGCAGGCTTGGCGGTGCGTTCCACCACACGCGAGGCCAGAATCCCGATCACGCCGCGATGCCAGCCTTCGCCTTCGACCACCAGCAGGCGATCCTCTGCCAGCTCCGCGTCGCAGGCCAGCCGCTGCTCGATGGCAGCAAGCGCGGCAGCTTCGATGTCACGGCGTTCACGGTTTAACCGCTCCAGCTTCGCCGCCAGCTCCGCCGCCCGCACGGAATCGCGAGTAAGAAACAGCTCGATTACGTCGGAAGCCACATCCATGCGCCCGGCAGCGTTGATGCGCGGAGCCAGGCGAAAGGCGACATCGAAGCCGGTGAGCTGCCGTGCCGCCGGGTCGAGATTCGCCGCGTTAAATAAGGCGCGTAATCCGGCACCTACCGGCTTGCGCAGCTCGCGCAGGCCCAGCGCGGCGATGACGCGGTTTTCGCCGCGCAGCGGGACGGCGTCGGCAATGGTTGCGACGGCCGCCATCTTCAAAAAGCTCGGCAGAGTTTTCGCTCGCGTGCGCGCGTGATCGCGCCGCTCCAGCAACGCCTGAGCCAGCTTGAGCGCAATCGCCGCGCCGCAAAGCGACTTTTCCGGATAGTGGCATCCGGGCTGATTGGGATTGAGAATGGCCAGCGCCACAGGCATTGCGTCGCCGGCCTCGGGCAGGTGGTGATCGGTGATGATCAGATCCAGGCCGAGCCGCTGCGCCGTCTCCGCTTCGGCAAAGGCCCGCATGCCGGTGTCTACCGTGATGACCAGCCGCACGCCATCGGCGTAAGCCGTCTCCAGCACGCTCGATTGCAGGCCGTAGCCCTCCAGAAGCCGATGCGGCACATGAAAACGCGCCACGCCGCCCAGCATCTCAATCGCCGTCTTGAGCAGGACCACGGCAGTGGTGCCGTCCACGTCGTAATCACCGTAGAGCAGGATCGGCTCACGGGCGGCAATGGCCCGCTCAATTCGCTCCACAGCCGCCGCCATGCCCAGCATCTGCATCGGGTCGTGGAGGTGATCTGAATCGGGATTGAGAAAGGCGAATGCCTCGCTGGCATGAGTAATGCCGCGCGCGATCAACAACTCGGCCAGCACAAGAGGCAGACGAGCAGCTTTTGCCAGAGCCTCGGCGGCTTCGGGATGATGCTCTGCCAGAACCCAGCGCTGGCGCGGCAGATGAGAAGCTGGAACCGCGGCTTCCCTTGCCGGATTCGCGGCCGCGGCCGCCTGAGAGCCGTTCACCCGCTTATTCTTCCTCGTCGCCGTGTTCGTTGGCTTCGTCAATTACGATGTCGTGGAAGCTCTCGATATCTTCGAGCAGCGCTTGATAGCGCTCGTACCACTCAGTTGTGGTTTCGTGCAGAAAGACGAGCCCCTGGTAGACAAACCCAAGCTGAATGTAGCCCACCATGCCTGTGTACTTGCGCAGCCACTTGGCCTCAACCAGCTCCGAAACTTCCTCATCGGGAAAGTTCAGCTCGCCTGCTTCCTCGATAAGAGCATCCAGTTCCGCACGGTCCAGCGTCATGTCGCTGAAGATTACAAAAGGAGCGCCTGCGTGCTTGGCCATCTCCACAAAATCCTTCCATGCGTCGGGATTGTCTTTTCCCTCCCAGAGGATCGAGGGAATATCTTCGTTCACATATCCGGGAACGCGGCGTAAACCGTGACCTTCGATGAAGGCCACCATGTCGTCCTTAAGAGAATGGAGATCGTCTGTTCTCATAGCCAAGTCATCATTGTCGCAGATTCGGCCCGGCCGCAACGGCCTATTTTGTAAACATCGCGAGGCCTGCCAAAGGATTTACTCTGGAAGTAATCCGTATTCCGGAGCGATCTGCACGCAGGAGGCTTGTACCTTGCCCGCATTCGAGCGCCATGTCTTTGTTTGCCATAACTCCCGTCCAGCCGGGGCGCCCCGGCCCTCCTGCACCGTTGACGGAAAGAGCGATCTGCACGCACGACTACAGCAGCTGGCAAAGGAAGCGGGTCTCGGCGCCAGCATTCGCATTAACAAGTCCGGCTGCCTCGATCAATGCGAGCACGGCCCGATGATGGTGGTCTACCCCGAAGGCGTGTGGTACGGCAACGTCAATGCCGAAGATGCCAAAGCCATCGTTACGGAACATCTGGCGGCAGGCCGTCCAGTGGAGCGGCTGCGCGTCGCCGATGATTGCCTCAACACGAAAAGCTGCCCACACCGCGGTTGAACGGCCTTCGCGGCTGTGAATCTTTGCGCCAAATCCTGAACGCTATTGTCCGCCCTGCTCAGCGGGAGACTTCGCCATGCGTACATTCGGGAAGTAGCCAGTGCGGGTCCGGACAGTGAGCTTGCCCATGCCTTTGGCTTCCGCCGTAACCACGATACGCCGGAAACCCGGCTCAGAAGCCGGCTTGGTCGAGCGATACCCGATGGTGTACTGGCTGCGAATGTCGCGAGCCACTTCCGCGGCGATTTCATCCACTTGATCGAGCGATTTGGGAAAGAAGGCGATGCCACCGGTCTCGCTTGAGAGCAACTCCAGCGCCCTCCGCGCGTGGCGTACCTCGCCCCGGCTCATCTCGTCGCCAAAGAGAAGCCCAATCGAGTAGATCACCGGCCCGGAAAGCTGCTGAACGCGGCGGATGGTCTGCTCCAATGTCAGGGTCGAGGCGTTGTCCTCGCCGTCGGTAATCAGAACGAGAACCTGCTTGGGCCGCCTGGCATCGGCCGCGAGTTTGTCTGCCGATGCCACCACGGCATCGTAGAGCGCGGTCCCGCCGCGAGAGTCGATATGCGCTAGCCCCTCGCGCAGCTTGTCGATGTTGGATGTGAAGTCCTGGTCGATAAACGCTTCATCGGAGAAGTTGACGACAAAAGCCTGATCCTGCGGGTTTGAAGCCATCACCAGATCGAGCGCGCTTTTGTTGACAGCGGGACGCTTCCGGTACATGGAACCGGAGTTGTCAATCACCAATCCCATGGAGACGGGAAGGTCCGTGTGCTGAAAGCTGATAATGCGCTGCTTAACCCCGTCCTCGTAGACCTTGAAATTATCCTCTTTCAGATTCTGGACCAGGCGTGTTCCGTCGAGAACGGTAGCATTCAGCACCACCTCCTCCACGTTGGTGCGCAGCACGTACCCCTCACCCTTCTTGCGCAACGGAGCGCCAGTCGCGGACGGGGGCACTGCCACGTCCGGCGAGCGCACCGGATCCGTGTCCTCAATCAAAGAAGGAGCGGGCTGCGGCTCTGTCTTCGCGGCAGCCGCGCGGGTAGTCGTCTGCTGTGCCGGCAGCGCAAGCGCCGCTCCGGCAAGAAAGACTGCAAAGATCACTTCATTGCAAAGGCGCATAGTAACCGGTGCGAGCATAGACGGTCAGGGGAGGCAGTCCCGGCGGAGGGTCTACCTTTACCTTCACTTTACGCCACTTGCCGTCCCGAGTCAGATCCGAGGGCCGGTAACCAATTACATATTGATTGCGCAGCTCCATGGAAATCTTCTCGGCAATGTCGCCCATCTCGTCCACGTTATTGACTCGAAACATCCGTCCACCGCTCGATTCGCTTACGTCGGACAGCAACGCCGGCCCTGCCCGCTCCTCGGGTGTGGGAGCATAGGGGTCGAAGATCCCGATGGAAAAGATCTCGACATCCGCCTCGCGCACTGCCGAGCGCACCTCGCCCTCGGTATACCGGGAGCGGTTATCGCCGCCATCGGACACAACCAGCAGCGCTTTTCGCTCATGGTGGGCGTCCCGCATCTTGATCAGTCCATAGTAAATGGCGTCCAGCAGCGCCGTTCGATGGGCGGCCTGCACGGTCACCAGCCGTGATTGGATTTCGTCCATCGAGTTGGTGAAGTCGTTGATCAACTCAGGCCGGTCATTAAAGCCGATGACAAAAAACTCGTCCTGCGGGTTGGCGGTCTTGACGAACTGCAGAATCGCGCCCTTGGCCCGCATCAGTTTTGAAGTCATGGAACCGGAAAGGTCGAAAATGATCCCGATCGACACCGGCGCGTCATCGCACGAGAAACTGCGAATATCCTGTAACTTGTTGTTTTCGTAGATCTTGAAGTCAGTCTGCTCCAGCCCGGTCACGAGCCGATTCATGGGATCAGTTACCGTCACCGGCACCAGCACCAAATCTACATTCATCCGAATGAATGAACCGGGGCGAATCTTGAGCGCTCCGGGCCCCGTCTCGGGAGGAGCTTCAGCTCCCTTGGGCTCTTTCGTCGAGGGCGCAGAAGCCGCCGGGGGCTGCACATTCACTTTGTTGAGCTGATCTTCCTGGGCCACAGCCCGGGGCAAAATCAGGCTGAGAGCCGCCAACCCGCACATCCACCGCCAGAGCAACCGTTGAATTTCGCCGCCCACCGGCGAAATGCGCAGTGAAGATAGGGCTTTCATCTCGCAGCATCCTTCTGTGAACGCGATAGTAGCACGGACTGAGTTGTTCCCGTGCAACAAACGCCCTTCCACTTGAGCTGGAGCCCGTGCCCGCGCGGTCACTGGGATACAATCGAGCCTAAGCGCGCCGGTTTCCCGGAATGAGCAAGGGTGGGTTCCCGTGCGCGAAGACCACCTCTTCACCGGGGAGCAAGACCTTTCGAATGGCCCGCATTTATCCGTTTCGCGCCTGGCGTTACAACCCTTCCGCTGTCCGGCTGGACGACGTCGTCACCCAGCCCTACGACAAGATCTCTCCGGCCATGCAACAGGCCTATTACCAGCGCAGCCCCTACAATCTGGTTCGCATCATTTTGGGGCTGCCTGAATTATTTGACGCGGAGCGGGGAGAAAATGTCTATACGCGGGCTGCGCGGGATTTCCGCGCCTGGCGCGAGCAGGACATCCTGGTCCAGGAGAAGGATCCTTGTATCTTCGCTTATGCGCAGCGTTTCCGCGTCCCGGGCAGCGATACGGTCAAAGAACGGCGCGGCTTCATTGCGCTCGGCAAGCTCCACGATTATTCCGAACAGGTGGTCTTCCGCCACGAGCAGACCCTCTCCAAGCCCAAAAGTGACCGGCTCAACCTGCTCCGCGCCACCCGGGCGCACTTTGGCCAGATCTTCATGCTCTACTCTGACCCCGCTGGGAGCATTGAGAAAATTCTTTACGAAGGCAGCGGTCCCGCCGAAGCTGAAATCACCGACGAGTACGGCGTGCTGCACCGCCTCTGGCGCATCTCCGATCCCGCTGTTATCCGCCTGCTCACCACGGCCATGGCCGACAAGAAGCTGATCATCGCCGACGGCCATCACCGCTACGAAACCGCCTTGAATTACTCGAAAGAGTGCGCTCCGAAACAGGCCCCCGAAGGAGCAGCCAGGACCGAGCACAGCGCCACCCGTCTGCCCCAGCCGGAGTATCCCGAAGCCGCGGTGATGATGACCTTCGTCAACATGGACTCCGAAGGTCTGGTCATTCTGCCCACTCATCGCGTCGTGCACAGCCTGGAGAGATTCGATCCGTCCGCCTTTGCCACCGCCGCCGCCGAGTTCTTCACCGTGGAATCGCTGCGCGCCTGCGAGGCCGCCGACTGCATTCAAACGCTCAGCCGCCAGCAGGGAACGGCCTTCATTGCCGTTACCGCGGCCGGGGCGCTGCTCCTGCGCTCCAGGCCGGAAGCGGCAGCCGCGCTGGCCGCCGTGCCCGAACGCCAGCGCCAGCTTGACCTGACTCACCTGCACGCCATCGTGCTTGACCGGCTCCTGGGTCTGAATGCCGAAAAGGTTCGCGAACAGACCAACATCCGCTATCTGCGCGACGCCACTGAAGCCATCGAGCAGGTGCGCCGCGGCGAGGCTAATGTCGCCTTTCTTACCAACCCCGTATCCATGAACCAATTGCGCGAAGTCGCCTTTGCCGGCGAAGTGATGCCGCAGAAGTCCACCGACTTCTACCCCAAGTTGCTCAGCGGCCTGACCATCTATGCATTGGAGTAAGCGGGTTCTCGGCAGGCGCCCGCGGGTTGTGGCGCTGGCAATACTTGCGGCGGCAAGCCTGATGGTGGGCGCTGCCGCTCAATCCGCGCCTAATCCAGCTCCTCCCGCTCCCGCCGCGCCTTCGGCCCGGTTTGTCGTGATCGTTGATGCCGCTCATGGTGGCGATGATCCCGGCGGCCACATCGGCAATCAACCGGAAAAGGCCATCACACTGGCCCTCAGTGTCCGCCTGCGTTCTCTGCTTGCGGCGCGCGGCATTCAGGTCGTCACCATGCGCGAATCCGATGTCACGCTCGCTCCGGATCGCCGAGCCGAAATTGCCAACCATGCCAAGGCGCAAGCCTGCCTCAGCCTGCATGCCTCTACCAGCGGTTTTGGCATTCATCTCTTCACGTCGTCGCTGGCTCCGGCCTCGTCCACCCCTATGCCTGCATGGAAGACCGCCCAGGCCGCCTGGGTGACGCGCAGCCTCGCCCTGTCCGGCGTGCTGAACTCCGCGCTGCAACAAGCCGGAATCAGTGTGACGCTTGGCCGAACCTCACTGCTCGGGGTGGACAGCATGACCTGCCCCGCCGTCGCTGTCGAGATTGCCCCGGAGCGCGGCGAGGGCGATACCGCAGCAACCATGCCGGATGATCCCGATTACCAGGCACGCGTCGCCCAGGCACTGGCTGCCGCGCTGGTCGAGTGGCGCTCGGAGGGTGCGCGGCTGTGATCCCTCGCTATCAAACCATCCTGTTCTTCATATTGCTGGCAGCTTCGCTGGTCATGGGCGTGGTGCTCTGGCAGTTGCTCGAACGCCACCACCAGCGCCTGCTGAACGGCGAGGATTCCGCGCCTACCCAAGCCCCTCTAGTGACTCCAGCCGAACCGGCAACGCTCGAAGCAGCCAACGACGCGGACAACACGCTGACCGCCGAGGTCCAGTCCCTGCCTCTTCCTCAAAGTCCCGGGGATCGCGCCCGCGCCATCCTGAACAGGCTGCTGGCCCTTTACGCAGCTCCCGGGTCAACTCATCCCGTGCCCGGCGGCGCCAACGGAGTCGCCCAGGTCTTCCTGCTCCCGGCCGGCGGGCAGGGCGATCACCGGCATTCCGGCCCGGAGCTGGCCGTGGTCAACCTGACCTCCGCCTTCGCGGCGAATCATCCCTCGGGCCTAGAGACTGAAACGCTCACTGTGCTCTCGATCTGCGCCACCCTGCGCGCCAACCTGCCTCGCGTCACTGAGGTCCGATTCCTGGTGGACGGCCAGCAGCGCGCGACCCTCGCCGGGCACGTCGATCTAACCCGCACCTACCTGACCGCCGCCGCCTTGCCCGCCGCAGGAGTGCATCCATGAGCAGCCCGGAAGCGCCAACCCGGCCGGCGCCGCCCACTATCGGCGTCTTTGACTCCGGCTTTGGCGGTCTCACCGTCCTGCGCGCCCTTGTCCAGCGGCTTCCGCGCGCCCGCTTTGCCTTTCTTGGCGACACTGCCCGCCTGCCCTACGGCTCCAAATCGCGCCGCACCATCGCTCGCTATGCCGCTCAGAGCGCGCAGTTCCTGGTCCGCGAGCAGGGCGCCGAGTTCCTTGTGATCGCCTGCAACACCGCCAGCGCGCTGGCCCTGGACGCCATCCAGGATGCCGTGCCGGTTCCCGTGCTGGGCGTCATTGAGCCTGGCGCCGCCGCCGCCCGCGCCGCCTCGCGCAGCGGCGACGTGCTGGTCGTCGCCACCGATGCCACCGTCCAAAGCCGCGCCTACTCCGCAGCCTGCCGCGCCCTGGGCCTGCGCGCCATCGAGAAAGCCTGCCCGCTGCTCGTCCCGCTGGTCGAAGAAGGCTGGACGGCTCATCCGGTTACGGACCAGGTCATCCGCATCTACCTCGACGAACTGAATGCCGAGGCCGCCGCCCAGGGGCTCCGCCCCGACGCGCTGGTGCTGGGCTGCACCCACTATCCGCTGCTGCGGCCACTGATCGAGCGTGCCGTGCCGCCGGGCGTCAAGGTCATCGACTCCGCCGAATCCACGGCTGAGGCCGCCATGCGTCTCTTCAATGGCCGCGCCGCGCAGTTTGCCCAAAGCACCGGCCCCGAAACCGAGATCCGCTGCTTCGCCACCGATTCGGTGGAGAAGTTCGAGCGCCTCGGATCGCGCTTTCTGGAGCGCCCCGTGGGCAGCGTGGAGCTGATCGACCTGGGCGGATAAAGCCGCGCCCCAGCGTTCTCATCCGCAGCACGGGAGAAGCAAACTGAGACAAAGTCAAAAACCGCTCTGATATTCTGAAAAACGCGACCCCGTCGTTTTTCTTTTCGGAGTACAACATCGGAGGAACTCAAGACGCATGATTGATTTGGCGGGTAAAACGGCCGTAGTCTTCGGGCTGGCCAACAAGCGTTCCATTGCCTGGGGCATCGCCCAAAAACTGCACGCGGCCGGTGCTGTCCTGGCCATTTGCTATCAGAACGAGCGCATGAAGCTGGAGGCCGAAGGGCTGATTGCCGAACTGCCCGGCGCGGCAGGCTTCCAGTGCGACCTTTCGAGCGACGCCGAAATCGAGAGCCTCTTTGCCGCGCTCAAGGACAAGTATGGCAAGATCGACATCCTTGTCCACGCCGTCGCCTTTGCGCCCGCCGCCGACCTGCGCGGCGAGTTCGTCAACACCAGCCGCGAGGGCTTCCGCCTCGCCATGGATGTCAGTGTTTACTCGCTCATCGCCGCTACCCGCGCCGCCGTGCCACTGATGACCGAAGGCGGCAGCATCATGACCCTGAGCTACTACGCCGCCGAAAAGGTGGTGCCCAATTACAACGTGATGGCCGTGGCCAAGGCCGGGCTCGAATCGACCGTGCGTTATCTCGCCTGGAACCTCGGCCCCAGGAATATCCGCGTCAACGCCATCTCCGCCGGCCCCATCAAGACGCTGGCCGCCCGCGGTGTCGGCGACCTCGGCGACATGCTCAGGTCCCACGCCGACCGCGCGCCCCTGCAACGCAACGTGGATCAGCTCGAAGTCGGCGGCACGGCCCTCTACCTGGCCAGCGACCTCTCAAGCGCCGTCACCGGCGAGACGCTCTATGTCGATTGCGGCTACAACATCATGGGCTTCTGAAGCGGCAGAGCCGCACTCCCGATGGAAAACGGCCTGCCGCTACGGGCTCTCTCAACAGGAAACCCGTAGCATCGGATCAGACATAGAGGTAGCTGTAATGGCCCTCGGTCTGTAGCAAGGCGATGGCTGCCACGGCGGCGGCTACGATGAGCACGTTGGGCAGCTTATGCGCGAGCAGCTCCTGGTAGACATCCTGCACCGGCTGCTTGAGGTGATGCGCGTGCATGAGTTCCCTGGCGCTACCTTGTGTGGAATTGTGGCAGCCGAGGAACCAGACCCCACGATGCTGGAGGGCCTGGATGCTTGAGTCGCTGTAAATCGAGTGCGGATTCTCGATGTCGTCGGAAACATAGATCATCTTTGCGCCGGCTTTGCCGGGGTAAAAGACGTTACTTTCCGCAGGCTTTCCGGTTTCGGGATCGTTGATGTGAAGCATGGCGCCGATCTGATATTTCTTCCAGATGTAGTCGTCGAAGTTCATCAGATTGGCAGGCCCGCGCAGCGAAACGACAATCTGGATCTGATCTTTCGGGATGCCGAAGCCGTACTCAAGTCCGTTGAGCGAGTTCACGGCGTGGCCGAAGATGCTTCCTCCCGCCGTGCCGGTATCAAAAACTTGCTTGACGCGGGCGGGATGGTTCGCGAGCTTGTTGAATGCGGCGAGGTCCCAATCGGATTTGGTCTCGACGCGTTGGGCCTGGGCCGATGGAATCGAACCTCCCAAGGCTCCGAATGCGGCAACGCCTGCCGCCGCGGTGGCGACAAACGATCTGCGGCTGATGCTCTTCATGCTTCTCCTCACTGCCTGATGGGGATTAAGAAATGCGGTCTTCAGGCAAGCATACCGGAAGTCGCGAAAGACTGGCTGTCATGGGATCTGAGGCAATCGATGAGGTCTGGCTGCTACTCCGGGCGCTTGCCTCCCGCCCCGGGTCGCAGTTCGCCCTGTGCAGCTATGTGTATTGGTGAATCGCGGACTGGCGTTAATCCCCCGGCACGCTCTCCAGCTCTGAGCCGATCTTGTGCAGCTTCATTACCTTCCATTGCAGGCGATCGAAGAAGAGGTAAACGACCGGCGTGGAGAAGAGCGTAAGCAGCTGCGAAACCAGCAGCCCGCCCACAATAGCGATGCCCAGCGGCTTGCGCAGCTCGGAACCCACGCCCATGCCGATGGCCAGCGGCAATCCGCCAAACATCGCGGCCATGGTGGTCATGATGATCGGGCGAAAACGCAGCAGAGACGCCTGATAGATTGCTTCAATTGGCGGCAAACCCTGCTCGCGCTCGGCCTGAAGAGCGAAGTCGATCATCATAATGGCGTTCTTCTTCACAATGCCAATGAGCAGGATGATGCCGATGAGCGCGATGATGCTCAGGTCTGTTCCTGTCATCATCAGCGCCAGAATCGCTCCCACGCCGGCCGGCGGCAACGTGGAGAGAATGGTGAGCGGATGGATCAGGCTCTCATAGAGAATGCCAAGCACGATATAGACAGCCACGAGCGCGGCAAGGATCAGGTAAGGCTCATTTTTGAGTGAATCCTGGAAGACCTGGGCGGTTCCCTGGAAGCTGCCTTGAACGGTGCTGGGCATGCGCATCTCGCGCTTTACTGTTTCAAGTGCTGTAACGGCATCGCCGAGGGCCACGTTGGGCGCGAGGTTGAAGGTGAGCGTAACCGCCGGATACTGCCCTTGATGGTTGACCGCCAGCGAGGTCCGCTGCGATTCATAGTGAGCGATGGCGGAAAGTGGAACCATCGCTCCGCCCGAGGAAGCTGCGGCCGCTGTAGTCACTGCCGCCGGCGCTCCTCCGGCCGTGGGCGAAGACACGGCGGGAACAATGGCCGGCGAAGGCTGCGCCGGAACGGCTGATGCCACCGGCGCCGTAAGCAGCGGGCTCGTGGTATTGGCCGGGGCCATGGGCGTAACGACCGTGGGATTGGTAACCCCCGGAATGGCCGCAGTTGTCGTAGCCGTGCCCGCCGCTGTAGCCGTCCCGGCAGCCGTCCCCGTAGTCACCGTTGCGGCCGATGCGGTAGTAGCGGCCATTGAAGCCGTGGCCGCTGTCGAGGCAACTCCTCCCGCCATTGTGGAAGGTGAAAGAATGGCGGAGAGAGTCGCGGACGTATTGGCAAGCACCGGAGCTGGAGCCACGGGCATCGCGGCCGGCGCTGCGGGCATGTTCGCGGATGCGGCTGAAGACGCGGCAACCGTGGTTGCCGGCGCATTCGTCCCGGAGAGCGCAGTGGCTGCGCCAAAGTTATTGCCGGCCTTGATGTAGATGCCGTTGAGCGCCTCGGGACTGAGCTGGTACTTGGGATCGACCTCCATCACCACGTAGTACTGGTTGAGTCCCGTGTACATGGTCGAAACCTCGCGCTGTCCGAAGGCATCGTAGAGTATCTGATCAATGTCCGAGGCGGTGATCCCGAGTCGCGAGGCGCTGTCGCGATTGATCACCAGATTGGCCGCCAGACCCTGGCTCTGCTGGTCGCTGGTGACGTCGCGCAATTCCGGCATGGCTTGCATGCGCGCCATCAACCGCGGTGCCCATGTATTCAGCTCTTTCAGATTGGCGTCAGAGAGCGTGTATTGATATTGTGCGGCGCTACCGCGCGCGCCCATTTGAATGTCCTGGTTCGCCTGCAGGAAAAGCGTTGCGCCCGGCACGCTGGTGAGCTTGCGGCGCAGACGATTGATGACCTGGTCCCCGCTGACATGGCCCGGACGGTCAGCGAGCGGCTTAAGCGTGATAAACATGCGGCCAATGTTGTTGGTGGTTCCGGGACCGCCGCTGCCCGCGAAAGCCACCACCGACTTGACGGCCGGATCATCCAGGGTCATTTGCGCCAAACGCTGCTGCTTGGTGCGCATGGCCTCAAAGCTGATATCCTGCGCGCCCATCGTCATTCCCATCAGGCGGCCTGTATCCTGCTGCGGAAAGAAGCCCTTGGGCACAATCTTAAACAGGTAAACATTGAGGACCACGGTACCGAGCAGGATACCCAGCATCAACCACTGGTGCCGCAGCACCCAGCGCAGCCCGGCAGCATATTCGTCGTGGATCCACTGGAAGGCGCGTTCACTGGCTCGATAGAGGCGCCCGTGACGTTCCTCATCCCTGGGCTTGAGAAAATGCGCGCAGAGCATGGGCGTGGTTGTGAGCGACACCAGCATCGAAACCGCAATGGCCACGCTCAGCGTCACGGCAAACTCGCGGAAGAGTCTGCCCACAAGGCCGCCCATCAGCAGGATGGGGGTAAAGACCGCGATCAGCGAGGTGCTCATTGAGAGCACCGTAAAACCGATTTCCCTGGAGCCTTTCATGGCCGCTTCATACGGCCTCATGCCCATCTCAAGATAGCGCGTGATGTTTTCGATGACCACGATGGCATCGTCGACAACAAAACCTGTGGCCACGGTGAGCGCCATCAGTGAAAGGTTGTCGATACTATAACCCAGCACGTACATCACGCCGAAGGTGGCAACCAGCGAGAGCGGCACGGCCACCGAAGGAATGATGGTGGACCACGCCTCACGCAGAAAGAGGAAGACGACCAGCACCACCAGGAGCACACTGGCGCCCAGTGAGATCTCCACGTCGCGCACGCCGGCTCGGATGGTCGTGGTGCGGTCCGAGTCCACGCTGAAATCAACCGTGGGCGGGATGTCTGCGCGCAGGTACGGCATCTCGGCCATCACATTGTCCACGGTCTTGATCACGTTGGCGCCGGGAATCTTGAAGACAATGATCATGACCGCGCCCCGCAGCTTTTGCGGCGGTCCGATGTCCGGATTGATGCCCACCACACCGGCGGTCAGGGTATTCGAAACACTGTTGAGCACCGTGCCCACGTCGGAGACATGCACGGGAGCGCCGGTCTGCTGGTTATAGCCAACAATGATCGGAGCATAGTCGCTCGCCTTGAAGATCTGATCGTTATCGAAGATCTGCCAGCGGCGGGCCGGATCCTGAAAAAAGCCTTTGGGGCTATTGGCGTTGGCGTTCGCGAGCGCTGTGCGTACCGCCTCCAGGCCGATGCCGGTGTTGGCCAGCAGCAAAGGGTTTAACTCCACGCGCACCGCGGGGCTGGAACTGCCGCCGACGAAGACCTGGCCCACGCCATCGATCTGCGAGATCTTCTGCGCCAGGATCGAATCGGCCATATCGTAGAGTTCCGGTTTGGGTACCACGTCGGAGGTCAGCGAAAGAATCAGGATCGGCGCATCGGCAGGGTTCGCCATGCGGTAGCTGGGATTCTGGGGCAGATAAGCGGGCAACTGGTTGCGCGCCGCATTGATGGCGGCCTGCACGTCGCGGGCGGCCGCATTGATGTCGCGGTTGATATCGAACTGCAAAACCACCGCAGCCGCGCCCAGCGCGCTTGTTGAGGTCATCTGGTTTACGCCGGCAATGCGTCCGAACTGGCGCTCCAGCGGAGTGGCTACGGCCGAGGCCATCGTCTCCGGACTGGCGCCCGGCAGGCCCGCGCTGATGCCGATCACCGGGTAGTCCACGTCTGGCAGCGATGCCACCGGCAGTACGGAGTACGCCACTGCGCCGGCCAGCAGCAGGGCAATGCTCAGCAGCGTGGTGGCTACCGGACGTTTGATGAATGGCGCGGAAAGATGCATGTTTTCAATGCTCCTCAGTCCGCGCTGACCGGCTGCTGCTCGCAGCTGGCGGGTGCGTGACGCGGCTTCATCCTCTGCGCCAGCTTATCGAAGTAAATGTAGACCACCGGAGTGGTGTAGAGGGTCAACATCTGTGAAAACAAGAGCCCGCCGACGATGGCGATGCCCAATGGCCTGCGCAGTTCCGCACCCACGCCTCCGCCCAAGGCCAGCGGCAGTCCGCCCAGCATGGCGGCCATGGTCGTCATGATGATGGGCCGGAAGCGCAGCAGACAGGCCTGGAAGATGGCTTCTTCGGCGGGCTTGCCCTCCTCGCGCTCGGCCTGCAAGGCAAAATCGATCATCATGATGGCGTTCTTCTGCACGATGCCGATCAGCAGAATGATGCCAATAAGCGCAATCACGCTGAATTCGGAGTGGGTGATCATCAGCGCCAGCAGCGCGCCCACGCCGGCCGAGGGCAGCGTCGAGATGATCGTAATGGGGTGGATGTAGCTCTCATACAGGACGCCCAGCACAATGTAAACGGTAATGAGCGCGGCCAGGATCAGAAGCGGCTCGTTAGCCAGCGCGCTTTGGAAGGCCGCGGCCGTGCCCTGGAAGCTGGCGTTGATCGAGGCAGGCATG
>JAJZAL010000390.1 GCA_021799405.1 Acidobacteriota bacterium
ACCTGCGCCGCCTCTACCTGCTGAACAGCAATTACGCCGATCTGAGCTTTCTGTTCACGATCCTGCCAGGCGAGAAAGTTAACCGATACCTTGGCGCGGAATACCTCGCTGTCATGGAGACCGACAATCAGACCCCCTACTTTCTGAATCTGCACTGCGGGGAGGTGGCCCACACCCTCATTCTTGGCATGACGGGCAGTGGAAAATCCTATTTGTGCTCGTTTCTGCTGCAGAACGCGCAAAAGTATGATCCGTTCACATTCATCTTCGATATCGGTGGAGGATTTGAGGCTCTGACCCACATCTTCGGTGGCAGCTATCTGAATGTTGGGCGCGAGGAGCGCGCTTTCACCATCAATCCATTTGCACTGGCTCCGACCCGAGAGAATCAACAGTTTCTCTTCAGCCTGTTGCGCGTCCTTATTGAAGGGGATGACCAGCGATACAAGCTGGATTTCAAGGAAGAGATCAAGCTCTGGAACGGCATCGAGAGAATTTACATGCTGGAGCCGGACCAGCGGACCCTTTCCAATCTCTCCAGCATTGTCGGAGAGCTGAAAGATCGGCTCTACCGCTGGACCCGGGCAGGGCAATATGGATTCCTCTTCGACAATCCAGACGACACCCTTTCGTTTAAGAACTTCCAGACGTTCAACTTCCGTGGATGGGGCGACGCGCCGGAACTTCTGGAGCCGCTGCTGTTTTACATCCTGCACCGGGCCTCGCAGGAAATATGCGATCCACAGCGGCTCGCCACCTTCAAGACGTTTCTTATGGACGAGGCGTGGCTCTTCATGCGCAACCAGGTCATCCGCGACTACATTATGCAGGCCCAGAAGATGTGGCGGAAGCACAATGCCGCGATGATCCTTGCCACGCAGTCGATCAAGGAATTACAGGAATCGGGGATGTTGCACATCGTCGCCGAAAGCTGCCCCACCAAAATATTCCTGGCCAACCCGGAGATGGACCGCGCAGTCTACGCTGAGGCATTCCATCTGAATAATACGGAACTCGACCTAATCGCGAGTCTCGTTCCGCCCGGCCAAATGCTGATCCGGAAAGCGCAGTCCAGCAAGAAGGTCCACCTTAATGTGGATTCGGTTACGCATTGGATGGCTGTGAACAGCGCCAATGAAAACCTGCTGCGGCGAGAATATTTCACGCGCTACGGAATCTCTGAAGGTTTACGGCGTCTTGCCGACGAACATCCCTTTGAGCCCCACCAACAAACCCACACATCCAAACCGAATTCCAAAGGAGCCGCTGCATGAAACGCATACTCATCTTCGCCGCTGGATTCGTTCTGGCTCTTTCTTCCGTCACAGCGCATGCCCAGGATTTCTCGGCGCGAACCGTTCAATACCACTCACAGGACATTGTTCCGATTCACGCCAAGCTCAGATATACGACTCTGATCGAGCTGCCGCCGACCGAGAAGATCATGGAGGCCGCGGTGGGAGACAAGGATTTCTGGATTGTGAACGTGGTAGGCAATCTGTGCTTTGTGCATCCCGCGAAAGCCGGAATCAAATCCAACCTGAACCTCATTACGGATAAGGGAGATATCTACTCCTTCACGCTCCAGGAGGTATCGGGGACCAAGCTCAAGCCGGACTTAAAGGTCATCGTTCACCCCGCCGGTCGCTCGTCGATCATAGCCGCCGACGGCCCTCCGCAGTTTGTGCCGGCGGCGCAACTGAAGCAGGCAAAGGAAGAGGTAACGGCACTTGAATCCCACATCACCCAAACCATCGACCAGTACAAAGCGGCCTATCCGCTGTCTCTGAAGTTCGACTACAAATTCCGCGCCAATGCGTCCCCGTTTGATATCGAAGCCATCTACCACGACAAGCGATTCACCTATATCAAGACCGACGCGCCGGAGAAATTCTCCGTCTACGACCTGCGTGACGGAAAACCCAATCTTGTGACGTATCAGCTTGAGAAGGGAACCTACATTATTCCCGAGGTGATGGATTCGGGTTATGTCCAGTTGGGTAAGAAGCGAATGAACTTCTCGCGGAAAGGATGAGAGGGGCGAGTATGCCAGAGCCAATGACAAATACGCAGAACGGACTGGCTGATGAGGCCGACCTGCGGCAAACGGTACACGATCCCAAAGGCGTACTTCCGAAAAATCTGAAGCCGTGGTTTTACCTTGGCATCGCGCTTCTCGTCATCGTGGCCGCAGTGTTCAGCAGCACCGGCAAGAAAGCGGCGACCCAGAAGACAAGCTCACAACAAGCGTCAATGCCACTGCTTCAGGACAACACGGCGAACAATCAGAAGGAACTTAAAAGTGATGCCGTAGCGGCGGAGCAGAGCATGGAGCAGTCGAACGAGAATATGGCGGGTCCCGCACCAGAGGCCATGACGCCCGCGCAGCAGGCCGCGGCCTCCGTCTATAGCCCCAATGGTGAACCAGCTCCATGCGCCCCGGGCCAACCGTGTGGCCAACAGGCAAGTGGCTATATGCAGGGGCAACTCTCTCCTGCGCAGCAGGAAGCCCAACAACTTGCCGCCAAAGATCGAGAGTTGTCTTATCAGTCCCGCTTCGCATCTAATCTTGTCTACACGAGAGCGCCGGTCAAGCCCTCCCAGAACGCGTCTTCCCCAGCCTTGGCTAACGGAGCAGGCGTAACCGGCCCACAGCAGGGCACCGCTTCTTCTCTGACAACTCAGCGTCGGGCTGCGAGCGGTCGCATAGCACCACAATCTGCCCCCGATCCGGCTGTAACTTCGTCCGCGCCCGAAGAGCAGGCGCAGACGGCTCGCCGCCCGGAAGTAGATATCGACTCGGCTGTCGGAAAACCCTATGTGATCTACGAGGGAACAACCTTGGACACGGTTCTCATGAATCGACTGAATGGGGATGCACCTGGTCCGGTGAAGGTGTTGGTGTCGAATCCCGTCTATTCGCACGATCGCCAGCATGTGCTGATTCCGGCTGGGACTGTCGTGCTGGGTGAGGCCAGAGCAATCGGCTCCCCGGAGATCGGCCATCAGCGGCGCATGGCCCTGGTGTTTCACCGCATGATTATGCCTGACGGCTACTCGGTGGATCTCGATCAGTTTCTGGGGCTGGGACAGTCCGGCGCAGTCGGCGTAAAGGGCAAGGTCAATAATCATTACCTGAAGATTTTCGGAACTTCGATTGCCCTCGGCGTCATCGCCGGTGCAGGGCAGATCGAAGAGGGCGGCGGCATCATCTCGACGAGCGGATCGCAGGCATTTGCAACCGGAGCTTCGGCCAACATCTCCCAGTCGGCAACGTCCGTTCTCGACCGCTTTCTTGATATTCCGCCGACGATCACGGTTCGGGAAGGGCAACGCATCAAGGTCTATTTCACGCAGGATCTGTTACTGCCTGCATACAACAGTCACAGGATTCCACAGGACTTCTGAAGGAGGACAGTACATGCACCGAACGGCAATGCGGTTCGCACTCGGACTCGCTATCGCTTTTGCCTTCACAGGATGCCAGAGTCATAAGGCAAAAGTGGCAGCCCTCCAGAAGCAGTACGACCAACTCGGAGCGCAATTCCAAAAGGACTGTTCGGGCGAAATGTTGAGTTTGCCGAAAGAGTTGAGTCCTAAGTGCTCGGAAGAGAGCAAGCAGCTTACGAAGGCTTGGAAGAAACTCCAAGCTGAACGGGCAAAGA
>JAJZAL010000007.1 GCA_021799405.1 Acidobacteriota bacterium
ATATTTCTTCTAGTTACAGGAAGCATACAGATGGCGGTTAGCCGCGCAGAATCTCTTTTTCGTCGGAAAGGAGGAAATCAAAAATGACAGCAAAGCGAGCGGGCAAGTCTATCTTGATTCTTTCGGTGGTGGTATCGCTGGCGGCATTGACCGTTGCGCAAGGCCAGCAGCCGGGAGGGATGGCTCCACAGGCGCCGGTCCAGCCCGGCCAGCAACAGCCGATGCCCGGGCAGCCGAATTATCCCGGCGCACAGATGCCGGGAACAAACCCAGGAAGCGCGCCATCGCCATCCGACCAGTTCTTCGTGAAATCGATTCTCGAGAGTGATGCCGCAGAAGTGCAGATGGGCAAGCTTGCCGAGGTAAAGTCGCAGAGCACCGATGTGAAGCAGTTCGGCCAGAAGATGGTGGAGATCAGCAAGAGGCTTGATCAGCAGCTCAAGCCAATCGCCGAAAAGCTGGATGTGAATATGCCGAAGGGGCCTGCGAAGAAAGAGAAGGTGCTGATTGCAAAGCTCGAAAATTTGTCGGGTCCGCAGTTCGACCAGAGCTACCTCCAAGCGGTAGCGAAAGATCACCAGAAAGATGTGAAGGCATTCCAATCCGAAGCCGCATTGGCTCACGATCCGTATGTGCAGCAGGCTGCGCGCATCGATGCGCCGGTCATCGCGCAACATCTCCAGGTGATCAAGCAGATCGCGCAGAAACACAATGTGACGCTTACCGGCAAAGCGAAGTAGCCACGAAGCGGACATAACGAGCCGCTTAGGCGGGTGCGCCCAATTGGCAGCGAGATGCCGCGCTCTGCTGCCGGATGGTGGAGTGTGCGAGGGCGACGCGGGAATCCACTTCCCATCTCATACCGGGACGGCATGTCTCAACGAATTGCAGACTGAGCTTCTTTCCGGCGGCTTCCGGCAGGTACACTGGGTGCTGACAGGAGGTCCCGGTTATGCAGACCCGGATTCAGGGCACGACCATGCCCGTGCTCGAGGTGCAGCTCGATCCGAACGAGAGCGTATTTTCAGAGAGTGGCGAGCTCTCGTGGATGACAGGCTCCATCCAGATGGCCACGCATACGCAGATGGGTGGAGGCGGCGGCCTCTTTGGCGTGTTGAAGCGCGTGGCTGGAGGCGGCAGCATCTTCATGACGGAATACCGGGCCTACCAGTTTCCGGGCACGGTCGCGTTTGCCGCCAAAATGCCGGGACATATTGTGCCCATCGAACTGGGGCAGGGACCTGAGTTTTTCGTGCACCGTCACGGTTTTTTGTGCGCCACGCCGCAGGTGACCATCGGCGTGGGCTTTCAGCAGTCACTGGGCGCGGGCATCTTCGGCGGCGACGGCTTTCTGCTGCAGCGCGTGGGCGGCGTGGGCACAGCGTGGCTGGAGCTATCCGGCGAGCTGATCATGAAGGACCTGGCGCCGGGTGAAACGCTCAGCGTGCATCCCGGACACGTCGGCGCTTTTCAGGCATCGGTCGGGTTTCAGATCACCATGGTCCCGGGGATCAAGAACATGATCTTCGGCGGCGACGGACTCTTTCTGGCGGTTCTCACCGGGCCGGGCAGGGTGTGGCTGCAGACGCTGCCGATCTCGCGGCTTGCGCACCTGATCGGCGAATATCTGCCGCAAGGAGAGGTGCGCCAGACGACCGCGGCGGGTCTTGGCGGAGGCGTGCTGGGCGGGATCGTAGGGTCGATTCTGGGCGGAAGCCAATAGGAACGCGCAGGCATGAGCCAGGCTTCCGGCAATTCGCGCAGCTTTCGTAGCGACATCCTGTTCGGCTTCGCGCTGGCGTTGGCCTGTTACGTCGGATGGCTCATCCGCGCGGAACTGGCGCTGCTCTACGTCAGCGCGCTGTTTGCGGTTGTGCTCACTCCTGTGGTGCATTTCACGACGCGCATCCGCATCGGGCGTTGGCAGCCGTTCAAGGGTCTGGCAATCTTCCTGCTTCTGCTCGTGGTGGCCGGAGCGCTGACCGCCTTCGGCTTTGTTGCGCTGCCTCCAGTGATCTCCGACTTGCAGGAATTCGCAAGAGAAGCTCCGGCGCGTCTGCCGGCAATTTTGGAGAAGCTCAAGCACGTTCCCTTCGCCAATCATCTGAATGCCGCCGATCTGAGCGCCAGGGCGCAGGGATTTGCCAGCAACGCAGCCACCTATCTTCTGCTTTCGGTCCGGGAGTGGGCCGGCAGGCTCTTTGATCTGGTGATGGGCTTCACACTCACGGTGTATTTCATTCTGGAAGGCGATCGGGCCTACCACTGGTTCCTTTCTTTTGTTCCGGTTGAAAGCCGAAGCCGGCTGGACCGGACGTTGCAGCGGGCCAGTGTGCGCATGGGCAAATGGCTGCTGGGCCAGGGCAGTCTGATGCTGATCCTGGGAGTCACGAGCACGATCGTTTATCTTTCCCTGGATGTGCGTTACGCTTATGCGCTGGGCGTACTGACGGGATTGCTCAACATTATTCCGGTAGTAGGAGCTGCCGTCAGTATCGGGTTGGCCCTGCTGGTCGCCGCCATCGACTCCTGGGGCCGCGTAATCGGCATCGCCATCTTCTACGCGATCTATGTGCAGGTGGAGAACTCGTACCTGGCGCCACGCATCATGAAGTCGAGCGTGGGCCTGCCGGCCCTGGGGATACTGGTCGCGCTGCTGATCGGCTCACGGCTCGAAGGCATTGCCGGGGCGATGGTTGCGGTGCCGACGGCGGCGCTGGTTGCGGTGCTGTTGGAAGAGTATCTGGTGCGGAAGGATGCGGTGTGATGCCGCAGCGGAGTGTGCACGGTTTGTGCCAAAGACTTTTTTCGAAACGAGGGCCTCGATGGTTGATTATTCCCGCAGGAATTTGATTGTTTCCGGATTCGCCATTTCGATATCCGCGCTCGTGGGCCGCCGGGCATTTGCAAGCGGCCTGGGAGCGGGCGCGCCGGAGAAGGAATCCTTTGCCCCGCAGGGCTATAAGCTGGCCTGGTCAGACGAATTCAGCGGCAACACGCTCGACCGGTCGAAGTGGGACTTCCGCACCGACTCTAAGCAGTGGAGCACGCAGTTGCCCGGAAACGTCTCGGTGCGCGGCGGAAAGTTGATCATCACGCTTGACCGCGCGCCGGCCGGTGCCGCGATGAAATACGCCGGCGGCGGCGTGATCAGTAAAGAGGCTTTCGGCTACGGCTACTACGAATGCCGGATGCGCATCCTGGCGGGCAAGGGCTGGCACTCGTCCTTCTGGCTGATGAAGCACAATGGTTCGGGTGGCACCGGCACTTCAGCGGCCGATCTGGAACTGGACGTGATCGAGAATGATTCCATCGACCTTCGGTCGTATGGCATCACCACGCATAAGTGGAAGGACGGGCATGTCGCCTATGGCCACAAGGTCGTGCATACGCCGTCTCTCTCGGAGTATCACGTCTATGGTTGCGAGTATACGCGGGAGATAGTCCGGTACTACTTCGACGGAATTCTTGAGCAGAGCACCGATATTGCATCGCTGCCGCAGGGCAAATTGAATATCTGGCTGACGTCGATCGCATCGGGGCTGGGACATACCGATCGCGTGGACGACGCGCGGCTACCCGGCCACGTAGAGTATGACTACGCGCGGTACTACCGCAAAGCGTGAAGGCGGCGCGCGGCGTTACGGTTGTTTGGCCCGCTTGAGGGGCATGCTGGGAGCCGGCATGCGCTGGCTCTAACGAGCCCGCCCAGGCAACGACGCTCTCCTGGCCTGCATGCCGGCATCCACCGCCGCTTTCATCACGCCGCAATTGGCGAAGAAGTCGACCAGGTCGGCGGAAAGCGGCCGCATCACCGGCGATTCGTATGGCTCGGCCGGCCGGCTCAGCAATTCAGGAAAGCTGACGCTTTGGGCGGTTTGGATTGCGCCGGAACCTTGCGCGTCGAGGATGAGGGACGTGAGCTTGCGGGCGAGATCAAGCGGGAAGCTCTCCGAGACGAAGACCATTTTGCCCCGGGTGGTGATGACGACCGGGCCCTCGTTCGTGGAGAAGACCTGCTCCGTGGTTCCATCCGCGGTGGGAGCTGAAGCTTGCGCGGACAGGTCGGGCTTGAGGCTGGAATATTTGCGGCCCAGGCTGTTGGCGTAAAGCCGGGCGAAGACCTGAGCGGAGGCCGAATTTCTCCAGACCGAAAGGTAAAAAATGGAGAGGGATTTGGTGCTGTCCTGTTCCGCCGGGGTCCGGGCGCTGCGCAACTGGCCCGCCCAGTAAAGACCGCCGTCCCAGGCTGGAGTCAGGTCGCGCGAGGCATCTTCGCCGCCGAACAGCTCGGTCATGATCTTTACATCAAGCTCGCCTAGCTGCCCGATGTCGTAGGGCTTGTAAAGCTTGTCGACAAGCGGATGGATGTTGGGCAAGAGCGGAATGGGCGGAATCTGCCTTCTTTCGTAGTCGCGCGGGTTCAGGATCTCCCAGCTTGATGTGGGCGGACGGTCGAGCGTGCCGGCAAAGGCGGCTTCCCGGCCTTTATCCATCCATACGTCCTGCTCGAAGCTGAGGCCCTCCTGGTAGGGGAAGAGCATGGATTCTGAGAGCACGAGGGGAGCCCGGGCCATCACCGGCGAATTCGCTGAGCTGGTCATGTGATTCTTGATGATGTTCACAACCTCAGGGTCTTTGATCAGGCTTTTTCCGAGAGGCTTGAGGATGTAATCCATCATGACGGCGGTGGCCTGTCCCTCTGCCACGGCGTCGCGGGCGGTATCCATTTCGTCTTTGGCAAGATGCTCAGTGTCGCCGGCCGCGGTGTGCGAGACGCTGTCCGGGGTCTGGTTGTCCCACTTTTCGAGGTTGGAGTGCTGGTCCTGGAGGGCATGCGTAAGCTCATGAGCCATGACGGGCTTTTGCTCATCGACGCTGACCCAGTCAAGCAGATTGACGGTCTTGGTCTTGGAGTCGTAGTAGGCTTCGATCTGCTCCTTGAGGAGCGCGAGCAGAAATGGCCGCAGCTCGAAGTCCTTGTCGAGAAGGCCGAATTTTTTCAGGATAATTTCGTCGCGTTGCAGGCGTTTTGTGCCCTGGTCCTCGTTAAATTTCTTTTCCAGGTAGGCTTCGACGGCGGCGCGAGTGGTCAGGCGGCGCTTGACGGAGCTCTTGATGGGCAGACCGGTTTCGTCCGAGGAGAACTTCAGGAGCGTATCGACGAGCGCGAAGAGCTGTTTGGCCTGTTCAGGGGTGATGTGGGCGGAGTCATTTCCCGTATCCGGGGTCTTGGCCGGGCTGGTCTGCGATGCGGCCGCGTCCGAATGCCGCGGCGCCGGAGCTGGCTGCCACGCCCAGGCGATGGTTGCCGCGGCCAGGCAGAGCACCGCCGCCAATGCAAATCCAGTTTTTCCCCGTCTTACCAATGTCAGCTGCGTGCTCATCAAGTCTCCTATGCGTTTTTTGCTCTTCTGGCTGTGGCATTTGTCTCAGCTCAAGGCGCCCGGGGCGGGCAGCACCGCATCTACTACCAAGGCTATAATCAGAGAGCGGTCTGACGCCAAGTTTGTCTGTAAGAATTGCGTTAGGCTGCGGAAGAGTTTTTCTCCATGACAGAAGCCGATCTTGCAGGATCGATACAGGCTACGGCCCTTGTGGCGCTTTTGGACGCGGCGCGTACTCCGCATAAGGTAGTTACATATCGCGGCGTTCTTACCCCCTCTGAGTTGGATGCGCCTGCCACGGAAACAGCGGCGCTGGCATCAGGCGCGGCCATTCACGACCTGGGCTGGATGCGGCGCGTGGCGGTGCGCGGAGCAGACCGCTTCAGATGGCTGAGCGGGATGGTTACGAACACGGTCAACGACCTGTTTCCGAATTCAGGGGCGTGGAACTTCGTGCTGAACGCACAGGGACGGATTCAGGGTGATCTGACGGTCTGGCGCACGGGCGCGGAGCCTTCACCTCCGCGGCGTAATCAGGGAGCCCGAAGCGCAATAGAGGGAGATCCGCTGCTGGGTACCCCATTTGCCGGGGAATCCGGCCTGGAGCTGGAGATTGCGGCCGATCAGTTCGAGCGCCTGATGACGCATCTGGATCATTTCATCATCATGGATGATGTCGAGCTGATTCCGCTGGGCGAAGAGCAGGTGGGCGAGGCAGGCTCAGAGACCGCCGTCGGGCTGACGGGGCCGTTGGCGAGCGAGGTGCTGGAACGGGTGGGACTGCCGGTCATCGTGCAGCCGATGTCGGCCGTGAGCGTAGAGTGGAACGGCTGGGATGTACGGATTTTGCGCGGCTACGGCGTGCTGGCGCAGCACTATGAGCTTTGGTTGCCGTCCGCCGGGCTGGGCAAGCTGTGGTCGTGCCTGCGCACGGGGGGCGCTACGCCAGTTGGCTGCGCAGCGGTGGAGAAGTTTCGGATTGCCGAGGGGATTCCCCGGTATGGCGTTGATATTATGGAGCGTGACCTGCCGCAGGAGACCTCGCAGATGCGGGCGCTGCACTTTAATAAAGGTTGCTACCTGGGTCAGGAGATCGTGGAGCGCATCCGCTCGCGTGGCAATGTGCACCGG
The DNA here is from genome assembly GCA_021799405.1 of Acidobacteriota bacterium. The sequence continues at coordinate 6,519 of JAJZAL010000007.1, forward strand.
CACTTGCGGCCGCTGGAGTTGCTTGGACCGGTACCGCCGGCGGGCACGGAACTGACCCTGGAAGACGGCAAGTCTGCCGGGCAGATTACCAGTGCGGCCGAGTTGCCGCTGCAGGCTGGAGCGCGAGTGTTCGCTCTTGGCATGATCGTCAGTGAAGCGGAGCAGGGCAACCCGTCGTTCAGCTATAAAACTGAATCGGATACGGGCACAGCGCGGCTTCTCACGGCGCCGCCGGCCCTGTGAAAAGATGCGCCGGGAGGCCGGCCATAGCCGGTTGGCAAGGCAGACAATCAGAAATTCAGCAAGACGAACGGGAAACGGGAGACCATGAGCGATACTCCAAAATTCGAAGTCATTGACCGCCGCAAGATTAAGGCGGAGGAGGAACGGGAGGAGCACCAGCCCCCTGCAGCGGAAGCGAAGCCGGAAAAGACTCCAGTCGAGCCCGGTGCCGGACCGCGGCTGGTGACGAACGAGAGTCGGCGTGAATCTGCCGCCGCAGCGGAGCCGCAGTTGGGCGCCGCAGTGCAGGAGCCCGAGTCGGAATTGCCTTCCCCGCCAACGGCTCAGGAGAGTCATGCGCAGAAGGCCGCCTATGACGCCTCGGCGCAGCGGCTTGAGGACCTGATCCGGGCGCAGAATCCGGGTATGGGTGCGCCACCTCCAGTGAGCTTCGAGACCCTGATCCAGCAGTTTTATGTTTCGGCGATGATCCAGATGGGAGCGGGAACGCAGGAGGGCCAGCGGCCGCATGTTGATATTATGGGCGCGCGCACGACCATCGACCTGCTGGGCATTCTGGCGGAGAAGACAAAGGGCAACCTAACTGACGCGGAGGATCGCACCCTGCAGTCAGTCTTGTTCGACGTGCGGATGGCCTTCCTGGAACTGACCAGCATGATCAACATGCAGAGTATGCCGCCGCCTCCGCCCGCGGGCAAGAAATGAGAACAGCTTCCAGCCTTCAGCACTCAGCTTTCAGTTTCGAAACAAGGATATTCCTGCGGTGTGGTTCCATAGCGTGATTCCCCGGATTGGGAGCCACTGCAACCCCCGGCATGAGAGAGAGAACGGCCTCCACGCTCCCAGCAAGGAGCAAGCCACTGAAAGCTGAAGACTGTGAGCTGAAGGCTGCAAGCCAGGAGCTTAAAGCTAGAAGCTAAAGAGATGGAAGGTCAGCTTACATTCCTGGGCACGGGAACCTCCATGGGAGTTCCGACGCTGGGGTGCGACTGTGCCGTGTGTACCTCGGCGGACCCGCGCGATCGACGCCTGCGGCCCTCGGCGCTGTTGCGCTGGGCGCAGCCGGGCGCGGACGAGCGCGAGCGCGCGGTGGTATTCGACACCGGCCCGGATTTCCGCGAGCAGGCATTGCGGGCAGGGCTGATGCGGCTGGATGCCGTGTTTTACACACACTCGCACGCCGACCACATCTTTGGGATGGACGATCTGCGTCCGCTCAGCTTTCGGGCCAGCCGCGAAGGAGGGCCGATACCGCTGTATGCCGCGCCGGAGACGATCGCTGTTCTGGAGCGCGTCTACGAGTACACTTTTTCGCCGCAAGCCACCTATCCGACGCGCGCGCGGGTCACCCTGGAGCCTCTGGCAGAGTGCAACCGGGTGCACGGCGTTGAATTCCGGCGCGTTCCGATCATGCACGGAAAGATGGAGATATGCGGCTTCCGGTTTGGGCGAGCGGCTTACTTGACCGACGTGAGCGCCATCCCCGAGGAGAGCTTTGCGCTACTGGAAGGCGTGGATCTGCTCGTACTATCGGCGTTGCGCCACAAGCCGCACCCCAGCCACGCTACCGTGGAGCAGGCGGTGGGCTGGGCCCGGCGGATCGGCGCGAAACAAACCTTGCTGACTCATATCGCCCACGAGCTGGGCCACGAGCAGACCAATCGCGCTCTGCCTGACGGCATGAAACTAGCCTACGACGGGTTGAGCGTGCCCGTGACCCTATGAGCGGAGCCGGGGCCAGTGTGGCGCATGGTGGGCGGAGGGTTCCCGTCTTCCGGTCGCTGGCGGAGATTCCCACCGGCTTTGGTCCCACGGTGGCGGCGATCGGGAACTTCGACGGCGTGCACCTGGGACACCGCGAAATTCTCTCCGCCGTGGTGGCTGAAGCGCGTGCCGTAGACGCCCGCGCAGTTGCCATTACCTTCGAACCGCATCCGGAGCATTTCCTGCGCCCGGAGCAGGCCCCGCAGCTTCTGACGCCGCTTGCCGAGCGTCTGCGGCTGCTCAGCAGTACCGGCATCGACGCGGTGCTCGTGCTTTCCTTTGACGCGGCGCTGGCGCGGCTCGCGGCGCGGGATTTCGCGCGTACCATCCTGAAGGATGCGCTTGCCTTGCGGGGACTGCACGAGGGACACAACTTCCGCTTTGGACACGGCGCTGAGGCCGGAGTGCGGGAACTGGCACTCCTGGGCTCCGAATTCGGGTTTGGTGTGCATGTCCACGACGCGGTACGGGTGCGGGGGATGGAGGTATCGAGTTCCGCGATCCGGGCGCTGGTGGCCGCTGGAGACGTGCGGCGGGCGCGCTGGATGCTGGGCCGGCCGTTTGCGGTGCTTTCGACGCAGTCGCGCGGGCGCGGCATTGGAACGCGGCTACTGGTGCCGACAGTGAATATGGCTCCGTATCCGGGGTTGCTTCCGGCCTTCGGCGTGTATGTGACGCGGCTGAAGCTGAACGGAATTCGCTTTCAGGCAGTCACGAATGTCGGGAACCGGCCCACCTTTGGCGACGTGTCATTTGCCGTCGAGTCACACATTCTCAATTTTGAGCCGGTCGAGATGGACGAAACGACCCCGATCGAACTGGAGTTTCTGTTGCGGCTGCGCGGCGAGCAGCAGTGGCCGTCGCCCGATGCGCTGAAGGCGCAGATCCTTAAAGATGTGGCACGGGCAAATCGATACTTCCGGTTAACTAAATAGGCTGCTTGTCCCGTGCTTCTTCCGTGCGCGCTGCAAACGTGTCCTGGACGAATTGCAGGATATACCGTTCGTCGCCGCGGCTGAGCAGGCGCGCAATTTTGGGGATCATCAGCCCCCATAGCACAAGCGCGGGGGGAATGAGCAGGCCGGCCCAAATCGTGAGGTTCAAAAAGTCGTGACGCTTCACGGCATAGTTCAACGTTCCCAAAAAGATCGCCAGTGCGATGACCACCAAAAGACCAAGCCAGATGCGCAGGAACCAGATCGTCCATTCCGGAAAATCAAAGTAGCCCTCGATCCTGGTTCCGCCCGGCGCCTGGTCGAAGCGCCCATAAAACTGGCATGGGAAGTCGCTGCGGCCGGAGCGGCGCCGGAGTATTTTGAATGCGTTGCGGCCAGCCTCAAGGCGGAGTGAAATCCTCGCCTTCCCGTCCGGATCCATTTGTTCCTTTTCGACGGAACGGGACAGGACTGCTGCGGCTTCTTCTGGAGCAAGAGTGGAGTGGAAGACGTGCATCTTTCTCATAGCTTGGCTTATCGGACCACCTTTGCACCCGATCCCTTTGCAGACAGGTTCTCCCGCACGACCGGGTGCAAAGATGCGGGATGGGAGTTCTGTGGCAGGGCGGCCTGCTGCATCGGAGGAGTGGATTGATCACCCGGAAACTGCTCGTCGGGCTTGCCTGCAATGGCGGCGCGCATGAAGGTCATCCAGATGGGCAGCGCGGCGCGTGCGCCGGTTTCCTTGTCGCCCAGCGATTGCCGATTGTCGTAGCCCACCCAGACACCGCAAGTGACTGAAGGCGAAAAGCCCAGAAACCACGCGTCGGTAAAGTTGCTGGTGGTTCCCGTCTTGCCGCCCAGCGGATGGTTCAACTGCGAAGCAGCGGCGGCGGTGCCGTGATGGACCACAGCTTCCAGCAGGGTCATCATGCTGCGCGCTGTCCGCTGGTCGATCACCTGCTTGACCGGAGACGAATCCTGCCACAGCGTAATGCCGTCAGCGTTTGAGACGTTGCGGATGAGGCGCGGGGTCACGCGCAGTCCGTCGTTCGGGAAGACCGAATAGGAGGCCACTTGTTCCACGAGCGGAACCTCTACAGCACCCAGCGCGATGGGCAGATAGGGAGGGATGTTGCTCGTAACTCCGAAGCGGTGTGCCATATCGATGACCGTGTGGATACCGACGCGCGACGCCAGCTTGAGGGCGGGAATATTGCGTGAGTCGGCAAAGGCGGTGGTGAGCGTGATCGGGCCCATGTAGTTGTTTTCGTAGTCGTGGGGAACGTAGCTGCCGAAGCGTACCGGGCCGTCGACGATGGTGTCGCCGGGTTTGAGGCCGGCCTCGAAGGCGGCGGTGTAGACGTACGGCTTGAAGCTGGAACCGGTTTGCCGCTCCGCTTGCGTGGCGCGGTTGAACTGGCTCAGAGCGTAGTCCCGCCCGCCAACCATGGCCAGGATGTCGCCGGTGGTGTTGTCCATGGCCAGCAGAGCGCCCTGGACGCCGGAATCCTGCTCCAGCGTAGCGCGGCGCGCATTGCCCTCAACCGCATTGGCGAGGTGGATGTAGATGATGTCCCCGGGCTTGACCAGAGCGTCGCCGTAGCGCTGCCCGGTCCACTGCCAGTCCGCGGGCAGAAGAACCACTTTTTGCTCGCCGACGCGAGCGTCGATTTCGAGCGGCAGGACGCGCATGACGAGGGCGTGGACGTAGTCGCCGGGATGGGTCGCCACGGCCCAGTCGGGATGACTGTAGTTGTCGAGGGTGTAACCGGCCGCCAGCACATTTTCGGGTTGGCCCTTCCAGCCATGCCGACGCTCATAGGCTGCGAGCCCGTCATCCACGGCCTGGTTGGCCGTCTCCTGCAGGTCGAGGTCCAGCGTGGTTTCGATCTTCAGGCCGGCTTCATGTACCTCGTCGGAGCCGAAGCGCTGATCGAGTTCGCGACGCACCTCATCCTGAAACCACGGCGCTACCGAACCCTCTGGCTGGGCGATGTGCAGGCCCAGCGGGGCCCTTCGCGCTTCTTCCGCCTGGGCATGGGTGATGGCCTTATCCGCCTCCATCTCATCGAGCACCAGATTACGGCGGCGCTGCGCCTTTTCCGGATTCAGGATCGGAGAGTAAGCCACCGGGCCTTTGGGAAGGCCGGCGAGGAGCGCCGCCTCGGTGAGCGTCAGATCCCTGGCGTGTTTCGAAAAGTAGAACTCCGAGGCAGCCTCGAAGCCATACATGCCGCTGCCCAGATAAATCTGGTTGCCGTAGAGTGTGAAGATTTGCTGCTTGGTGAAGTTGCGCTCGATCTGGATCGCCAGATAGGCCTCTTCAATCTTGCGGGTATAGGTTCGATTGGAAGAGAGAAAAAGGTTACGCGCCAACTGCATGGTCAGCGTGGAGGCGCCCTGCGAGCGTCCGTGCGTGCGCAGATCATGCACCAGGGCTTCGAGGACGCGGAAGACGTTGATGCCCCAGTGCGACTCGAAGTTCTTGTCCTCGATGGAAATGACGGCCTCGCGCAGGACGGGCGCAAAGTCGTTGTACCCGATCACTACGCGCCTCTGCAGCGCAAAGGATCCGATGATGCGCCCCTTGCGGTCGTAAAGATCAGTAATGGTCGAAGGGCGATAGGTTTCAAGCTCGCTGATCTGGGGCAGATCGGCGGAGTAGATCAGGGTGAGACCGGCGAGGGAGCCGGTAATGGCCGCGAGCACCAACAGCACTGCCAGGGCCGAGCGGCCTGCAACCTTGCGGCGGCGTAGAGTCGAAGGCGACGCCGCGGCCAGCCGGCGTGACCGGCCAAGGCCGCGCGATTCAACAGGCCGTTGGGGGTTGGCAGCCAAGCGATTCGCGCCTCATCAGCATATCCCCAAGGTGCGGGGGAGAATGCCTCAGCCTAAGGCTAGCATCTTGACGCGTTTCGCGGACGATCGCGGAACGCATCCGTACCATAGAGTGTACGAGCCAATACGCAGAACGGAAGACACTCAAATACGGAACTGTCACAGCGGCACATTGACCGCTGGACAAATTGAGTGTTCAAGGCAACAAAGAGATGAGTGTTCAGCCTTGCTTCGCCTTCAACAGATCGAGCGCCTTGTTGAGGATCTCGTCTCCGTTCGGAGGCGGTGTCTGCTCGGTTTCTTCATCCAAGACCACAGGCAGGTTGACGGCGACGGTCGGAGCGACCGCTTCGTCCTGAATTTTCTTGCCGTTGGGGCTTTCATACTTGGCCACGGTAAGCAGGATGGCGGCGCCGTCAGGCAACGGGATGGTCTTCTGGACGGATCCCTCGCCAAAAGTGCGTTCGCCGACCACATCGCCACGATTGTGGTCTGCAATGGCCGCGGCGGTAATTTCAGGCGCGCCAAAGGTGCCGCGGTTGACGAGCACCGCCAAAGGCGCATCCGTGAGGAATTGGGCCGGGTCGGCATTGAAGGTCTGCATAGCATATTTCTGACCGACCAGCTTGGCCAGAGCGCCCTGGTTGATGAAGAAGTTCGCCAGACGAATACCCTGCTGCATGTCTTTGCCGTAGCAGTCGCGCAGGTCAAGGACGATCTTTTGATTTTTGCCGGCGGCTTTGATCTTGGCGGCAATCTCGCTGACGCGTTCCGCCGTCAGTTCGTCAGGCTTGAGGTAGAGAACGGTCCCGTTGTTATATTCCTGCTGGGCGACCGGGGGCAGCGGCGTAGCGGCGCGTGTGAGCGTCAGCTTGTCCGGATCTGCCTTGAATGGACGCACTACTGCCATGGAGATCGTGGTTCCGGCTTTGCCTTCGAGCATGAGGCGGATGACGGCCAGCGACAACTCGCGGGTGGAATGCCCCCCGATCGCTTCAATGACGTCTCCATCCTTGAGATGGGCCTTGTCGGCGGGCGATCCCTGAATCACGCTCACCACCGTGGCATAGCCGTAGCGCTTGGAGACGATAAGGCCAACCTGATCCGAGCCTGTAGCGGGGCGATCCTTGAAGATCTTGTATTCGGTGGGAGTCAGGTAGCTGGAGTCGGCGTCGAGCGAATCAAGCAGGCCGTGCAGAGCGCCGTTGGTGACCTGATTGATGTTGGGCACGGTGACGTAGTCTGTCTGGATCTTCTTGAGAACTTCAGCATAGACGCGCATCTGGCGATAGGCGCCGTCCTGCTCGCCTCCGGCATGTACGCCAAACATTCCGAACTCGCCCAGGGCAAAGCCGAGGCCGAGCGCGGCAAAGATCGCAACGGAGAGAACGAAAACAAAACGCTGGAAGAATCGTGACACAAACACCACCGGTGCGGCCCTCAAGGGGAACCGGGCCACTAACCCACTTAGACTCCATGATAGCGCATCGGGAATCGGCGTAAAGGAATCACCAGACCGTGGGGGGCGGCCAGAACAAAATCAGGGATGCTGAATCGCGAAGGCTCAACTTCCAGGTCGGCGAGCCCAGGGCAGCGGTGGCCGCGGAAGCAAGTTCCAGGGGCGCACCTGGACTAACCCATTCCGGGTTTCACTATAAGGATCAACAGCTTAGCTCTTAATCGGCAGTAGCGGGCTGCTTCACCTTGGACGCGACGGACGGTCGGTCAAAGTCGCTTACTTGAGTAACCTTGCCGGCCCGCTGGACCCGATCTTTTATCTGGAACTCCCGGGCAATCGGCAGGCTGTCCAGAACAGATTCGTCCCATCGGCGCAGAACGCTGTCGATGATGAGCCTGAGATCGGACCGAAGCGTGGCGCGGGCCATGTACTGAGCGTCCATGCTGTGCTTGGCAGGGAGAATAATGGCGTGATAGCAGGTGTCCAGTTGTTCCTTGGTGAGATGCGCGAAAGCCTTCTCCTCGCGGGCAAAGGCGACAGTTGCAGCGCCGGTGATTCCCGGGCGGCAAGGGAGTGCGGAAACCAGATGTTCCGGCAGTTTTGGCCGCGGACCTACTAGGCTCATGTCTCCGAGGAGCACATTCAGAAGTTGTGGCAACTCATCGAGCTTCCAGCGGCGCAGAAAGGGCCCGACCGGGGTGAAGCGCTGGTTCGCGGCCGTTGTTACCGCGTGATGCTCAACGTCGGTCGAGTGAACCAGCGTTCGGAATTTAATGATAGTGAAGATGCGGCCGTGGCGGCCCACGCGCTTCTGCAGGAACAGAACCGGACCCGATGAAGTGAGGCGCACCGCCAGAGCAAGCATGAGGAAGATAGGAATCAGCAGCGGTAGCGCGAGCAAGACACAGGTACAGTCAAAGACGCGTTTCGCGCGTGATTGCGACCAGGGACTCAGTCTGCGCAGAGAAATGGGCGTAGAAAGCGCACGATCTTGCGTTTGAGTGAACACCCGTTCTCTGGCTTGTTCCACATTATCCGAGATACTATGGCCCGACGTAAGTTCAACTCCTGTGTCGTCAAGATATCTTCTAACATTGAACTTGGCGTTCAAGAGACCTCCGCTGAATACTCAACGCCACGGAAGATCCGTGGGACAAAACAACCTTCCTGTAAACAATGCAATTGATATGCCGAATTACCCGTTGCTCACGCTCAAAAACCTGAATGAGGCTTGCCACGTCGCCGCGCACACCTATCCCTCCGGCGGGCGCTCGTTTCCAACGGAATCTAGCTTATATTCCTCACTGTATCACGACCCATAGATGCGCGAAAAGTTGCGTTGTTCGAATGAAATTGCGGAAACTTTAGTACTTTTTCATCTTTTCTTTTTTATTCATCAAATTGTCACTGATCTTCAAGCGTCCTGCGCGTTTGGAAATTGATCGCGGTGACTCGAAGTTACCAATATAGTGACTCCGCAATTTCGTCTTTGCAGATATAGATATGGAAGGCGTACAGATAGTTATGATGCAGTATCCAGCATGAACAGGTGAGCGTGAACAAACCGGAAGTAATCCCGTCCTCGGGCCAAGGGATCATGTATCGCTTGCCACGATGTGGTTTGTGGCGTGCAACAGCGTGGAACGAGGGTTGCTTTGGCAAATCCTTTCTTCTGGAGTTATGTGAGTTGCGGTCTGCTTTGGTCATTGCCGAGCTTACTGCCGGCATCCCGCTGAAGAGCGCCGCGCAACATGCGGGCGGGGCGATCCGTGCTTAAAGCCATTCCCCCGTCCAATTTGTAGCAGTTATCGTTGCACGTGCTAGACTCGTGGCATATGAATGGTAGGCAGAGCGGGAGAGACGGCTGCAAGTCTTGCTGTTCCCGCCAAAGGAAAGTTTTGCGCGGTTGCGGTGCGGGACGATTTGGCATCCCTTTGTTGATTTTCGCGCTCATGACCACGCCCTGCGCGCGGTTGTGGTCGCAGACCAATCCCCCGGGGAGTGAGCAGAACCCGAGCCCATGGGATTGCTCCGACCCGCTGCTCGCGAATTCGCCCGAGTGTACGGGCCAGAGCCAGGGGATCAATGTGCCATCTGGGGCGCCGCAGGCAACTCCGCCGGCCTCTACGACGTCGTTATCAGGAGGCTATGGCGCACAGCTGCGGAATCCGGCGCTGAATTACTCAGATATTGAACAACTGTCCCGGCAGGGAGCAATGCAGCCAGCGCCGTTGCCCCCAGAACCTCTGACTGAATTCCAGAAATTTGTAGCGTCTACAACCGGCCAGGTTTTGCCGATCTTCGGCGCCAACCTATTTCGCAGAGTGCCCTCGACTTTCGCGCCATTGAATCTGACGCCGGTGCCCTCCAATTACGTGATCGGGCCCGGGGACGAATTGCGGATTCGCGCATGGGGCCAGGTGAACTTCCAGGCGAATGTGCGAGTGGACCGCTCGGGTGAAATCTATGTGCCGCAGGTTGGTCCGGTGCACGTGGCGGGACTGCCGTATTCAGCGCTCGATGGGCAATTGAGGGCCGCGATCGGGCGCGTGTATCGCAACTATGACATGACCGTGGATGTGGGACAGATTCGCGCCATTCAAATCTATGTGGCTGGAGAAGCCCGGCGTCCGGGTGAATATACAGTGAGTTCGCTGAGCACGCTGGTGGATGCGCTCTTTGCCAGCGGAGGCCCCTCGGTAGCCGGTTCGCTGCGCCACATCGAATTACGGCGGGGCAATGCGGTTGTCGCGGATTTCGATCTCTATGATTTGTTGATCCACGGCGACAAGTCGAAAGACGTGAGCTTGTTACCCGGGGACGTCATCTTCATTCCGCCGGCAGGACCGCAGGTAGCTGCCACCGGAAGCGTGCGTAATCCCGCCATCTACGAACTCAAAAAAGGTGAATCTCTTTCCGGACTGCTTGCGGATGCCGGAGGTGTTTCGGCGGTTGCGGCGGAAGCGCGCATCTCCATCGAGCGTATTTCGGATCATCGCGACCGGCGCGCCCTGGATGTTGCATATGACACCAGCGGGTTGGCGACGCCCCTGACTGATGGCGATGTGGTTCGTGTTTATTCGATCCTGCCCATGTATGAGAAGACGGTGATTCTCAGGGGCAATACGGCCAATCCCGGGCGTTTTGCCTGGCATCCGGGCATGCGTATCAGCGATCTGATCCCCGACAAGGATTCGCTCATTACGCGGAACTATTGGTGGAAGCGGTCGCAGCTTGGGCTGCCCGTTCCTGAGTTTGAACCGACGATGGGTCTGGGCTATATGCGCCAGCCATACGATAACCATGCGTTCTCGCTATCGATTCCTCCACCGGAAGTTACAGGCGGGGTGAACCAATTTGGTTTGCAACAGAATGAATACTTGCGCGGTCGCTACTCGAATGAAGAACAGCAGTATCCATATGGAATGCAGCAGAACCAATATGGCATGCAGCCGAATCAGTACGGGCCGCCGCAGGACCAGTATGGCATGCAGTCGAACCAATATGGGCCGCCGCAGGACCAGTATGGCATGCAGTCGAACCAATATGGGCCGCCGCAGGACCAGTACGGGAATCAGCAACCCTTGAGCGCCCAACAGCGCGCAAGCAGCTCCTCTTTGGCGGTCGAAGAGGCCGGCCTATCCAGCCAGAATTTGCTCGGGGCGCGGCGGAACCATGTTGGTTTGCTTGCCCCCGAGATCGATTGGGACTATGCCGTGATAGAGCGGCTCGATCCGGCCACCCTGAAGACCAAATTGATTCCGTTTGATCTGGGCAAGCTCGTGCTGCAACACGATGCCTCACAGAATCTTCCGCTGCAGGCCGGGGACGTGGTCACCGTCTTCTCGCAGGCTGACATCCATGTGCCGATTTCGCAGCAAACCAAGCTGGTCCGTCTGGAGGGGGAGTTTGTTCATGCCGGTGTCTATTCGGTCCAGCCGGGCGAAACGCTGCGCCATCTGGTGGAACGGGCCGGTGGGTTTACGCCGAACGCATATCTTTATGGTTCGGAGTTTACACGCGAGTCAACGCGCGCCCTTCAGCAGGCCAGGATTGATGAGTATGTGCGAGATCTGACGCTGCGGATGCAGCGGAGCACGTTGAACATGGCCGCGGCATCGGCCGGCTCACCGCAGGTGTTGGCCAGCGGTACCGCGGCACAGAGCACTGAGCAGGATTTGCTGGCGAACTTGCGGCGCATTCGCGCGACGGGCCGAATTGTGCTGAACTTAGAGCCTGACAGCAAGGGAGTGGCTCACATTCCCGACATTACTCTCGAGGATGGAGACCGCTTTATCGTGCCGCAGGTGCCGGTTACCGTGAACGTGGTTGGGGCGGTATACGACCAGAATTCGTTTCTCTACGGACGGGGTGAGCACGCCGGACAGTATCTGAAACTTGCCGGCGGCGCAACGAAGAGCGCCGACCAAAAGCACGAATTCATCATCCGGGCTGATGGAGAAGTCGTAAGCCGCAATACCAATGAGAGTATCTGGGGCAATTCCTTCGACAATCTGCACATGAATCCCGGCGACACCATTGTGATTCCGGAGAAGACCTTCAAGCCGTCGGCGATGGTTGGCATGATGAACTGGTCGCAGTTGTTCTCGCAGTTCGCCCTGGGTGCGGCCATGGTAGGCGTACTTCCTTAACAGGTGCGGATATTCCGGCTTTGCAGAGGGCCCTCCGCAAAGCCGCTGGCATGCCCTGGGGCGAAGCCGCTGCCGTGAAGAAAACTTGCGTGGAAGTGCGGGATTTGTAACAATGACTCAAGTTTACCGCTGCCCGCAATTTCCCGGCTCCTCTGCGGCATCCGGTAATTGGCCCCGGACTGGGCTCTCAAAGACAGACAATCCCAGGTTTTGGAAAGCGCCGTCCGCGAAAGCTGCGAGACGGGTTCTCTCAGCACTTTCCTCTTCGCCCGCGGTGAGTAGCAGGGGTAAATTGCACAGACGCGTGCAAAATGCGCACGTGTGTCACTCTTCAGCGTTCCGGGCGGTGCCAGCGCGGGCTACAGGTCAATCCACAGTTCAGGTAGGGTCTTGCATTTTTGCAATGGTTGCAGGCCGGCGGCAGTGCAATGAGTTAGCACTCGCCATGCTCCGCCGCGGTGGTGTCCCTTGCATCGCGCCGGAGTGTTCGTGGCAATTGTGAAAATGCCTTAATTCCACTGAGAAGGGGTGGCCGCCGTGAATCTCCCTCTTCGCCGCATTGCTGTCGCTGTCGCGGGTCTAGTGTGTTTCTGTGTCTTTTTGCCGGCACAGACCGCGCAATTCACGCAGGCGAGAACGTCCCCTGCCGGATCACTGCGGCAAAACTCCGGGGATGCATCTTCGCTTTCTCCGCAAACGGCGGTGATTCCAGGACCATTGCGTTCCTTTCTTCGCATGGCTGGAATCAGCCAGGAGATATCGCCCGATCAGGTGATGCCGCTGCTGGCGCGCAATATCTCCCTCTGGGGCTATGATCGCGCGGGACAAACCGAGTATCTCCGGCTGCTCATTCGCTACGTATACGTCGCAAGGGAACTTCAGTACCTGGCGGGCACGGGCGGTGTCATTCGCGTTGCGGATTGCAAGGATGCGGTTCGGCTGATTCAGGTTCTGGGGTACGAGTTTCATCATGCCTGCGGGCAGAAGGATGCTTATCTCGCGACAGCCAACGCCGAAAGGGCATTTTTGACCGTCGATTCGGGCTTTCCGCTGACCAGGCTGGAAGAAGCGCTGCAGCGCGGCGCGGTCTTCACTTACGCGTTTGCTGCCACGCGGGTTCCAATCCTGTCGTCAGAACGGAATTGGGCGAAGATCAGCCCGTGGAGCAGCAAGGTGGGCGACAGTCTTCTAGACATCCTCCTGTATGACCGCAACGCAGATCGCCTTTATGCGGCACTGGCGGGATTGGATCTCCAGGCTGAGCGCGTGCTCGTCGGATCGCTTGGACTCAGAACACTGCTTCCTTATGCGCCTTTGCTGGACTTATATGGAAGCCAAATCTGTATTCGCTCCGGAACTGTCGCCGTGCCCGGTGGAGCCGGAGCCGAACAAAGCTGGCGTGACCTGGTGGGAGCGGACCCGCGAGCGCCGGCATCGTTTATGCCGCATCTGATTACCAGGGATCACGGCTGGCTGGTTGCATATTTCGATGCGCTGTCACGGGTAAGGCCGAGTCAGCAAATCCGCCTGATACAAGGGCAACGTCTCAAGCGAGTCTATGAGGCATATCGTTCTGCGGCTACCGTCGATTCAGCGGCAACGGGCGTATTTCCCCGGAATGTGGAACTCTTGCTGCTCTTTACGCGCGTGCGATGGGATGCGAATGGGGAACCCCAGGTTCCGGGCAATCTTGCCGTCTGGAAGGGAATTTTGCGGCGGGAGCCTCGATCGCAAGGGATCCGGGATTGGGCCAGGAGAACCCGTAGTTGGGACAGCCCGGAGCGGCTGCTCGAAGCACTGGCGGCCTCATCCCAGATCAGGTCAGAGAACAGCCCGCTGCAACTCTATCTGGCGTTGAGCGCAATTGACCGCGGAAGGCCGCTGGAGAGGCGCTTGAGTGGAAATGCAGTCGAACTGCTCGCCGCCAAATTTCCCCAGTTTTATAGCTGGTATTCCATTTTTGCCGAATTCCCGGCATTGGACGACGGGTCTATCGCCAGCTTCATCAAGGCTGCCGGCCAGGTTAATTCGATTTCAAACCAGCCGCTGCGCGCGAACGCTCTGGGATCGTTGCAGGCCGAGATCGGGCTATGGCAAATCCTTGCGCGGCAAGGGCAGATTTCCTCCGACGCCCAGAGTGCTTCCTGGCAGGATGTGCTTGCCCCATTCAACGGAGTCGCATCGTCCACCCAACTCTTTAATGCTGGGCGGAATGGGTTGCGATCGATGGTGCGTGCCGCTACAGGCAGCGATTCGCTGAGTGCGGATCGAGTTATCGATCTGCTTGCCGGCCCCAGCCAAACCACCGCGACAGGCAGGCGCGTGCATGAACAACTGGCCGAGCGGATTCGAGTAGTGATGAATGCCCAACAACTGGTTTCCCTCGATTCGCTTTTTGCGCTTTACGATGGCCTGGATGCGATGGCGCATGGGGCGCCGGTCGAGGACCAAATGCTTGAGTTTGCGGGAGACCTGCGCGAATTTGAGGTGCCGCGTCCAGTTTTTTCAGGGAATGTAAGAGCGTCCTGGTCGCCAGTAATTTACAGCAACCGCCACGCGGAGTTGCAGGTTCGAACCGACTTGACCAAAGTGATCCGCGCCCCGGCATCCCCAGCTCAACTCGAAGCTGCCCGCGCTTGGCTCACGCCCTTTCTCCGGGATACGCTGGTCGGACTGAACTATGCATACTATGAACCGCCCGGCGCTCAGGTGCTTGAGAACAATCCCCTCTTCGTCCGCGCGCAGGACTTTTCTTCCGAATCGGTTTACGGCCTCAATCAAATTTGGGGCCCGCCGAAGGCGATGGGAGTGGGAGTTGGAGGAGGCGGAGGCGCTTTCCTGCTGGGTTCGCTCGCCGACTTGCCCTACGCGCTGGCTGCAGTGGAGGAGGATTTCATTGCTCCGGCACACGTGCAGGCTCTGATCTGGAGGGCAATCGTCCCTATTCTCCTTGAGAACGCGGCGGTGACTCGCTGGTGGAGCGTGAGCCGGAATGAATTACATGCGGCGGCTCTCTATCAACGGGCCGGAGAAGAGATCTTGACAGCGGCGGCGCGGAATCCGGCACTGCGCGCGAAGGCCCTCAGCATTCTCACGGATTGCCTGACGACGCACCGCCTGGAAAGCATTGAAGCTGCACTGCAACAACCCGAGAGCGCCGCAGCGCTGATCTCTCAGATGCGACCCACGGATACGTTCTACCTGGCCACCGAGTTTCGCCGCAGATTTCCCGCGCAGGCTGCCTCCTGGGGAGACGCAGGCAGCGAATTGGATGAACTCGTGCGCCGCGCCCCGCGCGATACCAATGCGGCGCGTCTGAGGAGGGACTTTGGCGTGCCTCATCCGGCAATGGCGCAAAGCCATGCGTCCACGCTGCCCTTTACCGATATATTTCCCGTGGCGGGAGGCGTCGCGAACCGGCTGTTTGGTGAATCCTGGGAATCCACAAATCTCTATTGGGCGCGTCTCGCGGATGAGAAGGGGTACGCTCCGGCGATGCTTAACATCCTCGTTCCTGCCCTGACCCGTCATATGGTTGCCAACATCTTTGGAACAAACACGGCCGATTGGCCCGCACTGCTGCGCGCAATGGAAGAAACAGCCGTGGAGTTCCGGCAAGGCAGAATCACCGTCCAGGGTATGGGCCCGATTGGCCGTCAGGTAGCATCCAGCAAATAAGGAGAGTGTGTGGACATGATCATTGCAAAGCGGCATCTCGGATCACTCGGTCTATGTCTGGGTCTGCTCGTTCTTCCAGGCGGCGAGCCACGCCCGGCGGCCCAGAACCTGGCGGCGCGCTTCAGGGTGAATGTTGATCTGGTGCAGCTGAATGTCGCAGTTACCGATCGCAAGGGGAGCTACATCACCGGTCTCCGTCCTGAAGACTTCGCCATCACCGAGGACAACAATCCGGAGAAGATCGCCACCTTCGAGGAAGGGAACGAGTCCGTAATCAGATTTGGCCAGAAGGACGCTTCCGAGCAGGAGCGCGGCACACAAGGTTCGTTAGGCACAGCGGGCCAGCCGGGTTCGCTTCGCTCATCCGCTCCACCGGTGGGCGGGGCCAGTGTTTTCATTCTCTTCGATACGAGTAACTATATGTACCGGGGCTTCGTTTTCGCGCAGGATGCCACGATTGATTTCGTGCGTTCTATGGGAGCTGCGGACAAGATAGCTTTATACTCCTTCAGCCGCAACCTACTGCGCGCGGCGACGCTGACGACTGACCGATCGAGGATCGTGGCGGGAGTGCGGAGGACCGTGGCGGGCGATGACGCGGCACTCTATAACTGTCTGTTATTGACGGTTGAAGATGCGGCGCCGCTGCGCGGCCGGAAAGCGATTGTGGTCTTTTCAAACGGGCCGGATAACGCCAGTTCGATTCCACCGGAGGATGTGGCGGAGCTGGCCCAGTCAACGGGGACAATCATCTATATCATCAGCACATGGAGGGCCACGGAGCAACCAGCTACCGCGGCGGCATTTCGGCGTATCAGCAAAGCGACGGGCGGCAAGGCCTACTTTGCGGGGAACTGGCACGACGAGCAACAGGCTTTCACTTCGATTCGGGAAGACCTGGCGCACCTCTACACCCTGAGCTACTATCCGCAACCTAATCCGAATCACGGCTGGCGCGCAATCAAAGTAAAGCTGGTCGGCAATCAATTGCAGAAGTATCGCGTGCGGACGCGAGACGGATACAGCCTGCGGAAACAGACGCAGGTGTTCGCGGACAACGCGTCAGAGGCCGGGCTCGCGCACGGTCCTGAATGAGCGGAGATCTGGCCGGAAGAGAAGCAAAGGAGCGCATACGCATCCGGAGTGGCGAGCTGATCATGCCCGTCCTGCGATACAGCCGGGTATAAAGCGCGCGGCTTCTGGCTCAATCGGTGTGTTTCACTCCGGGCTCCTGCTCAACCTCGCGGTTCCATGAACTGGCCATTTTATGTAATGGATTAATCCTATACAGCATCTCCTTCCGCTTGATATCGTTATCACCGTCATGATTGGTATGTTGCGACGGCAAAGCGCGTTGCTCCTCTTGTGCATGATGCTTGCATGTTGCTTGAGGTGTACCGCGGAAGAGCATTCATCGAATGAATCGGCAGTTACCGTTCCCGGTGATCGCTGGCTTGAGGTCGATCTCTATTGGTTTGATCAGAGTCACCTTCAAGACTCCGTTAACACGTTCTGGAGCCGCTTCACGCCTCTGTATCGCGGTGTTTCCGGCGACAAGGGAGTCATTCTAAATGTGGGATGGACTGTCGCCTACATCATGGAATGGAGCGGCAATCTGCAGCAGCGGATCTCTCTGCCGCTTGGAACGGGGCAGCAGCCATGGGTGGCAGAGACTTCATCGCTGCCAGGCTCGACGGAGCAGCGCCGCGAAGAATGGAAGCAGCGGTTTGCCAATCCGGTTATGGTGCAGAAGCAGGGGTATGGACCGTGGACGTATGCCGATCTGAAGCGCCTTGCGGAAATGATGCGCGCAACGGCTGAAGAGCACGGAATTCACAACTTCAAGGTCGGCAGCCTGGTGTATGCGTGGGATGACGCTTATGGCGAGGTTACGCCGTGGGCCAAGCGTCATCCCGAGGCCTTTACCGCGTTCGCCAATAGCAAGGGCCAGGCTCGTGCGGGTGCGCGGAGGTTCTTTAATCCCGCCAATACGTTGCATGCGGATCCCACACCGCTCGGAGGGCTTCCGCATGGATTGACTGAAGGGATGAGCGTGCATGCCGCATTCGCGGCGCAGTGGGGCAGCTTGTCCCGCGCAGCCGGATTGGATGCGCTGATGCTTCGTGATTCCTTCGGTTTTCCCATCCCCTACAAGCGCAGAGGGCCGATGGGCACTCTGATGCCGTCGCACGAGGCGATTCAACAGGCGACGGCGAGTGTTGCCGCTCTGGTTCGCGAGACGAAGCTGGCCAACCCGCATGCTTTGCTCATGATGTATTCGAATGCGGCCAGCGCGATAGGAGACTGGCGCAGCAATGGATGCGACCTTGAGCAGATTGCCAGGGAAGGCTATCTCGATATCTTTGTGGATCAGACATGGGCCGGCGCGTGGAATGAGGTCGGTGTACGCCAGAAAGACTTTTGGAACTCGCCGACGCTTGGCTGGAGCTATCAGCTCGCTTATACGCTCATGCACGGAGCGATGCTCGCCGGTACGAAGGTTCGCCATTATCCGCTGGTGGAGACCTTTGATGCGTGGGAATCATGGGATGTGTTGCACACAGTGCCGCAGCGGCTTCGCTGGGGAATCTGGGCTTATTCGCATGCGGCGGTCATAACACCGGATGGCTTGGTCATGCCGCAAGGGTCGTACATCTCATGGGCAAACCAGGGCAAGCGGCTTCTCTCGGCGAGCGATGTCGCCTTTCTGAGCAGCAACGTCAATGCCGCCGTGCGCGACGCCGCTCAAACGAAGGAAGTCTTCGGACCGACGGTCGTTTATTCGCGGTCCGCAATGCAATGGCAGATCGATCACGCGACAAAAGACTCGACCATCAAGGAATGGATCGACGAGCAGACGGGATCCATCATCAAGTGGCATGTCCCGATCATGTCTGCAACACGTATCGAGTGGCTGCCGCGCGTCAACACCGGAATGGCAATCGTCCAAACGCCGTCGCACATGCATCCTGCGGAACTTAGCGGCCTCCAGCAGATGATTGATCGAGGCAGGCCGGTGGCCTTGTTTGGCAGCTTTGCCGGTGGCATCGATCCGCGGCTGCTCTCGCTCGCCGGATTGCGCCAATTTCAGCGCGGCGAGACGCTCGCGTCAATTCACACCGCGCAGGCCGGCGACCTGAAAGGGTTAGCCGTCCGCAATGTGCCGTCGCGCTTTCCGGTGCAGGAAGTGCTTGATACTTCTCTGCAAGCTGCTTCTGCATCAGCTCAGGGCATGGCAACGACCATCTACAGCACGGACGGATTCCCCGAGCTTGTATTGAAGGACGATGCGGCGCAGAAACTTCTGCTTTGGGATCCACCGGAATTTTCGGTGCATCCTGGTGAGCGGCTGCTGAAGATTTTGGGTGGAAGCCCGGCTCCGTATGTGTTGGCTGCCGCCGCGGTGAATGCGCTCGAACGTGATGCCGGTTTACTCCATGTCCGGAGCGTCGACGCGGAGCAGACGGGAGCCGCGGGCGCGTGGATGACCTCGGACGGAAGGATTCATCTGCTCTTCGGAAACATGGAAGAGGGATTACGCGATGATGCTGATCACAGCCGCCATTTCATCGTGGAAGCGCCTGCCGCGTGGAATAATGTCGCATGGCGCTCGGTATGGAGCGGCGCGTCCACGCCCGTGACGGGCGGGAGTATCCACGTTGATCTTGCGCCGGACCAATCCATCCTTCTTGAATCAAAAGCGAAATAGAGAAGCGAGTTTTTGCCCTGTAATGTGAGGGCGGCGTCAGGCCCAGGAAATCTGGCAGGGCCATTGGCATTACACCCTGCCAAGACAATTCCTCGCCCCGGGCGGCATAAAGAATCTGCTCATCTTAATCACCAGCGGTAACTCGGGAGATACAGTACACCCCGGACATCCTGTCTCAGTCAGGTCGCGGAATATCATTGTATATTATTGATAATAAATATAATAGATATCTATAATTCGCGATAAATGCCTGCCATTTCCTGCCTCTTGAGTTTGTATAAGTAATCGACCTTGAGGCAAAAATGACCAATTTAATCATTTTTGTGGACATATTAATCAAATTGAAGTACTGTAGCTAACATCGTTGGGCTTAGGCTCTTTCATTGTTTCAAAAGGCCTTGGCGTTCTCCGGTGCTCTGCAACCTTTACAAAAGGAAGGTCAACATGCGACATCCCGCTCGCAAATTTCTCTCCCTGATCGTGTGTTTGATGTTCGTTAACGTGATGGTTTTGTGCGCCCAAAACGTGGCTGAATCCACCAGCAGCGTAGCCGCCGACCCAACCGGCGCCGTGGTTTCCGGCGTCACCGTGGCGGCTCATAACATCGGCAACCGCACGCAGTTGCCCACCACCTGCAACTCTTGAAGCGAGGCCTCGATGAACACTAAAAATTTTCTGCGCATTCTTCTTGGGTTCGCACTGGTACTGTGCGTTTCCCTAGCCCCCGCCCAGACCGTAACGGGTACGATTACCGGCCAGGTGACTGACCCGAGTGGCGCCGTGGTGCCCGGCGCCAAGGTAGTGGCAACCGACCTGGACACCAGCGTGTCCACCTCCGCAACCACAAATGCGGACGGACTTTTCCGCATTCAATTTTTGCCGATTGGCCATTACCAGGTGGCGATCACGGCGCCCGGATTCAAGAACGGAACCATCGCGCCGTTCTCCCTGGAAGTTCAGCAGACGGCGAACTTCAATGTGCAATTAGAGGTGGGGAGCACGACAACCAGCGTGAGCGTATCAGCGGCGGCGCCTATTCTGAATACCAGCAGCCCCACGATCGGCAGCGTTTTCACCGCAAATACCATCTCGAATCTACCGCTGAACGGTCTCGATTTCTCGGCGGTTACGCTCTATATGCCGGGCGCGGTGTCGTCGTATGGAACGTCGGGCTCCACGAGCATCGAGCGCAGTACGTTCAACTCCGACACCCCCAATTTCAATGGCAATCGGTCGCAGGCGAACAACTACACGATCGACGGCATCGACGACAACGAGACCTACAACAATCTGATTTCGTACAGTCCGGCCCCCGAGGCTCTCGACGAGATGAGAGTGGTGACGGCTGACTCGCCGACCGATCAAGGAAACGTGAATGGCGCCGCCGTGGAGCTTGTGCTGAAGAGCGGCACGAATCAATTTCACGGTTCGGTCTACGCCTACGTGCAGAATTATCGCTTCAACGCAAATTCCTACCTCAACGGCCTGACTACACCGGTGACGCCTATCAACCCATTCACGCAGACGCAGTTTGGGGGCACGATCGGTGGTCCCATCAAGCGCGACAAGTTGTTCTTCTTTGCCGATTACCTCGGGGCACGCCAGAACAGCGGGGGATTCCAGCATGCGAGCGTGATTCCAGCGGCAATGCGCAACGGCGATTTCTCCGCCTTGCTCAACGGCTCCAATCCGATCCAGCTCTACAACTCGCTCAGCACTGCGACTGTCGCTGGAAAGACCACGTACACATTTCAGCCATACTCTGGCGATACCGGCATCCCCGTCAACAATCCGGTAGCCAAGTTTCTGTTTGCACATCCAAATCTATATCCCGACTGCGGAGCGGATAACCCGGTGACGCCGACGGGTGGTTTGTGCGTGCCTCCCACCGATGGAATTGCGCAGAACAACTACGAGGCTCCGATCAAGAATTTTATCGGCAACAACCAGGGCGACCTGAAGCTCGAATACGACATGCGGCCCAGCGACAAAATCACGGCCTTTTTCTCGGACTCCCACGCCTATAACGGCGGGACTTCGGTTATGCCCATTCTCTTCCCGGTCGAGGATCTGTATCCGACCTGGATCGTGGGGGCGAGTTGGGTACATACATTCTCTCCTTCGCTCGTGAATAATGCGCGTATCGGCTTTACTCGGACAGATTGGAACCAGGGACTCCCGACGGATCCGACGGGAATCTTCGGTACTACAGGCAACGCCAAGGTAGGCATCACCTTTCCGAATCAAGCGTACAATGGGTTCACCAACCAGAACCTCAACAACGGCCTCAGCAGCGTTGGCACCTCGGCTTACGTTGCCGGAGTCATCGACAATACTTACACCTACACCGACGTTCTGACGTGGCAGCGCGGAAAGCATTTCATCAGTATGGGCGTGGACGCAAAGCGCTACCAGAACAACTACCCGACGGGCAACAACGACGGCTACATGGGTTCGCTTAATTACAGCGGAGCCTTCACGTCGAGTCCGTTCGCCGCAACCGCCAGCGGTTACGGCCCGGCGGATTTTGTGCTGGACCGTGTATCGTCGGGAGGTGTTACTTTATCAAGCGTCAATGTCGGGCAGCGTCAATGGCGCGCAGCTGGCTTTGCCCAGGATAGCTTTAAGGTGCTCCCCGATCTCACAGTGGTTTACGGCCTGCGTTACGAGTACGACGAGCCGTGGGTCGAGCAATCCGACCGGACCGGAAATATCAACCTGGCGACGGGGCAGATCATGTATGCCGGTCACATTCCCGTAGGCGCGCCGCCCGATGCGGCGATCTGCCCCAACACTGCCTGTTACCAACCAAACTTCAGGCAATGGATGCCCCACGTTGGATTTGCTTACCAGATCACTCAACGCTCAGTCATCCGCGGTGGCTATGGAGCGGTAAGCTTCTTTGAGGGCAACTCATTCAATCAGCGCCTGACAGCGATTATGCCCTTCATGCAGGCGGCCGGTTTCACGGTCAACGCCCCTACCCCAACGGCGGTGGCCACGCCAAACACAGCCGAGGAAGGCTTTACCAATACCGACACCAGCGTTCAGTACAGCAGTTCCAACAACGGCTTCACGGCGTATCCGCAGAACATTCAGCCGGCGTTCGTGCAGGAGTGGAACCTCACGACGGAGTACGCACTCAGCCAAACGCTTTCGCTGCAAGTGGGGTACGTGGGCGAACAGGGGCAGCACATTGAAGACTACGGCAACGTCAATCAGTGGCTGGTGAACGGCGATTCCACCTCGGCCCCGTTTTACAACAGCAAGTACATTGGCGTGGATGGGGTCGATTCGGCGCTGGGCGTCGGCGGCAATGGCGGGCTCCTTATTACCGAGTCGCGCGCCATGATGAATTACAACGCGTTGCAGGCTGTGCTGCGCCAGCGCTTGAGCCACGGACTCGAGTACACTCTGAACTACACGTGGAGCAAGGCGATGACCAACAGCATAGGCAACTATTCGCTGTTCGGCAGCTTTTTTACCCCCGGTTACGGTTACAGCGGCGCATTCCAGAACTACTACAACAGCCACGCAGACTACGGTCCGGCCGGCTATGACGTGCCGCAGAACATCTCCGCGACGGGCGTGTATGCACTGCCGGTAGGCCACGGGCAGATGTTCCTTCCCAATGCCAACCGGCTGGTGGATGAGGCGCTGGGTGGTTGGAAGATCGCGACCGCCTTCGCAGCCTACTCGGGCTTCCCGCAGGTCATCACCGGACCAGGCAACAACTCCAATAGTTACGGCGCCAGCCGTGTGAACCAGTACCGTAAGCTGAAGGTCGTGGGCCGCAGCAACGTAAACTGGTGGGGCACTGATCCGTCAGCGAAGCCGTGTCTCACGCCGGGAGTGGACAATGGCGTGTGCGCCTACGGCGTGCCCGCTCCCGATACTTTCGGGACTGAAAGCAACGGCTCAATTCGCGGACCGGGCTTCGTCAATATGGACCTGTCGGCTTTCAAGGACTTCAATACGTTCCGTGAGCAGTCGATCGGTTTCCGGTTCGATGCTTTCAATGCATTCAATATCGTGAGCTATGGGAATCCGGATTCCAGCATCACGGATCCAAACTTCGGCAACGTTTACTTTCAGCAGCCGCGTTCGAACTCACGCACGCTGCAGTTTGCGCTGCACTACAACTTCTAGACTTTGCTCATTGGCTGATTTACAAAAATTGACTGTCCCAGGTCCCGATTCCGGGACCTGGGCACGACAACGGCTTCCGCGCTCTCGAGATGAGCGATCATCAGGCCTGAGTATTGATGGCGCGGACGAGCGCAACTGGCCGCCCGAGGGCA
Organism: Acidobacteriota bacterium; assembly: GCA_021799405.1. Next base: position 30,101 of record JAJZAL010000007.1, read on the forward strand.
AGGGCTATATCACTTGCGCTTTGGATTCAGTGTGATCGTACGTGCGCGCTGGGATCTGAAAGCCAGTAAGACTGGGATCGATCATGGTACTTGAAATTTGTGTGGACTCTCTGGAATCGGCGATTGTCGCGGCCAAGGGAGGGGCAGAACGCATCGAGTTGTGCAGCGATCTGATGGAAGGCGGCATTACTCCAAGTGCAGGCCTCATTCAGGCAGTCCGGAACGCCGTTGCGATCGATCTCTTCGTGATGATCCGTCCCCGCGGCGGCGATTCGGTCTACTCGATCCGCGAGCTTGAAGTGATGGAAAAAGACATTGCCGTTGCAAGGCAACTGGGCGCAAACGGCGTGGTTCTTGGCGTGCTTCGCGACGACGGCCGGGTAGACATCCGGCGCACGGAGCAGCTCGTGAAGCTTGCATTGCCCATGCAGGTAACCTTTCACCGCGCCTTCGATATGACTCCCGATCTTGAACAGGCGTGCGAGGATGTCATCGCTGCTGGAGCGCATCGGATTCTCACCTCCGGAGGCAAGCAAACAGCGCGCAAAGGCGGGGCACAGATTGCCCGGCTGGTCAAGCGTGCGGGAACCAGGGTTGGCGTGATGGCGGGCAGCGGCATCAATGCCCGCAATGCGGTTGAACTGGCCCGTGTCACCGGCGCCGCGGAGTTTCACGCTTCGCTCAGAAAGCAGGTGAAGAACCCGGTGAGGTATCGCAAGAGCGGCCTGAGCATTGGAGTGCCAAAGAGTGCGGAGTTGGTCCGCTTCGTGCTGGCGGAGGCCGATGTTCGCGCTTTGCGCCAGGCACTGGACTCTGCCGTTGCGACGGCAATCGCGGGCCATTCAGTAGAATGAACCTGGTTACACCATCAAACCCGGGAGGCGCTTTTCCGTCCGCCATGTCCTCGAAAACCGATGAGCGCGCAAACACCATCCTGCGGCTGCTTTTGAGCCACGGCAAGACTTCGGTCGACGATTTGATGTCAATCGTCGGCACATCGCCGGCCAGCGTTCGCAGGGACCTGGCCCGGCTTGAAGCGCGCGGGCTTGTGCATCGCACCCATGGTGGCGCGATGCTGGCCGATCAGGCTGTATACGAGCCGTTTCGCTTTGATGCGTCGTTTGCCACTCGCGAGGATCGGTTTGCGCGCGAGAAGCGCCGCATTGCCGCTGCAGCGGCGGAATTGATCAATGAAGGGGATACCATCGGATTCAGCGCCGGCACAACGACAGCACAAATTGCCCGCCTGCTGAAGAATCGGAAGCATCTGAACATCGTCACGAACGCCATCAATATCTGCATGGAACTCGGTTCCGGCGGCGGCGTGAACACGATTCTTACCGGAGGCTCGCTGCGCTGGCCGGGAGCTTTTTCGCTGGTAGGTACAACGGCATTGGAATCGCTGAACGGATTCGTCCTGCAGCGTGTTTTCATCGGTGTTTGCGGGATCGACGCTGAGCACGGAGCGTCAATCATTGAACACGAAGAAGCCGCCGTGGTGCGGGCCATGGTGCGCCAGGCCAGGCAGGTGGTGGTTGTGGCGGATTCAAGCAAAGTCGGCCAGTGCAGTCCGGCACTCATCTGCCCGATCAACGCGATCGATATCCTGATTACCGACGATGGCGCCTCGCCTGAGGCGCTGGACTCGTTGACGCAGTCGAAAACCAAGGTGGTTGTTGTGTGAAGCTGGCTACGAATCAGTACCCTATGGGGTGCCACGGCACACGTTCTTCCCGGCGCACATCTCGCCCTCGACTTGATGCAGTGCCGCGCTCGTTGCCATGCAGCGGAGAATGATGCATCAGGCGGACACGCGAACCACGCTCATTGTGTGGGGGGCGATGTGACGGATGAAAGGACCATCGCAGGAATCAAGATAGCGCAGCTCGCGTTTCAGCAAAACTGAGGGCAGACTGAGCGCAAGAGCCGTCAAGTTATTGATTTATTGGTGGACGCGGTAGGAATCGAACCTACAACCTGTCGGTTAAGAGCCGAATGCTCTGCCAGTTGAGCTACGCGTCCAATCCATCAAGGGAGGCCGTGCGGCAGGCTTTCCATCGCACGGTTGAAGCGAAGGCAAATGACTCCGCCCTTCAAAATATAGCACAGTGCCGCTGCGGACTCCAAAACGGCCGGAGCCTCTGCCCGGCGCCTCGCCGCTTTCACTTTCTGCCGTTGAACTCGCGCACCGCGTCCAGCATGGCGACGATGTTTTCGACTGGCGTGCCCGCCTGCACGTTGTGAATTGTGTTGAAGACGAAGCCGCCGCCGGGCGCGAAGATCGCACAGCGGCGCAGCACCTGCTCGCGGACCTCGGCCGGCGTGCCGAAGGGCAAAACGTGCTGCGTATCCACGCCACCGCCCCAGAACACGATGCGGTCGCCGAAATTCGCTTTGAGCTGCTCAGGGTCCATGCCCGCTGCCGAACACTGCACCGGATTGAGGATGTCGAAGCCCGCATCAATAAACGTCGGGATGAATTTGATCACTGAACCGCAGGAGTGTTTGAAGGTCTTCCACGGCGTGTGCGCGTGAATCCAGTCATTGACACGCCTGTAATAGGGCGCGTACAGCTCCTGAAGCGTTCTTACCGAGCAGAATGCGGAGGTCTGCGTGCCGAAATCCGTGCCGCAGATAAAGACTGCCTGCACCTTGTCGCCGACTACCGCATGGATGCGCTCCAGATTTTGGATGCCGATCTCGCACTGGCGCTCAAAGATCCTGTGAATGTAGTCCTGGCGGCTGCGCGTGGAGACGTACCACTCGGCCACATCGCGGATGCCCCGGGGATGCTTGACGGACGGGCCGGGGACGAGCGCAATGTCGCCGAATGCGGTGCCGCCAAAGCTGGCGATGACGCCGCGGCCTGTTGCCGCCGCTTGCGTGGCCGCGCGGGCAAAGTGGTCAAGCTCCTCCTGAGAGACAGGGACGTACTCCTCCAGGTTGTCTTCCGGGTTCAGCTTCTCTTCGTCGATTGGATCCTGGCGCACGATGCAATCGAAGAAGTAGCCGCCCTTCGGCATTCGTCCGCTCGGGGGGACGCTGGTGTCGCCGCCGGGATAGATAAGCGTGTCGCCGCGGTCGTCTGTGGTTACATTGAAGTCGCCGGGAACAAGCACATCGAGTCCGTTGAACTCCCAGCTCTTCCATCGCTCTGCCGGAAAGCCGAACATCGTGCCGCGCGCAAAGACGCCCACCACGTCCACGCCCATCGCCTCCAGCAGGTCGTTTTCAAGCAGGCCCAGCATCTGGAACGGCTCGTGGATCTTGACCGGCCGCTTCTCCAGCCCGTAATAGTCGCGCAGCGCTGCCACGCAACTGGCGTGAACACCGGTCACGGCGGTTCCGCCAAAGTCAATGGGAACACGATCGGGCTGTTTGTGGTTCAAGGTGTTCGCAAGCCGTTCGCGGCTGGTGATATCAATTGCGGTCGTCATGTTGTTCTTCTCAGCCTTGCATGCGCGCTCGTCCGCGCGCTCATTTCCGTCCGTTGAATTCGTGTACGGCGTTGACCATGGCCACAATATTTTCAACTGGCGTCTGCGCCTGAATATTATGAACCGGGTTGAAGACGAAGCCGCCGCCCGGCGCGAAGATCCCGCAGCGCCGCAGCACCTCTTCGCGGACCTGGGCCGGCGTGCCGAAGGGTAGTGTCTTCTGCGTATCCACGCCACCACCCCAGAACACGATGCGGTCGCCGAAATTCGCTTTCAACTGTTCGGGTTCCATGCCCGTAGCCGAGCACTGCACCGGGTTGAGAATATCGAATCCCGCCTCAATAAACGTGGGGATAAACTTCGAAACCGCGCCGCAGGAATGCTTGAAGGTCTTCCACGGTGTGTGCGCATGAATCCAGTCGTTGATGCGCTTGTAATAAGGCGCGTACAACTCCTGGAGCGTCTTCACGGAGCAGAAGGCGGAGGTCTGTGTGCCGAAGTCCGTGCCGCAAAGGTAGACCGCCTGCACAGCATCGCCAACGACCGCGTGGATACGTTCCAGATTCGCCAGCGCAATCTCGCTTTGGCGCTCAAAGATTCTGTGGATGTAATCCTGGCGGCTCCGCGTGGAGACGTACCATTCCGTAATATCGCGTATTCCCTTCGGATGCTTGAGCCCCGGACCCGGCACGATCGCGATGTCGCCGAAGGCGGTGCCGCCAAAGCCCGCGATGACACCGCGCCCCGATGCCAACGCATCCTTTGCCGCGGTCGCCAGATAATCGAGGTCGGCTTGTGAAATCGGGCCGTATTCCTCCAGATTGTCTTCGGGATTCAGCTTGTCTTCGTCGATTGGGTCCTGGCGCACGATGCAGTCGAAGAAGAAGCCACCGGCCGGCATGCGCCCGCTCGGCTGCGCCGTAGTGTCGCCTTCAGGGTAGATCAGCGTGTCGCCGTTCGAGTCGGTTGTAACGTTGAATTCTCCGGGAACCAGCACCTCCAGCCCATTGAAGAGCCAGGGCTTCCAGTTCTCCGCTGGAAAGCCCCATTTGGTGCCGCGCCGGAAGACTCCGGTCACGTCCAGGCCCATCGCGTCTTTCAGGTCGTCTTCTACCAGGCCCAGCATCTGCGAGGGCTCATGAATCCGCACCAGACGCTTTTCGAGGCCGTAATAATCACGCAGCGCCGCCACGCAACTGGCGTGGATGCCGGTGACGGAGGTTCCGCCAATGTCCAACGGAATGCGGTCGGGCTGCCGATGATTCAATGCATTGGCCAGCCGCTCTCGGCTGGTGGTTGCTGCCAGGGTAGTCATACCGATCCTTCTGCGCTTTCCAGTGCTTCAAAATGCCGCCTCGCCGCGTCGCCTGACGCGTGCGGTGCCATCTTGCGTAGAAAGGTGATTCGGCTTTCATCATACTCCCGCGCCGCGTGGTGCGAGTTCGATCGCCAGCCGCATCGCCTCCAGCATGCTGCGCTCGTCGGCCTTGCCGGTGCCTGCGATGTCGAACGCCGTGCCATGATCGACCGAGGTACGGATAACTGGGAGTCCGATGGTAATGTTTACGCCCGACTCCAACCCCAGCGCCTTTACGGGTCCGTGGCCCTGGTCGTGATACATGGCGATGACCAGATCAAAATCGCCGCGCTGGGCGCGAAAAAACAGCGTGTCCGCCGGCAGCGGGCCCTCCACATTCCAGCCCTTCTGGCGGCAGGCCGCGATCGCCGGCGCAATCTTTGTCTCCTCCTCGCCGTAGCCGAAGAGCCCATTTTCGCCGGCGTGGGGATTGATGCCGCAGACGGCAATCTTCGGGTTGGCGATTCCGGCTTTGACGAGCGCATGGTGGCCGCGCGCAATGGTGCGCTCCACCAGCCCCGGTTCGATTTTGGCGATGGCATCAATTAGTCCGATGTGCGTGGTTACGTGCAGCACGCGCATTTTGGGCGTGGTCAGCATCATCGAGACTTCCTGCGTTCCGGTCAGGTGCGCCAGCAGTTCGGTGTGGCCCGGGAAGTTGTGCCCGCCCGCATGCAGTGCCTCTTTATTGAGCGGAGCGGTACAGATGGCCGCGACCTTGCCCGCAACCGCAAGTCTTGCCGCAACCTCCACGTAGTGGAATGCGGCGTCTCCGGCCACGGCGGAGAGCTTGCCCCACGGCAGTTCCTCGGGAATCAGCTTCAGATCGACGCAATTCACTGTGCCCGGCTCGAATACGGCCTGCGCGATTTCATCTTCGGCAAACACACGTACGGCCAGATGGCATCCTGCGATCCGTCCCGCCTCACGCAACCGCGCCGCGTCGCCGATCACCAGCGGCCGGCACTGTGCGTAGAGCTCCGCGTGAGTGAGGCTCTTCATGACGACCTCGGGGCCGACGCCCGCAGCGTCTCCCATGGTCATGGCAATGATCGGCAATTCGTTCATTTGACTCCTTTGTCTTTTGGATTCTGCCGGCCGCCGCGGTCAAGCGCACGGAGAAATTGCAGGCAACGCAGGAATGTCTCCGGCGTGCCGAAGGCGCCCGCTTTGGTGAGGATCGGCAGCCGGCTCTTCCATCCTGTGGCGACCGAGTACGGCAGGCCCGCTTCCACTTCGCCTACAAGCTGTATCCGGCAGATGCTCCATGCCTGAAAGACTGCGCGCGCAGTTTCGCCGCCGGTCACCACAAGGGCGCCGACGTGATCCGCAAAGGGCCGAACCATCTCCGCCAGAGTCGCGGCGAGCAGCAACCCTTTGGCGGTTTCCAATCCCGGTTGCGGCGCCGGCATGACCGCGACATCCCGGCCTGCCTGCAATGCTTCTTCGAGCGCCGACTGGCATGCGCGCCACTCAGGCAACCCCTCGCCGCCGAGCATAACTCCCGGCGCAATCTTCAATGTCATCACATCTGACCGGGCGGCCAGAAATTCCGCCTGGTCGCGCGATATGCTGGAGCCGCTGCCAACCACAAAGAGCGTAGGCCCGGTGGCCAGCGGTTCATCTCCAGTCCTCACCGAAGCGCTCGTGATTCCCGCGGCGAGTGGCAGATGATAGGCCAGCCCCGCCGATCCAGCCCAAATGGCGCCGCGCCCGAGCGCCATGGAAGCCTCTGCAATGGCGCGCAGGTCGTCATCGGTCTCCGCGTCGCAAACCAGCACATCGGCCTCCCGCGCCAGCGTCTTCATCGCTTTCCGCAACGCGCTGTGCTCACTTCGAATCAATTCGAGCGTCACCAGCGCGGAGCGCAGATGCGCTTCATTCAGCATCTCAGGAAGAAATGACCGGGCGGTCATGCGTTCATATTGCCACAGCTCGGTTTCCTCGATAGGCTTGCCGTGGACAAGCTGCCGCCCGTTCACCGTGGTCCGTCCGTTGGCGGGAAAGGCCGGCGCCAGCACAGCCACAATCCGCTCGTCCGCGGAAGCCAGCGCGCGGCGCGCTTCCAGAGCGGCTCGCAACTCCACGGCCACATTTCCGCGCAGCACAGAGTCCAGCTTCTTATACAGCAAAGTGCCTTGATCGCGCAGATACCGTTGCACGATTCGCGCGGTTTCCGCAGCGGCTTTGTTACACTCCAGAGAACGCGTGTTGCCGTCTACGGCCAGGACATCCGCATCGACTTCCCCGCCATCCTCTGCCAGCACGACGACGGTGCGCAGGCCATGACTGGCGCAAGCTACCCCACAATCGGCGGCGCCGGTCAGGTCATCCGCGACGACCAGCATCTTTGCCATTGCGCTCACTCCTTGCCGCCGGCCAGCGCGCTGAGTTGCGTTCGGCGGTACCACCACGCGGTGAGCACTGGAGCCAGAAATGCGGTCACAATGACGCAGGCAGCCACCAGAACGGTGGCCGGGGCCGCGGCGGCCGCATACTTATGGTTGGCTGCGGCCACCAGCGCGGGCACTGCCGCCGCATTGCCCGCCGTTGTTGAGGCAGCCATGCCTGCAACCCCTGTTCCGCCCGTCCACCGGTCGACGAGGATGAGAAAGGCTCCGGAAACCGCGATCACCGCGATTCCCAGCAGAAATCCGATGATGCCCGCCTGCCAGATCTGCGCCAGATTCAGCGTCGATCCGAGCGCGAATGCGAAGAAGGGAATCATCACCGGCGCGGCCTTGCCCAGGAACTCGCGCAGTTCTGGATCCAGGTTGCCGAGCGCCATCCCCAGAAAGAGCGGGAGAATTGCGCCCGTCATCGTTTGCCACGGAAAGCTCGCCAGCCCCACCACGCCCAGCGTGAGCATGGTGAAGAATGGCCCTGACTCCAGCGCCATGACGCAGTAGGCGCCGGCATCTTCATGCCTCCCGTAGTACTCCATCAGGGACATGTACAGCCCGCCGTTGGTATCGTTGAAGGCCGCCACCACGGCCAGCGTCGAGATGCCTGCCAGCCATCCGCTCTGGATGGGCAGGATGCCGATGAGGCGACCGAGCAGGAAGCCCGCCACTACTCCCAGGCCGAGCTTTACCGCCATCATTGCGCCGCCCCGCCGGATCATTCGCGGTAGTGAACGCACGGAGATCGTGCTTCCCAGGCAGACAAAGAAGACCGCGATGATGGGAATCGCGCTTGTGAACAGCGCGCCCGTGAACGAACCGAAGAAGCTGGCCGTCCCCGGCGCGAACGTGGTGATGATTGCTCCGCAGGTGAGCGGCACAACCATCATTCCGCCGGGAATTTTTTCAACTGCACGCTTGATCCGGATGGCTCTCTCCCCGCCAGGCGGCTCCATTCGCACGGGCGCTTCGCTCGAAGTGTACCAGCGCCAGCGACGGCCTCGCATCTCTGGATAGCGCAAGGCACTGCCAACGCCGAATCGGCCTGCCGCATCCGGTTCAGCGGCCCATCGATCCGGCAGATTAACCCCTGCAAACACGCCCGCGGAGCTCCGTTAGTATCCGATGTTCTTGAGCGCGGATGGCCCGAGACGCTCCTTCAATTGCTCCAGGTAAAGGCTTCGCGGCTTTACTCGATGCTCGGGTGATTCGATTGTGGCTGGCGCAAGGGTCGCGCGCTTTGATCGATCAAAGACCGGAAATCGCGGGTCAGTCTCCTTGCCGCGATTGCCGATGGACCAGATATAGGTGCCGGGCGGTGTGTTCATTCCGAACGACTTTGCCGTGTTGTTCCACGCTACCGCCCAGCCAATGGCCCAGCCGTGGCCAGATCCCATCTCACCGCGATTCATCAGGTCGATGCCGCCGCCGGGCACGTCGCAATTGTCAATCAGCAGGCCCGTTGACCAGCGTTGATGCGGCTGGATATGCCCATTGCCGAAAAAGCGGCAGTGCAGTACCACCACCGGACCCTGCTGGCGCGACTGGGTGGCAAAGTAGAAAGTGTTGTCACCGCTGCCTGTGCAGCGGTCAAACAGAATCTGCGATCCGTTTGCGGAGAAGTTGAATGGCTTGGCGGCGGTGGTCACGGGTACATGCTGCGCTACGTTGCACTTGAGCACCGTGATCCGCTCGGTACCGGAATTGATATGAATGCCATTGGTCGTATCTTCCAGCACCACCGATTTCACCCAGCTATTCACGGCATTCTGCATGACAAGGCCGTCGAACGCCGGAGCGCCCAGTGGTATGCTGCGCCGGGGGGCAAGGATGCGCAGGTCTTCGATGCCCACTTGTGCGATTTGACCGCTGACCTCAATCTTGCGGACTACTGCATGGCCGCCATCGAAAAAGCGTGCATCGTAGTCATCCATCAGAGGCACATCGAGCGTAATCGTATGACCTGAAACCGCCGCGATACGCCGCCGTGTGTCGAGATGCGCGCTGTTCACCCAGTGCTCGTTCTTGCCGTGGCGATGCAGATCGTCCATCCCCATAAAGTGAATCCATGCCTGGGTGACCGGCTTCACAATCAGCACGGTATCGCCTGAATGCAGTTGGCTTGCATCCGCGACGTGGAGGGTCAATGTCCCGGCAGGAACGTAGTGATCCGTGATGGCGGTTTCCACCCTGCTGAGCTTCTGTTGCAGTTGTCCGGCGATGCGCAGGGCGAGATGCGGCGCGTCCGTCATGATGATGGTTGTGCCGCGATTGCCGCTGCCGGCTCCGCGCAGGACCACGCCCGAGGCCGTAATCGAAATCGTGCCTGAGCAATGAAATGTGCCTGGCGCAAGCTCGACGGCGCCGCGAAATCCTCCCGTCAGAGGCAGCTCTGAAACGGCGTCGATGGCCTGCTGAATCGCTGTAGTGTCATCTGCTCCGGACGGCCTGACGGTGCCCCGGGCAGGCGCAACCGGCAGGGCCACGCCTCCGCCTTCATAGCCCGCGTAGGAAAAGTCGGGAATGCGGTCGCCTTTGGATGTAAGCGCGTAAACGAGCTTGCCGTTCGAGCCGAAATGAACCCAGCGGCTTTGCGCGAACAAAGTACTCGAACCGCAGAAGATTACGGCAAAGAGAATCAAAGCGAGGCTCAAGCGAGTAGATATTTGTCCCATTCCTTTTCCTGTCGGATGATTGTTCGCACCATTCTACGCTTCCGCAGAGAGCTTGAATGAATCGTGCGTATTGCGGCACCACTCAGAGAGCATCGCCCGATGCTCGTCGAGGATCGGCTTGAATCGGGGATCGACTGCAAGGTTCACCATCTCGCCGGGATCTTCCCACAGGTCCACGAGCGATTCAGGGTCTTTGCCGGTGTTGTATGCGCAATATTTGTAGCGCTGCGCGCGCAGCATCCGGCCGGTTGAAGTGGGCAGGCTGCCATCAACCGGCGCACCTTGCACCATCTTGTTGGACACCACCACATACTTGCGCGGATCATTGACGCCGTTCTTCACGCTCAGCCCCGGCAGGCCCGGCGGCGGAGCAATCCCCGCAAAGTCGCACAGCGTCGGAATCAGGTCGATGCCTGTATTCACAAGCCGCTTCGAGGTTCCCGGCTTGATGGCGGCTGGATAGCTGAGCACGAAGGGAACACGGCTCGCCTCCTCGTAGAAGACGGTCTTCTGGTTCCACAGATGCGCGCCCTGGCAATCGCCGTGATCGGCAAGCATCACAATCAATGTGTCCCTTTCATGTCCCGAGTGACGCAGAGCCTGCAGCACGATTCCGATTTGCGCATCGACCTTCTCAATCAGCCGATAGTAGGCCCACTCGTATTGACGCCACTTGGCATCGTCGAAATTGCCGACGGGAAACATCGGCGCTGCCTGATAGGAGCGGCGCATGAGCGCCACGATCTCCGGCTCATATTTTTGAGGCAGGTGATCCGCGCGCAGTGGCGGGCATTGATTGGCGGACGGCGGCGCGCCGATCGGTCCCAGCGGCAGCCTTTGTTCCCGCGCCCATTCGCAGATGTTGTGCGGGTTGAGGAAAGATGCCACCGCGAGAAAAGGCGCATCGTGCCGCTGGTGAAGGAAGCCGGCTGTGTTTGCTGTTGTTTCAGTATCAATGCTGCTGGCGCCGTATTTGCCTCTTCCCATCTCCGCCGTGGCAAAGCCATGAATCGCGGTGTCGCTGGTGGGGCAGGGAATATGCCACTTCCCGAAGTACGCAGTTTCATAACGCGCGTCCGCAAAGATCTTTCCCAGCATCTTGATTCTGCTGAAGTCGAGCTTTACCGTCCGCAGGTCCGAGTTATCCATCACTCCGGTCACGGTGGGGTATTGTCCCGTGAACATGGAAGTGCGCGACGGAACACAGAGAGGGTTGGAGCAGTATGCCCTCGTGTAAACACGCCCGCGGGCTGCGACCGCATCCATATTGGGAGTGTGAAGGTACCTGGTTCCGATACGATAGCTGGCCGCATCCGCGGATAGCTCGTCAGTGATAACAATGAGAATATTCGGCCGCTTGAAGGCTGTTGCTGCACGCGAAGGCGCATGCACTGCAAAGAACGCTGCTCCCGCGCCTCGGATGAAATCCCGCCTGGTGATCATGTTTGGCACCTATTTCCGGTATGGTCTAAATTTGCGCGCGCCATCTGCGCCTGTCACGGGATCTGCGCACCCTGTCCTCCATTCTGACTAGGCTCGTGGAAGCGGCATGCGCCCGCGGGCAAGCGTCGTTGCGCGCAGCGCGACGTGAAGCCGGAACTTCGTCTCCTTCATTGCCGGGTCGTCTGCGAGATTCTTGAGCTCGCTCGGGTCCGTCCTGTAGTCATATAACTCTTCCCCATCTCGTCCTTCATTCCACCAGGTGTAGCGGTAGCGCTTGTCGCGAATCGAATAGCCATCGATCCTGGCGTGCTCCTCTGTCTTTCCGCGGCGCACCTGGGTTATCGCCGGCTTGCTCCACTCCGCGGCAGGATTGTGAAGCAGAGGCGCCAGGCTTTCGCCGTGCAGATTCGTCGGTATGCCCTCAAGCTCACAGAGGGCGGCGACGGTGGGATAAAGGTCAAGATTCTCGACGGGTCGCCGGCACACTCCTCCACGTGACGCCACACCGGCTCCGGCAAAGATCATGGGCACGTGTGTGGCAGGTTCGAAGAGCGTTTGCTTCATCCACTGCCCATGCTGGCCGAGTTGCCAGCCATGATCGACCCAGAAGACCACGAGAGTATTCTCTGCCAGGCCCGAGGCTTCCAACTCATGCAGGACGCGGCCCACCTGCGCATCCATAAAGGTTGTCGCCGCGTGGTAGCCCTGAATGGCATCCTTCCGCTGATCGATATCCATCCCGAAGTTGGTCGGGTGCGTCCAGTAGGCAGGTGGCGGCGCAATTGTGAGCTCGCTGGGGTCGAAGGGATACGGCTGGATTGTGCTGATCGGATAGCGATTGAAATAGGCCTCCGGAACCACCCACGGCACATGCGGCCGATAGAGCCCAAAAGCAATGAAGAATGGCTGCTCATGCGGTTGCTTCAGCAGGCGAATCACATGGTCCGCGCCGATGGCGTCGGTAATTTCGTCATCCGGCGCCTTCGACCGATGGAATGCAATGGAACTGCCGAGTCCCCGGCGCGGCGTAAAGTTTGTGATCAGCGGCTCTTCCTTGTAGCGATCCACGCCTGCGGGATCGTAGGTCCAGTCCCAGGTCATCGGATCGTCTAGGCCATCGGTTCCCTCTTCTTCGGGATTGCCCGCATGAAAAATCTTGCCGACTCGCGCCGAGAAGTATCCATTCTCGCGGAAGAGCTGGCCAAGCGTGATCACGTTCGGCAGGGCCTGGCGGAAGTGGGTCTGGTTATCGTGTACGTGCGTGATGTCAGGCGAAAGTCCAGTCATCAGCGAACTGCGTGACGGACAGCACAACGAAAACTGGCAGTACGCCGCGTCAAAGCGCACGCCGCGAGCCGCAAGCCGGTCCAGGTTCGGACTGTGAACCGGCCGTCCATAGCAGCCAAGCTGGGTGGCCAGATCGTCCACGCCGATAAAGAGCACATTCTTGCGCGGCTTTCGCTTGAGGATTGTGGGCGCGGTGAGTGCCGGCGCTGATTGCGATGGCGTTTGGCCGAAGAGGCCGGTGGCCCTTGTTGCTGCAACTCCCGACAGGACACCTTCAATAAACTTGCGGCGGTTGATTGCCATAGCTTTTCAAACCTCCCACTTCTCCTAAGCCGAGAAGTGCTGCTGAACGATCGATCGCTGAACAAATTCCGGCGTGCAGACGCTTTTGCCGGCACATGTGAAACGCACGTTCCCGATGCCTTGGTCAGCGTGTGTCGTCCACGATCTCTTTCACGGCTTGCTCGACGGGGAAGTTTGGCGTTTCGGAGAATAGCGGGAAGCCGCGCTGATCCTTGTCCATGGGTGCAATGCCCGAGGTGTTCTGATACCAGTGCAACAGCCGCTCCTGCAGGGCAACTTGAATCGAGGCGACGCTTGCCTCGCCATAGCGATTGTGCAGTTCCTGCGGATCGCTCTGGTAGATGTATAGCTCGCTTTGCCCCTGCGGGCGCGATATGAGCTTGTACTCAGGTGTGCGCACCATGGCTGCGCGCGTGATGGTCTCAGGATGCTCAACCTCAAGGTTCTCCTTGGGAAAGTAAAGCGCGGAAGGATCGTGTGTGTTGTCTTCAAAACACTGCGGCTCATAGAGGTTGTAGCCGCCTTCAGCAAAGGCGGAACGATGAGGATCGCCGCTGCCGCCGCGGATCTGCGGCATGAGACTGCGCGCAAAGTGCGTGTGATTGGCGCGCGTATTCGCCAATTCCAGACAGGTGGCCATTACGTCGAATAACTCGACCATCTCCTGGCTGACCCAGTTGGACTTTCCACCGGGAACACGGGCGATGATGGGCACATGAGTCAGCGTATCCTCAAGCCCACTGGGCCATTTCTCGACAAGTCCGTAGTCGCCCGCATAATCTCCGTGGTCGGAAAAGACGAAGAGCGCCGTGTCCTTTGCGTGGTTGGTGCGCTCAATGGCTTCCATCAGCTCGCCCAGCATCCAGTCGCTATAACTCACCATGCCGTAGTAGAGAGAGCGTATCTGCCGGAAGGTCTGCTCCGGCATTTTGTCGATGCCGTAGGCTCTGCGAATCCCTTCAATGTAATTGGGCTTGCGGGGAAGGCCGATGGGGCGAAGTCCAGTGATATCGGCAGGGTTATACATACTCCGGAAACCCTCCGGCGGGCCATATGGCGGATGCGGCGAAGAGAGCGGCAGAAAGATGCAGAATGGCCGGTCCGTCTCGCGCCGCTCCAGAACGCGAATCCCCGCCTGCAGGTTGTGGTAATCGCCTGTCGCGGTCCGCTCGTGGCGCCCTTCGCTGATGAAGGTACGCGCATATTCCTGCCTGGGTTCGCCTGGGCGCGCTCGGCCGCCTCCGCCATTGCCTCCCACGGGCATATGGTCCAGGTAGTTCCACTGGGTCACGCTCTGATAAAACGACTGTGCGGCCAGGGCGTCATTTTTTCCGAACCAGAAGACGTCATAGCCGGCCTGGCGCAGGTAACGGAACAGATTCGGCTCTTCGGGACGCAGAAAATACATCAGGCTCCGATGCCCGCGTACGCTGGTGGGCCATCCGGTAAGCAGGCTGCATCGCGAGGCCCCGCAGACCGGGTACTGTACGTGGCAGTTTGCAAAGCGCGTGCCCTCGGCAGCCAGCTTGTCGAGATTCGGAGTTTTGCAGACGGGATTCCCGTAGCAGGCCAGCGCGTCGGCGCGCAGTTCGTCGGGCATAAAGAGAACCAGGTTCGGCCGCGAGCGAATTTCCGCGGCAGGCTGTGCTCCGCCATTGGTAGAGCTGAGAACTTCAGCCGTTCCTCCGGCCGGCGATGCCAGCCCCGCCAACAACGTTGCGCCTGTAGTTCCCATAAAATCGCGCCGCGAGAAATTCTTTTTCATGATGCCTCCGCCCGTGTTTTTACTTCGGCCCCAATTGTACGCATCGGTGCTGGCATCTGTGCGCGGCAAGTCGATGAGCCTATACATCCGGGCATCGAATGCGGTACCCTTTCAGCGTCATGAAAAACTTTCGCAACCGCTCCGTGAACGCCATTTCTGTCTTTGTGCAGGCCTGCCTGCTGCCGGTTCTGCTCGCGTTGGCAGCGGCCGCAAGTCTGCAAGCCGCGGCCCAGGCCCCCGTACCGGACTCACCCGCTATCGAGGCCAAGTCCCACGCCCTGCTGAGCAAGCTTACCCTCGAACAGAAGATCACGATGCTGGGCGGCATTGACAGCATGTACACGAATGCGATTCCCTCGGTTGGGTTGCCTCGCTTCAAGATGTCCGACGCATCCGTTGGCGTCCGCACCTGGGGGCCAACAACGGCCTACGCCGGCGGCGTCGCGCTGGCCGCCACGTGGGACCCGGCTTTTTCGCGTAAGCTGGGCGAGAGCCTGGGCAAGGATGCGCGCGCGCGCAGCGTCAATTTCCTGCTCGGCCCCGGCGTTAACATCGCCCGCGCCCCGGTGGGAGGGCGCAACTTCGAGTATCTCTCCGAGGATCCTTATCTCAACTCCGTGCTTGTCGTGCCGTATATCCAGGGGGTGCAATCACAGGGGGTTATCGCTACGGTCAAGCACTACGCGCTCAATAATGAAGAGTTCAACCGCCATAACGCCAGCTCTGACGTGGACGAGCGCACCATGCGCGAGATTTACCTGCCGTCGTTCGAGGCCGCGGTTACCAGAGGGCATGTGGATGCGGTGATGAACTCCTATAACCTCATCAACGGAGTTCACGCCACCCAGAATGAGTTCCTCAATCTCAAGCTGCTCAAGGGCGAATGGGGCTTCAAGGGCGTCCTGATGTCCGACTGGGCGGCGACCTATGACGGAGTTGCGGCGGTGAATAACGGCCTCGACCTGGAGATGCCCAGCCCGCGTTTCATGAATGCCGAGACTCTGCTGCCGGCGATCAAGGACGGTAGCGTCAAGGAGTCCACCATCAATGACCATGTCCTGCGGCTCTTTCGCGTGATGTATCGCTACCACTTCCTCGATCGCCCGCAGTTCGATTCGGATGACTCGACGTACTCCGTAGCCGACCGCGCCGTTGCGTTGCAGGGCGCATTGGAAAGCATTACGCTGCTCAAGAACGAGGGCCATCTGCTGCCGCTTGATCCGGCGAAGATCAAGACCATCGCCATTGTCGGGCCGAACGCATGGCCGGCGGTCACCGGCGGCGGCGGTTCTTCTGAAGCTCATGCGTTTGAGCCGGTCAGCATGCTTACCGGCATCGCCAACTTCCTCGGCCCCAACGTCCATGTTCTCTACAGCCGCGGTCTGCCCGATATGGCGGATGTCTTCCAGCACACGCAGTGGCAGGGCGGCATCAAGATGGAAACCTTCCCCAGCGGTGACTTTACCGGCACGCCGGAAACCTCTTCGGCCCGGGCCATCAGCAACCTGCGGCCGGGGATGCGCGGCCCGGCGGCCACCAGGGCTCGCAGCATCCGCTACACCACCTCCTTCAAGGCAGACGAGGCGGGAAAATATCTGGTTCTCGCTGCTTCGTCCCGCCAGGATGCCTTTAAGGTTCTCATTGACGGTAAGCAGATTCTGGAACAGGAACACGCCGAAGGCCAGGTTCCGCAGTACGCGACGATTGACCTGAATGTCGGGCAGACGGTCAACGTGGTGGCCGATTATCTGCCCCGCACGCCCGCCAACAACTTCGGCCTCGGCATCATCTATGGGCCTGACCTGGTTTCCGCCGATGCCAAGAAGTTCGCCGCTCTTGCCAATGTCGTAGTTGTCGCGGCCGGCTTCGATCCCATCACCGAGGGTGAGGGGCACGACCGTACCTTTACGCTGCCCTGGGGCCAGGATCAACTGATTCAGGCCATGGCTGCGGCCAATCCGCACACCATTGTGACCTTGACTGGTGGCGGCGGTATGGAGACGCAAAGCTGGCTCGACAAGGTGCCTGTGCTGCTGCACACCTGGTATCCGGGCCAGGAGGGTGGCACGGCAATCGCCGAAATCCTCTTTGGCAAGCATGATCCCGAAGGCAAGCTGCCCGTTTCCTTCGACCGCAGTTGGCCTGATAGCGCCTCGTATGCCTGGTACTACCCGGTGAAGGGCGGCGATACCACACTGCGCGAAAAAGGTGGGAACGGCGAACCCGTCACGTACACCATTCAGCACATCAAGTATGGTGACAAGCTCATGGTCGGTTACCGCTACTGGACGACCGTGGGCAAGCAGCCGCTGTTTCCCTTTGGTTTCGGCCTCACCTACACAACCTTCAGCTTCTCGAATCTCCAGGTGCCCGCATCGGCTCCGACTGGCTCCTCGGTTCCGGTCAGCTTCGATGTGACGAATACCGGCAAAGTGGCGGGAGCCGAAGTTGCCCAGCTCTATGTGTCAGATCCCTCCGCGAAGGTCAACCGGCCCGAGCGCGAGCTAAAGGGATTTGAGAAAGTACGCCTGGCCCCCGGCGCCACGCAGCATGTGACTCTTAGCCTCGACGCGCGCGCTTTCAGCTTCTGGGATGAGTCTGCGCACAAGTGGACGATTGACCCCGGCAAGTTCGTGATCCGCGTCGGCGATTCGAGCGAAAATACGCCGCTTACTGCTGATCTGACGCTGAAATAACGCGGCGCAAGAATGATCAACAAAATGCCCCGCAGCACGCGGGGCTTTTTGTTGATGGAACCGCAATGGTTCGTGGCTTACTGGCCTTGGGCCAGCAGATCATTCTCCGCTTCCTGCAGCGAAACATCTGCAGGGAGTTCCTTGAACTGCGACTTCTCGTCGTCTTCCTGTTCTGAGATGCTTTTGAAGATCAGCGCATGCCCCTGGATGTGCACATGCGTCTCAGTGATCTTCCATTTGCCGTTCTTCATTTGGCGGCGCTCCACGTCAAAGGTGCCTCCGGCCGGGAGGTTACCCACCAAGCCACCCCAGAATTTGACGTCGTGCGTCAATCGCCCCTTGAGGCTTACGATCCGGTGCTGTGTGTTGTCGACCACCATCTCGCCGGTCATGGCCGCGAAGACGCGCGACTGCCACGTCGGAGGACGAAACTGTGGATTCGGCCAGAAGTGGAGGGTGGTGCGATCCTCGCTCCTGCTAGCGATAGACCAATAGAATGCCTGCGGCAACATGCCAAGCATTTGCGACGCTTCCTGATCGTCATGCTGTGCGCCCTTTCGCTGGCGCATCTGCGCCCTGGAGCTGAATATGAAGTTGTTCATACTGCTGCGTTGAGACTGCTTTGTCAGTTTCTGGCCGTTTTGCTCCAGCACGCGCGTCATGTCGCCGTTGCCCGTTTCCGCCACCCACTGTTCCACGGTGCCGCCTGGTTTGCGGTCCACGTCGTAGTACAGCCAGTGGGTGTGATCGCGTGCGTCGGCATACAACTCCACGCGCACCGCCTGCCTCACGATCTGTTGTGCAGTCTGGCCCGCCATGGCCACGCAGGAGCCGAGCAGAATAGCCCAGATTAGCAATTGGCTCTTCTTCAGCATCGTTTCTCCCTTGTTTGACTGATCAGGTGGCGCAAGCGATACAAAACTCTCTGCAATATGCCGATGATTGGATTCGCTCTGGAGATGCCTGAGGAGCCCAATTCCTGAGGTTGCGGCCACGCCCGCGCGCGGAAAGTTATGATCGTTGCATGAAACGTGTCCTCTTGTCCTGGAGCAGCGGCAAGGACAGCGCCTGGGCACTCCACGTGCTCCGCCGCGATCCTGCTATTGAGCTGTGCGGTCTGCTCACGACTCTGAATGAGCAATTTCAACGCGTCGCCATGCACGGCACACGGCGCTCCGTGCTGGAGGCGCAGGCGCGGGCTGCGGGGCTGCCGCTCTGGATTGTTCCTCTACCCTGGCCCTGCCCAAATGAGATCTACGAGCAGCGCATGGCGGAAGCCTGCAATCGCGCCGTTGCCGAGGGCATTGACGCCGTTGCTTTCGGTGACCTCTTTCTTGCCGACATCCGCGCCTACCGCGAGAAGCAAATGGCGCCCACTGGACTTGAGCCACTGTTTCCTCTCTGGCAGGTTCCCACCGATGCGCTGGCCCGCGAAATGATCGCCGCTGGGCTCCGCGCCAGATTATCCTGCGTCGACAAGAAGCAACTGCCCGCCACCTTCGCCGGTCGCGAATTTGATGAGGCGCTCCTGCGCGATCTGCCGCCGGCGGCAGACCCCTGCGGAGAGCGCGGTGAGTTTCACACCTGCGTTTACGCCGGGCCTATGTTCGCAGCGCCGCTGCCCATTGAAACAGGAGAAATCGTTGAGCGCGACGGCTTTGCCTTTGCTGATTTTCAATAAAGGCGCAGGTGCTCCGGCGCCTCCGGCAATCCGGCCTGTGCGGGCGTCGGCAGCGTGTGTTTGGCCTGCCACTGATACCGCAAATCGTCCCAGCGCTCGCAGCGGCCGATCCACAGTTGTGCGGCCATGTCGTAGTGGTTCAGGTTGTTGCGCAGCCAATAGGGCCGGTTATCGCGCAGCCATGCCTGCCGGTAGAGACCGCGCAACAGCGAGTAGCCATCGCGAATATCCTGCATCCAGCCGTTGTTCGAGCCGATCGTCGCCAGCATTTCGCCGATTTGGCTCCGCCGCTCCGGATCCTCGCTGAGCGAGAACGCCTTGTCGTATTCCAGTACGATCTGGTCGGCGAGCTGGAACTTCAGTCCGATAAAATCCATGCGCCGCGCGCCCAGTTCCAGCGCATCCAGCGCATCCTGGTTATCGAGCTTTTCCGTGGCTCGTGCCTCTTCCACAAGCGCGATGGCGCGCTCGGCGTGCAACCGCAGCTCGTGCTCCGCCGGCCGCAGTTTTTCCGCCACCTGCTGGCCCTCGGAGGAGAACGGATCGACCCAGAAATAGCTGTCCTGCGCATCGACCAGGCCGGCCTTCTTGAAGAGTGTCTGCGCGGCCATCAGCTCGCGCTGCGCCTGGCTGATCTTGCCCGTCGAGTCGCGATGAAACGCCAGTCCATACGAGGCGACAAACGCATCCTCGGAGCTCTCGCCCGCCTGCCAGCCGGCCGCCGCGCCAAACAGCACACCGAACCAGTCCTGGTCAAAGATCCCTTCGCCGTCGTCGTTCCACGTCGTGTTCAACTCGCCGGTCGATCCCATCTTCTGGCCATCACGTACAAAGAGGCGGATATTATCAAGCGCCTGCACGTAATTCGGATACACGCGGCTGACATTGCGCACGCTTGGCGCCACCCATGTCTCCAGTCCGGCTTTCGTAAATGGCTCGATCAGCGGCGTGTAATCGGGCTGCACGCTGTAGCGCCACGCCACGGCGATCATGTCCTTGGGCAGCGTACCTACCAGCTCCGGCGACTTCACGGCAATGTCGCCCCAGAAGAGGAGCCGCTTGTGATACGGCTCGAGCGTGGCATGAATGCGCCGCAGAAAGTCGATGTAGACCGCGCCCAACCCCTGCTGCTTGACCTCGGCGTGCGATTGCCCCATGCCCAGCTCGAAGGTCTCGTCCGCCCCGATATGCGCGTACGGTGCAGGGAAGACCTTGGCCAGCTCGGCAAACCAGCTTGCGATCAGCGGCAGCGTGCCCGGTGTGCCAGGCGCAAGCACGGCTCCGTGCGGAGTTTCTCCCAGGTCCAGGTACTGCTCGTAGGCCAATACGTGGTGCAGATGGCCGAAGGCCTCCTGCTCGGGGATCACCATGATGTGATATTTCGCCGCATAGGCGACCATCTCGCGCGCCTGGTCCGGCGTCATTGCGCCTCCCGGAAATGCCGTGACCGGCGAAACCGGGTACGCGAAAGTCGCCTCAAAGTAGGGCGAGAGGACATTGATTTTGTATGCCGCCAGCGTGCGAATCTCGCGCTTCAGGAAGTCCATGGTCGGCATCGGCCCGCGCGACCAGTCGTCGGACAGGCCCCGGTGCGCCATTGCCGGCCAGTCGCGCAGCGTGGGCGCCAGCAGCAGGGCTTCCTCGCCCCGGCCGCGAATCAATTGCTTCACCGTCTGCGCGCCATAAAAGATCCCGGCTGAAGTTTCGGCGATCACGGCCAGGCCGTTCCGGCCGTCGGGCACCGTGACGTAGCCCTCGTCGCGCATCGCCGAATCGAGCTTGAGATCATGCCGCGCCAGCAGTTCCTTCGCTCGCGATGTCTCTGCCCGCTCCAGCGAAATCGTTACTTTGCCGCCAGTTTTCAGGCCGGCATTTTCGGCCGCCTGCTCCAGGTCTTTGGCGGCGAACTGGTCTTCGGCGTCCTTCCCGGCAACAACGCGCACGCCCAGCCTGCCTGCGGGCTGCGTCTCAACCGCCGTGCACTCTCGTGGCGCGGGCACCAGTTCGAGATTCGAACATGTGGGCGCAGCAATTTGCGACGTCTGCGCAGGCACGCAGTTGCTGGCACACAAAAACAGCAATGGGCCGGCGAGGAAAAGAATACGCATGGCCTCTCCCGAATGAATCAGAATTGCCAGCCAGCCTACTACTTCATTGTGCCGCGCACAAGAGCAGAGATCCGATTTAGTAAGTAGCCCGGCCGCCACTCACGTCATAACATTGCCCGGTGACAAACGAGCAATCCCGGCTGGCCAGGAAGTGGACCACTGCCGCCACCTCTTCAGGTTCGCCCGTGCGCTTCATGGGGATGCGCTGCACCATGTAATCGACCTGAGCGGGCGTAACCTGTTCCAGAATCTTCGTCCGGATCACAGCTGGCGTTACGGCGTTTACGCAGATGCCTTCCGTCGCCACCTCCTTGGCAATCGACTTGGTCAGCCCGATGAGCGCTGCTTTCGACGCCGAATAAGCCACCATATTCGGATTGCCTTCCTTGCCGGCGATGGACGCGATGTTCACGATGCGCCCGTAGCCCTGGGCCCGCATATGGGGCAACACGGCGCGGCACAGATAGAACGGCCCGTTGATGTTGATGTCCATCACGCGATGCCAGTCCTCATCGGACTGTTCCCAGATGGGTGCGGCCTTGCCTGCCCGCCCGGCATTGTTCACCAGGATCTCGATTGATCCGGCCGTCTCGACAACCTTTGCCACCGCGGCGGCCACCTCGCTGGCTTTGGTTACATCCAGCGCCAGTGCAAAGGCTCCGCCACCTATCTTCTCTGCCGTTGCGCTTGCCGCGTCAAAATCGATGTCTGCCACGGCCACTCTTGCCCCGGCAGCAGTCAGCCGGCGCGCAATCACTTCACCAATTCCCATCGCCGCTCCTGTGACGATGGCGGTCTGTCCTGTCAAATCAAGAAACATTTCTCTATGCCTCGTTTACTCCGCAAACACACTATAACCGAGGCTGCCCGCACTGTGGTCAGCGTGGAATTATCCGACTCAGAGAGCAGCCTAAATCCGAATGAAGATATTTTTCCTGAACATCCAGAACAACACCAGCCAATAGGTTGCCAGTGTCAGTAGGCCCAGTACCAACGGCTCCAGCGATGCTCCCAGGCAGTTCAGGACCCGCATGCCCAGGTTGATGCGGAGGCTGCTTTCAACAAATCCCCTGGAAGTTTCGGCCATTACGTACGCTGCAATGGAATTCATGCCCACAACCACCAGCGGAAAGGCAATGCCGCGATGCTTCCGCATATCCACAAACCACGAGAAGGCCGCGAGGAACAGGAAGCACACACCGCCGCTGAACAGGGTCCATGCCGGAGTCCAGATGCGCTTTACGATCGGGCAGATGCCGGTGAAGTGCAGCACCAGGCCGACGCCCATCAAGACTGCTGCCAAAGCTACAAACCTGAGGAGCGGGATCTTTGGAGCCGACTCGAGAAACCAGCGCCCCGCCACCACGCCCAGCAGCATGGTGCCCAGCGTGGGAATAAAGCTGAGCGTCAGATAGCCGCCGCTGTTGTACACAAACGGACTGGTGCGCGGAAACAGATTCAGGAACCAGAGATCAAATGCCTGGCCAAGATTGCTGTTCTTGTTCCAGTGGGCTGCAAATCCACTCAGCAGATGCTGATGCCAGTCCGGCGGCACGCCTACGGCGGCCCAGTGGAAGGCCGCGCCCGGCGCCGGATATAAAGCCCACGCCAGCCAGTATCCAAACAGGACCGCTCCAATTGAAATCCACTGCCAGCGCGGCCGCGCGAACGCCAGCAGAAATCCGAACGTGTAGCCGAGGCCGATCTGCGTCAGCGTATCTTCAAAGGTGAAATAGGTGATGGGGCTGTGCTGTGAGCGCAGAAAGATGCCGAGCGCGATCAGGAGGAAGCTGCGCCAGATGGTATGCGCCAGCATGTGCCGGAAGCTTTGTCCCTTTCGCCTCCGGCTCCTGATCGAGTAAGGAAGGGCCACGCCCACCAGGAAGGTAAATCCCGGCTGGATGGTGTCATGCAGGCTCATCCCTACCCACTCCACGTGCGTCTGGTTGAAGGCCAGAAACCGCCAGAGATGGCTCCCCGGGAAAGACTGCGCCACGCGGGAAAACTGGAGCACTTCCCCCATCATGAGCAGCATCACCAGGCCCCGGTACGCATCCACCGCGACGTTGCGCTGCTGTTGTTGCGCCACGCGTTCCACGACGCCGGTTGCGGCAGGCGCCGCCGCATCGCATTGCTGCCTTTCCATCACACTTTCTACAAGGTCGCTCATGGACGCATCCTCCTCGCAGATTGTCCTTGTTCCCGGGGCGCGCTTTAAAGCAAGCCGTCTTGGCTGCCCACCGGTCCCCGAGCTTTGTATCCAGTTCCCTCATACGCTTCCCGGCCGGGCGCTCTGCCCAAACCGTGGTGGCCCGGACCGCCCGGACCGGCGGCGTCGCGCTGACGAAATTAGCCCACAGACGCCCGCGCAAAAGAACGGTATCGGAGATATTACCCGCCCCATTGCACTTCTGCCAATCCACCTGAAGATCCTTCGCGAGAAATTGTGCCTGTCCAGCTCATGCCGCAGAAAAACAACGAACCGTCCGGAAGTTCACTTCGCGGACGGTTCAGTGGTGGCTTAGTTGTGTTCGGAACTATGCGTTCCGGGAGAGGAGATCGAAGGCAGTTTTAGTGCTGCGCCGGCACTCCCTGCGTCCCCGGATCGCGCGCCATCGCCTTTTCCGCATCCACTTTGAGCGCGTGATCCTCGAGCGCCTGCGCTTCGGGAAGGTAGGTGATGGATTTTTCGATCTCCGGATCCCAATTGGCGTGCACGCGCAGTCCCTGCAACTGGCCGAAAGCGATGGTGATGATATCTTCCTTGATCGACATCTTCAACCAGCCCATCACGTTATTCAGATCGGCGTCGGTCCAGGCGACGCCCTGGTCCGTCAGGTACTTCTTGAACTCGTCCAGCGCGGCATTATCCACCTGGAAGTTCTTGTCCACCGTATGGTGAGCGACATACACGGGAGCAAAGTGGAAAAAGACATCCTTGTAGAGAAGCCTTTGCTGGAAATCATTGAGTTCCGGAGTCGAATATGTCTTGTCCGGAGTAATTCCGCCGCCGCCGTAGACCGTCCGGCCGGAGTCGGTCAGCTTGACTTCGCGGTTACTGGAATTCGAAGGCAGAGCTCCGGCGTGATTGTAGAAATAGTCGTAGAGCGAAACTCCCTCGTAGTTCCGCTGGATCAGCCTTCCCGACGGCGTGTAATAGTGATACGTCGTCAGGGCCAGGCCCGTGTCCTCGCTCAGGTTATAGACGGTCTGAACGAGCCCCTTGCCGAAGGTGGTTTCGCCCACGATCAATGCGCGGTCGTGGTCCTGCAACGCCCCGCTGACAATCTCCGCCGCCGAGGCCGTGCCACGGTTCACCAGCACCACGATCGGGAAATCCTTCCCGCCGTTGCCGTGCGTGGCCGTATACACCTGGTCGGGATAGGCGCGGCCGCGCTGCGAGACGATCACCTGGCCCTTGGCCAGCACGTGGTCGCACACATCGACGGCCTGGCTCAGCAGGCCACCTGGGTTGTTGCGCAGGTCGAGCACCAGCCCCTTCATGTTGCCAAAGCTGTTCAGGGCATCGACGAACTCCTGCCCGGTCGTCTCCTGGAACTGGGTGATGTGAACGTAGCCAATACCCGGCCGGATCTCATATTTCAGATCAATGGAGGGGTGCGGAATCTCGTCGCGCACCAGGTCGAAGACAATTGGCTTGGGTGCGCCCACGCGATCCACGGTGATCTGTACATGCGTTCCTTTCGGGCCCTTCAGCGCCTTGGCCACCTGGTCGCTCGACCAGCCGGCTGTGCTTTGTCCATTGACCGCCGCGATTACGTCGCCGGGGTGAATGCCGGCCCGGAATGACGGTGTGCCCTCGTACGGCGCCACCACGTACACTTTGTCATTTTGCTGCTGGATAACCATTCCGACGCCGTAGTAGTGGCCGCGCTGATCTTCGCGCATCCTGGCGTAAGCCTTCGGGTCATAAAACGTGGAGTGCGGGTCCAGCACACGCAGCATGCCGGGGATCGCTCCATCGTAGATGGCGGCGTCTGCCTTATCACCCGTGAGGCGCTCGGCATAGTTCTGCTCTACCAGCGCATAGACGTTGGCAAAATTCTTCAGATTGTCGCGAAGCTGGCTTTCGTCTTCAGAGGACTCTGCTCCCACCTTGCTCTGCAGGAAGCTGCCTGCCACGGCGCAGATGACGAAAAAAAGAACGAGGCTAAAAAATGCGCGGCGCGCGCGGGGAGTCATAAGCGGATGAAACCTCCGGACGGCAGTGGCGGCCTTTGCCCGATAACGGCTTCCCAACGAGCGCTCTCGGAATGGCCCGGATTGCGCTTCCCTCTTGATACAAATTGACCTTGCCCATCTTCGGCAAGGCCACGGGAAATTGGAAAACCGCTCCACGTCGGTCCACGGAGCCGTCTTGACTTACAGTATAACACCGCGGTGTTTGACGCATTTAGACGCATTCAGGTAGCTGCATGTCTTGGGGTTACCCTCGCGGCCGGTCTGCCTTAAGGATAGCTCGCCCCGGTCTCAAGCGGGTGACGCGCTAAAGATTCCGATGGAGGATCGCCTTCCTGCTCTCCCGGAGTTTACAATGACGTCTATGCTCCAGGTAGCAAAAGTACGTCGTGCCCCTTGCGTTGACATGATCACTTTCAAGTTTCTTCGCGTTCCCATGGCGCTGGTGTTGGGCGCGGCTCTGTGTGCCGGCCCGGCTCTTGCGCAGTCCGATTTTTCCACCCCCGCAAACCCGTACGGCGGTCAAACTGTCGAGGAGATCATCGCTCGCGTCAACGACCAGATCATCACGAACTCCGACTATGACCGCGCCTTGCAGGAGATGGACCAGGAGGCGCGTCAGCGGGGCGAGTCCATGCAGCAGATGGCAGATGACCGTAAGAACCTGCTGCGCAGTCTGATCGATCAGCAACTCTGGCTCTCCAAAGGCAAGGAGCTGGGCATCACCGGCGAAACCGAGCTGGTCAAGCGGCTCGATGAGATCCGCAAGCAGTACCACCTGGCGTCGATCGATGCCTTGGAGCAGGCCGCCAAGCAACAAGGTGTTTCCTTTGAGGATTTTAAGGCCAACATCCGCAATCAGATCATCACCCAGGCGGTGATGCGTGATCAGGTGGGCCGCACGATTCAAATCACTCCTGGCGAAGCCCTGCAATATTATGAGCAGCACAAGCAGGACTACACGCAACCCGAGACCGTGCGTCTGAGCGAGATTCTCGTGTCCACCGGCAACCCGCCTACCGAGAGTGCGGCGAAGCTGGCGGCGGCCAAGGCGAAGGCAGAGGATATTGAGGCCCGGTTGAACGCGGGCGGCGACTTTGCCCAGCTTGCGCGCAGCTTCAGCGATGGCCCAACCGCTTCCGCGGGCGGCGATCTGGGCCAATACCGCCGCGGGGACCTGGCAAGCGTGATTGCGGATAAGACGTTTGCCCTCAAAGTGGGTCAATACACCGAGCCCATTCACACCCGCCAAGGCTACGTGATCTTCAAAGTGACGGCGCATACCGCCGGGGGGGTGCAGCCTTTCGACAAGGTCGAGAATCAGGTGGAAGACGCGCTCTACATGAGCCGGATGGAGCCGGCCATTCGCGCCTATCTGACCAAGATGCGCGAACAGGCCTATATCGACATCAAGCCGGGCTTTGCGGACTCGGGCGCCAGCCCGAACGAGACCAAGCCGGTTTACAGCGCCTACGTGCCGCCAGTGCCAAAGAAGAAGAAGAGGGCGGAGCGCACGCGCTACCGCGAAACATCACGTGGTTTCCGGGAGAAATCGCGGCTGGGCGAGTCCGCCTCGGAGAAAAGCAAGAACGCCAAGAAGAAAGAAGAAAAACGCGCCGAGGTTGCGACCGAGCGGCCCGGCAAAAAAGAGAAGATCCGCTTTGGCCAAAAGCCGCGGGAAACTCTGCCCACCGCGACCAACGCGACTGTGGAGAACGGCGGCGCAATGCCGGAGACCACGGCCAGTCTTCAAGGGCAGGAAGATCAGCTGAATCAGAGCGCTCCGCGAGAACAGAAGACCCGGTTCAGCTATCGCGCCCGGAAGTCCAAGAAGGAAAAGAAGAAGGAAAAGCAGCTGGCCGCGCCGATTCCGCCGCCAGACGCAGCCGAGGTGGCTGATCGTCAGGCACAATCTACCCCGTTGGGGTTAGGTGCCAATACCGCTAAGAAGAAAAAGGCATCATCCCCCGTCGAGGGCGAAAAGACCCGCCTGAGCGACCAAGCGAAGAAACATCAAGTGAAAGAGAAGAAGCCACTCATGATGACGCCTACCCCACAGGAACCAGGAGCACCTGCTCCGGCGAGTCATCCCGAGGCGCCGCAACCGGCACAGCAGCCGGCGCCGCAGCCGGCACAGCAGCAATAAGCCTTGGGCGGTTGATTTCGGCCATTCTGCCGGGTCCGGGATTTCCTCCCGGGCCCGCTCCGTTTTTGGGGAAGACGAGGCTGTTGCGTTAATCTTCTCGGCAGAATGAAAGACATTTATATTGCCGATCTTGCCGCCTTCGACGAGGGAAGACTCTTCGATGGCTTCTTCCTGGTTCTAACCAGGCAGCAGCGCGTGACTAAAAGCAACAAGCCCTATCTGAACGTCGTCCTTGGCGATAAGACCGGCCAGCTCGAAGGCCGCGTCTGGGATCCCGGCGATCCCCGCATCGCGAAGGAGTTCGCTTGCGGCGATATCGTCAAGGTGCGCGGCAGCGTCTCCCGCTATGACGACCGACTGCAGATGAAGATCGACCAACTCCGGCAGGCCCTGCCAGCGGAGGTGGACAAAACCGACCTGCTACCCGCAACCACCTACGATATCGACAGCCTTTGGAACCAGCTTCAGGCTTGCATTGAGAGTATTACCAGCCCCCATCTCAAACGGCTGCTCACGGCGATCCTGGCCGATCCGGCGATTGCCCAGGCCTATCGCGAAGCGCCCGCTGCTCGCCAGCTCCATCACGCCTGGCTTGGCGGCCTGCTGGAACACGTCGTCAGCCTTTTAACGCTTGCCGATCGCGTCGTTCCGCACTATCCCATTCTTGACCGCGATCTTGTGCTCACCGGTGTCATCCTTCACGACCTCGGCAAGATTCGCGAGCTGAGCTGGGATCTTGGCTTCGGTTATACGGTCGAGGGCGTCCTGCTCGGCCACATCCAGATGGGCGTCGATCTGGTCGAGAAGGCTATTGCCGGCCTGCCTGACTTTCCTGACCGGCTGCGCACTCTGGTTCTGCACATGATCCTGAGCCACCACGGCAAGCTGGAATTTGGCTCGCCGAAGCTGCCCATGATTCCGGAGGCGCTGGTGCTGAACTTCCTCGACGACCTCGACGCCAAGATGCAGGCCATGGCGACCGAATTCGAAAAGTCGGCAAGGGAAGGCAAAGGTCCTGACGAGCTGACCAACAAGGTTTGGGCGCTCGATAACCGCCAGTTGCTGAATACCAGGCGCTGGCTGGACGAAAGGACGAAGGAATAGCGGCTTCCAGCGGACTTAAGCCAGAAACCACTCCCACTGCTCCTCTGTCAGTGGCACTACCGAAAGACGCCCAATGACGATGAGGGGAGATCCGGCAAACAGCTTCTCCGCCTTGATCTGCGCCAGCGTTTTGGGGTTTTTCAGCCGCCTGCCGACCTTTACGCGCACGATGGGTACCTTCGGGTTGCCGGGGTCCACGCTCACAACGGCTCCGGTTCCCACAGCGGTGCGCTCGTCACTGGTGTGGTAGAAGATCCACTTTGTTCCCGGCTTCATCTCGCGCAGGTGCTTCACGGCCGTAGGGTTTGTCACGCCATCCCATACGGTTTCCCCGTCGCGCAGGAAGTCGTCGAAAGAGTAAACATCAGGCTCGGTCTTGAAAAGAAAGTAGCTCATGGACAGTGGTCAGTGATCAGTTGTCAGTTGGACTGACTGTCGCGGTAAGTCAGGCGCCGCGGTCACGCAAGCAGAATACATGAAGGTTCCACGCCGTCCGTCGGCAGAGTCGGAAAACAATGAACAGATTACCGTTTGTTGGCCTCTGATTCCTGACCCCTGACAACTGTCGCAGCCCCTCCGCTACAATGGAATCAATATGATCCGTTTCTCCACCGCCGGCGAGTCCCACGGCGAGGCACTGATTGCGCTGGTTTCAGGTTTCCCCGCTGGCGTCCCGGTCGATCTCGATTTCGTAAACCGCGAGCTATGGCGCCGCCAGCAGGGCTACGGCCGCGGCGGGCGCATGAAGATCGAGACCGACAAAGCCCATGTCCTCTCCGGCGTTCGTCACGGCAAGACCATCGGCTCGCCGATTGCGATCGAAATCATTAACCGAGACTGGAAGAACTGGGAGGAGAAGCTTCCCGTCGAGGCCGGCGATCCCGCCAAGCACCAGGCGGTGGCCTCGCCGCGCCCCGGCCATGCCGACCTGGCCGGAGCCCTCAAGTACAACTTTCCTGACGCTCGCTATGTGCTGGAGCGTGCTTCAGCCCGCGAGACCACCGCCCGTGTTGCCGCCGGGGGCTTCGCCAAGTTGTACCTCCGGGCACTCGGCATCGAAGTGCTCAGCCACGTCATCCGCGTCGGCCGCGCGGAGCTTTGCCGCGCAGCCGCCTGGGAGGAGATCGCCGCCGTCGCCGCCAAAGACGAAGTTGTGCTCGGCTGCGTCGACCCCGACACGGAAGACCGCATGAAAGAAGAGGTCGAGGAGGCTGCCCGTACCGGCGATACGGTAAACGGTGTCTTTGAGGTGGTGGTGCACAATGTTCCCGCGGGCCTTGGCACTTACGCCAACTGGGACGAGCGTCTCGACGGGTTGCTCGCCTGGGCCGTGATGAGCCTGCAGGCCGTCAAGGCGGTCGAGATAGGTCGCGGCGTCACCGCCGCCGAATCCTTTGGTTCCCAGGTCCATGATCCGATTCAGTACGCCGCCGGGGATGTCGGCAAGCCAACCCGCTTTACCCGCCCCCACAATAACGCCGGCGGCCTTGAGGGTGGCGTCTCCAACGGCGAGGACATTGTGGTGCGCGGCTATCTGAAGCCAATTTCTACGTTGCGCAAGCCTCTGGAATCCGTGCGCTTCGACACCCGCGAGCCCACCAGCGCCAGCTACGAGCGCAGCGATATCTGCGTTGTGCCCGCGGGCGGCGTGGCCGCCGAGGCAATGGTGGCCCTTACCGTCGCCAACGTGGTTCAGCAAAAGTTCGGCGGCGATTCGCTGTTGGAATTGAAACGGAATTTCGATGGCTACATCGAACAGATACGGAGATACTAGTAAGCCACGATGATTTTGAAGATTGTCAAATATCCTGACCCCGTATTGCAGCAGCCCGGCGAGCCGGTGACCGAGTTTAACGATGAGTTGCGCCAGTTTGTTGCCGACATGTTTGAGACCATGTACGCGTCGCAAGGCATCGGCCTGGCCGCGCAGCAGGTGGGCGTCGCCAAGCGCGTCACGGTGATTGACCTGAGCCAGGGCAAGGATCCCGAGCAGAAGCTGACGCTGATCAACCCCGAGGTCATCTTCCGCGAGGGGCGCCAGTATGAAGAGGAAGGCTGCCTCAGTTTTCCTGAGATTCGCGAGAAGGTTGTTCGCGCCTTCAAGGTCCGCGTACGCGCACAGGACGCGAACGGTAACTGGTTCGAGATGGACGGCGAAGAGTTGCTTTCGCGCGCCTTTCAGCACGAGATTGACCACCTCGACGGCATCCTGTTCATCTTTCGCATGAGCGCGCTCAAGCGCAATCTCAACCTGCGCAAGATTCGCAAGATGCAGAGTGAAGGCGCCTGGTAGCTCTTATGAACTGGCCCCCAAAATCGGGGTGCCGCATCCTCGTTTCGCCTGTGCTTCGGCGGCTAGGGTGGGAAAGAGCGACCTCCGACCGGCGCTCACCAGGAGTCCGATGAAACTCGTCTTCTGTGGTACTCCCAGCTTCGCGGTTCCAACGCTCGAAGCGCTGCTCGCCGCGGGCCACGAGATTGCGCTGGTGGTTTCGCAGCCTGACCGCCCTGTTGGCCGTCACCTGCAACTCACGCCGCCTCCCGTCAAGCAAGCCGCGTTGACTGCGGGACTTGCTGTCACGCAGCCCGAGAAGATTCGCAATAACGCCGAGTTTCGCACTCAACTTGAGGTTATTGCCCCTGCATGCATCGTAGTTGTGGCTTACGGGCGCATCATTCCTTCCTGGATGCTGGCGCTGCCCAGGTTCGGATGCATCAACCTCCATGCCTCGCTGCTGCCGAAATACCGCGGCGCCGCGCCCATCCAGTGGGCCGTTGCCATGGGCGAGCAGGTTACGGGCAACACTACGATGCTTCTTGAAGAAGGACTCGATACCGGTCCGATCCTGCTGCAGCGGACGCTCGCCATTGCTCCCCATCAGACTGCGGCGGATTTGTTTCCCATCCTTGCCCAGGCCGGCGCGCCTTTGGTGGTCGAAACTATTGCTGGCCTCGCCAGCGGAACCATCCATCCGCAGTCGCAGGATCACGCCCTGGCTACCCTGGCTCCGCTGCTCAATCGCGAAGACGGCCACATGGATTTTTCGGGCCGCGCGGCCACCGAGCTTTACAACCGGTGGCGCGGCTTCCAGCCCTGGCCCGGCGCATTCACCTCGCTCGAAGGCAAAAAGCTCATCGTTCATCGCATGGCGGTTGCTACACCACCAGGCGACGCGTCTTCCGCGGCGCAGTCCGGCCAGATCCACATCAAGGATCATCGCCTGTTCGTAGCCTGCGCCGCCCATACCTGGTTGGAGATCACCGAGTTGCAACTCGAAGGGAAAAGGCGCCATTCGGCAGCCGAGTTTCTGCGCGGAAACCCGCTTGCCTCCGGTGCTTGCCTGGGCTGAACAACCATGTCTGCCATCTCTCCAGCCCGAAGAGCTGCATACGACATTCTCATGGCCGTCGAGCAGGGCCGGTCCCATTCCGACGACCTTCTGCGAGCCAAGGCCGTCAGCGCCCTCTCGCCGCCGGACCGGAACCTGGCAACGGCGCTGGTACTGGGCGTACTCCGCTGGCAGATTCGCCTTGACCACCAGCTTCGCGCCCTGCTCGTCCGCCCCAACGCCCGGCTCGATTCTGAAGTTCAGACCGCTCTTCGTCTCGGCGCTTTCCAGCTTCTGCATCTTGACCGCGTGCCCGCTCGTGCCGCCATCGATGAAAGCGTCGAGCTGGCCAAGCAATCCGGCCATCGCTATGCCGCACGCATGGTCAATGCTGTTTTGCGCAAGCTGGCCGGTGCTATCCAACAGGCAAATTTTCCTGAGGACTCACCGGCCGGGTTGGCCGTGTCCCAGGCGCATCCTGCGTGGCTGGTCGAGCGCTGGGCGGCCTGCTACGGACTTGCGACTGCAAACGCCATCTGCCGCCACGGCCAGAGCCAGCCCGCGCAATCCATCCGCCTCGCGAGCCCCGCCGCCGAAGCCGAGCTTATTCAGGAAGGGGTCGAACTCGCGCCGGGAGAGCTGCTCACGGACGCCCGCATAGTTGTCTCGGGCGATGTGACGGTTACGGCAGCCTTTCGCGAGGGCCACATCCGCTTCCAGGATGAAGGCTCGCAACTGATCGCCGAG
>JAJZAL010000391.1 GCA_021799405.1 Acidobacteriota bacterium
GGATCGGGCGTGACCGCGATTGTCGCTGTGCTGGCTATTCGCGTCGCCGTAGTTGCGCTGGTCCTGCGAGGGCTGCGGCTCATCGGGCGCGACCATCGAAGCTCTGTGCTGGTGCTTACCTGGGGCGGGCTGCACGGCGGACTGTCGCTGGCGCTAGCTCTGGCGCTGCCTCTGTCCGATGGTCGCGACTGGATTCTTGCCACGACCTACATTGTGGTGGTGTTCTCGGTGGTGCTGCAGGGCGGCTCGCTCGGCTTCTTCCTGCGCCGCTTTCACGCCGCAGAAACCTTTACGCCCGCGGAACAGCCGCAGGAGCTGTAGGGGGCGTCTTCGTTTCCGGCTGGCCGACTGCTTGTCCCGAATAGTGTCATTTTCGAGAGATGTATTCTTTGCCGGAAAGGTCTCAAGATCGACATTCTCCCAGTTGGATATTTAGAGTGTGAAGTTGCTTCAAAGTGCAAGGCGATTCAGCTCTTTGACTCCAGTCCGCAAAGAGTCGATGCAGTGGTTTGGCAGTTCGGATTCCTGCCGGGTCCATTGAAATAGCGTTGCCGCCGCTGGAGGAATCAGCTCATTCCAGTCGTTCCTCGTATTTTTGTAATCGGTTTTCTCGTCTACCGTCTGCTTAGTTAGACAAAGAATCCATGTCTCGATATTGCGCTTTGGCTCATCTTCTACAGTTAGCAGAGCCAAATGGCTGTAACCCCTTGATTCCATAAGGCACGATCCGGCATTTCGCAAAAACCTAGTGACACGTTATTACATGGAATAGTTGATATTTATCATTAGTTCCCTTGTATTGTGAGTATTTGTGTTTCTATAATGGTGACACGGGGCGCCAACTTGTTCGTTCGCACGCAAACCAACGGTTCTCGGACGTATCTGCTCATCGTCGATAACCAGTGGGTAGATGGCAAGGTCAAGCAGCGCGTCCTGCATCGTCTCGGTCGCCTGGATGAGTTGCTGGCCAGCGGACAGCTCGACTCGCTGCTCCAATCGCTGGGACGGTTCTCCGAGAAGCTCTCCGTGCTCGGCGCCCATGCGCGGGGCGACAGCATCACCACTCGCAGCGCCAGGATCGGATCGGCCCCGATCTTTGAACGGCTCTGGCAAGCCTGCTCCATCAACACAGTTCTGACCGCCTTGCTGGAAGGCCGACGCTTCGAGTTTTCTGTCGAGCGGGCCATCTTCCTCACCGTGCTGCATCGTCTTTTTGCGCCCGGCAGCGACCGTGCCGCCGAGAAGTGGAAGGACGACTACACCATCGAAGGCGCCGCCGATCTGGAGTTGCACCACCTCTACCGGGCCATGGCCTGGCTGGGAGAGTCCTTGCCCAAGGAGCAGCAGGATGGTGCCACGCCATTCGCTCCCCGCACCAACAAGGACCTTATCGAGGAAGCATTGTTTCAGCGGCGGCGTGACCTATTCAGTGACTTGGACATAGTCTTCTTCGATACCACTTCGATCTACTTCGAGGGCGAAGGAGGCGAGACCATCGGCCAGCGCGGGCACTCGAAGGATCATCGTCCTGCCCTGAAGCAGATGGTGGTGGGCATGGTGTTGGACCGGAATGGCAATCCGGTCTGTAGCGAGTTATGGCCGGGCAACACGGCCGACGTCAAGAGTTTGGTCCCGATCGTAGAACGGTTGCAGAGCCGGTTCGGCATCGGATCGGTATGTATCGTTGCCGACCGCGGGATGATCAGCGCCGAGACCCTGGCGGAAGTGGAGTTGCGCAAGTGGAGTTACATCCTGGGCGTGCGCATGAGAAGTTCGACCGAAGCCAAAGCGGTGGTGGCGCGCGGCGGCCGCTATGCCGAAGTGCATCCGAAAAGCGATAACCGGGACGGTCCATCGCCGCTGAAGGTGAAAGAAGTCTGGATCGAGGATGCGCGCCGGTATGTGGTGTGCCTGAACGAGGATCAAGCCGCCAAGGACCGCTATGACCGCGAGGCGGTGGTGGCCGCGCTGCGCGACGCGTTAAGCAAGGGCGACAAGTCGCTGGTGGGCAACAAGGGGTATCGCAAATACCTGCGTGCCGGAGGCAAGCAGTTCGCCGTGGACGAGGACAAGATCGAAGAGGAAGCACGCTACGACGGCAAGTGGGTGTTAACGACCAACATGGACTTACCTGCGCCGGAGGTGGCGTTGAAGTACAAGCAACTGTGGATGGTGGAAGACGTCTTTCGCTCCATGAAATCTCTGCTGGATACCCGGCCTATCTATCACAAGTGCGACGAGACGATTCGCGGGCATGTGTTTTGCTCGTTTCTGGCGCTGCTGTTGCGCAAGGAACTCGAGGACCGTTTGGCGCGCAAGGGATGGAAGCTGGAATGGGCCGATGTGGTCCGTGACCTGGACAACCTGGTAGAGATGGAAGTTGCGATCAACGGCAAGGGGTACGTTTTTCGCGGCCAGACGCCGGGCGCGACGGGCAAGGTCTTTCAAGCCTGCGGTGTAGCCCTGCCGCCGGTTCTGCGCTCGTGCTGAACCTTACCTTCAGTACGGCGCAGGGGGGAGAGAAAGCGTGTCACTAGGTCGTTTTCAAAACTGCAACACGCTGATAATGAATCACTTCCGAAATCGTGGTGTAGAAGATGAGCCTGATTTTGCTGGGCTTTGAATAAAAGGGGATTCCGGCTTCGCATTCGGTTGAACGTGGCTGAATGGCTCTGACGCCACTGTTGACGGGCGATTCGCAGAGATTCTTGGTTCAGTTGGAAGGCAAAACTGGTGTCGCAGATGACGTGCGGCCGAAGGGTTGGGTTTCCGGTGAGGTGCGAATGGCAGCGTCTTCCGGCTCCCCCACGGATCACCGGGAAGGTCAGAAACTATCGTCCCCTCATGAACTTCCGTGGACTGCGCAAAATCATCAACCATCATAGAATGAGACGGTTCCGAGGATTCTATGGTGTCAACTATGCCGGGGGAACAACGGGGGCCGCCAACAAACCACGAGCTTTTGCTCCCTGGCCGGGAGTCTCGACACCGACCGACCTCAATCGCCAAAACCGCCGTCCTCCTCCGAAGGCCTGGAATTCAAAAACCCGCGTAAAACGCATACTTTTACAGATTCTCGTCAAGAGCCTGATAATCTATGGCCGCTTTTGGGTGATCGCCGAGGTCGGTGGTGGGCAAGTGAACGTCGATCATCTGGATCGAGGCCATTTTTTCGATCACTGCTCGCGGCGTCAAGCCAGGAGCCAACGTCTTCGTATACTGCTTCAACGTGACCTGCAGGCAGTAGGCCATGAAGGCGATAAAGATGTGCGCTTCGATGCGATGCTCAAGCTGGTGATAGATGGGTCGGACCGAGAGGTCGTTCTTCAGTTCCTTGAAGGCTTGCTCCACTTCGACCAGCTGCAGATAGAACAGCCACAGTTTCTCCGGATCGTCGTGCGTCAAGTTGGAACGTAGCAGATAGCTTCCTTCTCGCCGTCTTGCTTCCCGCAGCTTCTGCCGGTTGATCGTGAAGGTGAATGTTTTTGCCGTGATCCGTTGGCCTGCTTTCGGCACATGGATGTCGAGAATGGAGTAGGCATTGCCGGCCGCGTGCTGGGCCGCGCCCAGCTTCATGAGAAGCTTGGCCCGGGTCAGCCGCTTTTGATTGCGGATATCCTTGAGACGCTTTATCGGATGT
>JAJZAL010000392.1 GCA_021799405.1 Acidobacteriota bacterium
CGAACATAAGAGCCGCGCTCTGGACCAAGCCGCGCCGCTGGCCGGATGGCAACTGCCGGAGTGCTTCGCCTACCTGCGCCGGCTGCTCGATGCGCGGCTCAACAAGCGCGCTGCGCGAGAGTACATCCAGGTACTGCGGCTGCTGGAGACCTTTCCGCTCGCCGATGTTGAAGGCGCCATCGAACGGGCGCTGGAGCTGAGCACCATCAGCTTCGACGCCGTGCGCCACTTGGTGCTGTGCCGGATCGAGCGCCGGCCGCCGCGGCTGGATATGGCCAACTGGCCGCATCTGCCGCTGGCCGAGGTGCGCACCACACGCGCGGCCGACTACATGAGCCTGCTGGGTGCATTGCCTGAGCCCCACACGCTGGAGGCAACGCTATGAGCACGGCCACTGCCGATACGCCGCAGGTTTTGCTCGAACACCACCTGAAGGCTCTCAGGCTGCCTACCATGTTGCGCGAGTACGATAAGCTGGCCCGCACCTGCGCTCAGGAAAAGGCCAGCTTTCCACGCTATCTGCTGCGACTGACTGAACTGGAGTTACTGGATCGAGACCGCCGCGCCACTGAGCGCCGCATCCGGCAGGCCAAGTTCCCGGTCGTCAAAAGCCTCGATAGTTTCGACTTCCTCGCCATCCCCGCGCTCAACAAGACGCTGGTGCTGGAACTGGCCCGCTGCGAGTATCTGGCCCGCAGGGAGAACGTTCTGCTGCTGGGCAACAGCGGAACCGGAAAAACCCACATCGCCCTGGCGCTCGGACTGGCTGCATGTCAGCGCGGCCAACGCGTTCGCTTCATCACTGCCGCCGCTCTGGTCGGCGAACTGATCGAGGCTCGCGATGAGAAATACCTGCGGCGCTTTCAAAAACAACTCTCAGCCCATGAGTTGCTGATCATCGACGAGCTCGGCTACGTGCCGCTGTCGAAGACCGGCGCCGAGCTGCTCTTCGAGACCATCAGCCAGCGCTACGAGCGCGCCTCAACACTGATCACCAGCAACCTGCCCTTCGACGAGTGGACCGAGATCTTCGGCTCCGAGCGCCTGACAGGTGCCCTGCTGGATCGCATCACCCACCACGTCCACATCCTGGAGATGAACGCCGACTCCTACCGACTCAAGCAGAGCCGCCGCAAGCGAGCCTGACCGACCCCGCCAAACGCGCCTCAGGGCGGCAGGGTCGCTTCCGCTACGCTCCAGCGCCCCTGCCGCCCCGAAAAGCCAGCTCTCAACCCTTTACTGGCTCCCTTTTGCTCCGCCAAAGTGGTTCCTTTTTACTCCGCCCTTGACAAGTCTGTGATTTGCTCGTCTGCCCAAGACGGGTCGGGATACATCTCCTCTTCGCTGATCGAGGGGTTCGAACTGAGAAACAATATCGGCGCGGTGGCGATATTGCCAGACCAAGGCTCAGGCGAATGGAATGTCATACCCGTCTGAGACAGAACAATCGTTTGGCAGGGACCAAGTTGCCCGTTGCGAATGGAAGTGGCAACCGGGCAGTTGTGGATCTCCTGCAAGAGCTGTTGGATGTCAGCCATGGGAATGTCCTCACATAATTCTACGAGGAGGCAGAGCGCCGCCAATCGACGACCTGCTACAAGCCGAGGCCCAAATCGTGACCGATGCTGATTTCGTGGCGAGGAACAGGCGGTTCGATTTGCTTGGCGGGAGCTTGCTGAATACTATGCTCGGGCTGATGCGAATGAGCTTCCTCACGCGCCAACTCCGTCGCAGACGGACGCGCAGAGGAAATGCCTAAGGCTTCGCGCAACTGGTCACAGTCGCTCGTGACGATTGCAATTTCACTCCTCCCACGGGAGGCACCGACGTAGAACAATTCTTGTTTCATGGCATCGGCTGACAGGATTGCCCCGTCAACCGTTTTCCCCTGGCTGCGATGGGCTGTAATGGCGTAGCCGTGATCGAATTGGTGATAATTTGCTGGCAGTGTGCGACCATCCTCAAGCTGAATGCGTCCCTTCTCGACATCACGCACCGTCACCAGTTCGCCATTCGTGGCGCGGAAATCGGCATCTCGGCGATTGCCCGTAAGCATAAGCCGGTCGCCTGGAGCCACGTCGATGGATTGCCGCTCATGCACGGAAAAGGAGCGCGTCTGCGGCGGTGTGAAGTTTCTTTTCTCGCCGCGCGCATTGCGAGCGATCACCGTGCCAGAGTCAACACGGGCGACGGTCAGCGACTCGTGTTTCTCCATACCCCTTGCTGCCCGATGCATTACCAGCACCTGCCCCCCACGGTAGTTCGCCAGATCACGTTTCTGCGCTTCCGTCCATTGCAACGGAACGTACCGATCCACCGCGACGCTTTGGCCAAGATGACCACGCTCAAAAAGGTCATTGCGAATCGCGCGAGTGACACGACCGATTTCCTCATGTGTGGGCGCGACGACCAAAACACGCCGCGACGGATCGGCGGTCATCTCTCGGTAGAGGTTAGCAACGGCACGGCCACGCTCGACGAAGGGAACCTCGTGTACAGCGCCAAGCCGCCCCAGCTTCTCAAAGCCCTGTTCAGGAGCCTGGCGCAGGGTTTGAATAGCGTCTCTATACTGCGCGTGCGTCTGACGCTGAACGCCGGTCAGGGAAACGCTCTTCATTTGCGATTCGCGCTCCAGGATGCGCAGTGCGTCGCAGGCCTCGACACTCTGAATCTGGCGAGTGTCGCCCGAGAAGACAACGCGTGCCATATGTTGCTCGGCAATCCGAAGTACGCCTTCCATCTGTCGCCCCGAGATCATTCCGGTCTCATCGACGATCAGTACCCTGCCACGCAGCGCCGCTTGTGCCGTTGCGTCTTGGAGCAGGCGTGAGACCGTCATGGCCTCTCGGAAGCCCACCTTTTTCAGCTCCTCCACTGCGCCGCGCGTGGGCGCAACCGCCATCACCTCGCGCCCACCTTCGCGCAGGCCCCTGTCGATTTCTTGCAACGTTGCCGTTTTGCCGGTTCCAGCAGCCCCACGCAAGTTAACGGCGAAGTCGCGAGAATCGAGAACCTGCTGCACCGCACGCCGTTGCTCTTCACGCAGGCGTTCAGACGGATGAAACTCAAGTGTGCCGCCAAGCTGCGCGTATTGGCCGATGCCATGGTTCACCATGGCAACCATGCGCTGTTCGCGATCCAGACTTTCGTGTGTTGCCAGCCGATCGCCGGCATGAATGACGGCACCCTGAGATTTTTCGATTTCCAATGCGCCGCGTAGCTGGCCCAGATCGACCCGACCACGACCGTATCTTAGAGCTTCGGTTAGCAGTTCGTGATCGTAGACGACAGAGCGGCGCTCGAAGAGATGGTCCTTTGCGTGTTGCAGCGAGTCTACTTCCGGCGAGAGTTCATGCTTACCGCCGCGGCTTTGCTCCAAGGATGCACCCCGCAGGCGATCCAGGCCCACCGATTCTTCCGGCGACAGGCGTTCCTGTTGCTGCTGGCGCACTTGCTCTGTGGCAATCTCTGTGAGCTTGTCTGCTCGGGACTCCCGAACGAGCACGGCCACTTCGTTGTCTGTTGGCTTCCGGCCATGTTGCTCTTTGAATTCTCCAATGGCTGCGTCACGCTGTGCACTGCGCTGGCCGTATCGTTCCAGCAAATCATCCGACACACCGCGGATGTCAAAACCGA
>JAJZAL010000393.1 GCA_021799405.1 Acidobacteriota bacterium
AAGCCGCGCCGATAGGGCGGTTCCTGCCGTTTCTTGCGGTTTCCTACCAGGGTGGGTTCTATCTGCCCCGGCTAACTGCGGATGGATTGACCGATCTGCGATTTGAATACGCAATTCTCGAGCCCAATTACTCAACTCATGGTGATTCGTTGTATTGGGTTTACGACGGGTACCTTATGGGCGATGCTATGGGTCCGAATGCCAGTGAAGTTGATATCGAGATCGGCCGTTGGACACACCGCTTGAACAAGGTTACCGGAGACGTTTTTTACACTGAGCAAGCGCCAAATGTGCCATTCGGCCTCTTGTCCTATGTTTATCCCTACCCGCTCACTAAAGAGCGCAGCGTGGGCGCATCTATCGGGTTCCTGCACGTTCCGGAGTCTATCTCGACAACGCTGGGGCCTGGGCTTGCCTCGGTCAGCGGCCGGGTAGCGGCGGAGTACGTGACGCACCTCAACTATGCGCCGAACGGCCAATCCGTGAGGCTGATGGTGCTGCTTTCGACCGCCTTCGATCCCGGATTCGGCAGTTACATCTGGAAATGATGCGCGGGCGATGCGGACGAAGCGCGCAATCCGTGCCGTGATCGTGCGCCAAATACGGCCGGGAGCAGGAGGCAAACAGATATTCTTCAGGTGTTCCGCCGTGCCTTCAGGAATATGAGACGTGGGCCTTTTGCTCTTGAGTGTGCGGATGTGATTCGCGAGATCGCACGATGTTTTCGTGCGGAGAGGTGAAAAAGCGGCTTTCGACCGGAGAACTAATTACGTTTCGTAACCGGAAGGAGGTTCCCGCGTGCACGCAGGACCGGACAGCGCGGAAGGGGCC
Source organism: Acidobacteriota bacterium (assembly GCA_021799405.1). Next base: position 832 of record JAJZAL010000393.1, read on the forward strand.
CGGAATGCGATCGAGTGGATATGGGACTGGATCGTGTTTTTGTGGCTGCAGGTCGGCATCCTCCTGTTATTCGTAGCCATTTTCGATTGCGCGGCCAGAATCTACCTCTATGCTACGCGGCGGTCCGATATCGACCCGCGGGCATTTGCCGACGCATACGCTGGCGCTTCGTGGACACCTGAATATTTTGCCGAGGACGCGAGATCCTCAGCGCGGTGGTGCCCTTATAGCTACTGGGTCGGCAAGCGCTTTCACAGCCGGTATCTCAATATAAACAGTCAGGGTCTGCGCAGGACGTGGCGCGGCCCCCGGACGCTTCGTGACGACACAGGAAAGGCGATCCGCATTTACACGTTCGGCGGTTCAACGATGTGGGGAGAAGGCGCGCGGGATGACTATACGATCGCGTCGTGGTTGCAGAGGATGCTGGACGAGACGCCATATCGGGTCAAGGTAACGAATTACGCAGAAGACGGGTACGTGAGTACGCAGGAGGCGTTGTTCCTCGCCAAGCAGCTACGGTCGGCAACGTGCCCGATATAGTGGTCTTCTACGATGGATACAACGATACTGCTTCCGCATTTTTCAATGGAAGCGCCGGTGTGACCTTCGATGAGCCCCGCCGTGCCGGGGAGTTCAACTTGTTGAATCCCCACGCTCCAGGCAGACGCACGGCATTGTACAAGGATGGGCTCCTTGAGTTCACTTTATACAGCGGGCTTGGCCAGGTCGCCAAAGAGGCGGTTGCCGGGATAGCGCCCTCAACGTACAGCGACATCAGGGGAGAGTTGGTGCGGAGCGATATGGCGAAGGCGGCGACTATAGGACCAGCGGCCGAGAGGAAGTTGGAGCGGCAGGTAGCGGATCTGTACCTGGCAAACGTGGGCTTCGTGCGCGACGCTGGACAAAGGCTAGGATTCAAGAGCCTCTTTTTCTGGCAACCCGCATTGGTGATCAAGCCGAGGCGCTCACCATACGAGGCCGAACAGGAGCGGGCGGCATATCCGGGTTGGAAAGATTTCTTCCTGGGCGTGTACGGGCTAATGGGAAAAGAGGCGGCGGAGAATCGGGTCAATGATATCAGCCACGTTTTCGAGAACCATCCGGAGCCGTTTTTCATCGACGACGTCCATATCAGCGAGAGCGGCAATCGAATTGTGGCGCAAGCGATGATGCCGGAGATCATGGCCGCAATCGGATCGCTCAAGAATTCTCGAACGCCGCGGATTGAGGGCTCCTCTGAGAGCGAAAGTGTACGCATAAAGCCGCGTTTCGACATTGTGAATCGCTAGCAGACCTGCTCGAGTGGTGGATGCCGTTTCCGCGGCGGCAATCGGATTTGCGCAGGATATGGCTGGCAGCAGATTGGTACGGCACGCCCGGACTGCGCGGTTGCCAACTTATCCCTAATTATTTCTAGTGCACTCTTGAGCATCGAAATCTTCGGAGCTATGGTGAGGTTTCCGGACGCCGCGAATCCCGAGCCAGGCAACGATGGCCAAGTGGCTTGCGGCGTCTGATGAGGCTTTTCGATGCGCTCAACCAGGGGATGAGAAATTTTGCCTTTGCTTGCCGCTTTCGATCAAACCCCGCACTCGCCTCTGCAACGTTCGGCTGAGACGGCGGACAGGCCGCCGTGATCTTTGGGCGCAGCGCGGATGGCGTCCGACCAGCGAAAGATGCCGTGACAATGCCGGAGAAGTTCCGCATTCTTCTATGATCCCATCTGCGCGTTTTCCCGCCGTGCCTAACTCATAGGCAGAGCCAGGGAAGTACATTCCGACTCTGTCGTAAACTGGTCATTCCCGTGGGTCACGCGGAATTGCAAGGTGTGCCACCCTGACTGACCGCGCGGCGTAGGACTGGCAGTGGCTTGCTCCCCGTTTTGCTTCGACCAGAGCAGCGGGGCGAGACTTTGAAGGAAAGTGCTGATGTTCAGTATTCGAGGCCTATGGAATCACATCGTCACAGCATGGCAGATGGTCGGCATGATGGTCATAATCCTCGTTGTGCTCGATCTGATCGCCGCACCGTTCGTTTACTTTCACGAAAAACGGCAGAAGGAGAGGCAGCAGGCAGTTCGAGCCGCACAGTATGATGGCGCTAAATGGGCACTTGGAATGTTCCGCGAGCAAGATGTTCTGCCGGGGAGTGGCCGGCTGGCCGTATAGCATCTTATAACTATTGGACTGCCGTTCCATACAAGGGGAAATATTTTAATATAGGTAGTGACGAGCTCAGACAGACTTTCAGTCCATCGCGCGGTACCGCGGATGAGAAGCCGTTTAGGATCTTTGTGTTCGGGGGATCGACACTGTTCGGCCTGGGCGCACGCGATGACTACACAATGCCCTCTTTGCTTGCGAAAGATCTGACGAATGACGTATTCGTAACGTCGAAGTCTTCAACTACGGTCAGATAGGCTATTCAAGTACGCAGGAAGTGATCAGTCTCCTTCTGCAGCTCAAACGAGGTAATATACCGGACCTGCTAATCTTCTATGACGGAGTCAACGATACAGTCGCCGCTTACCAGGATGGCGCGGCAGGGCTGACGTTGCAGGAGTACAATCGGGCCCGCGAGTTCACCATCCTGAGTCCGACACTCCCAACGAAACGCATGGCACTTTACACGGCTGCGGTTATAACCTTCGTCAATGCGTCGGCGCTCGGCAAGCTCATGCGCGCGGCGATGCTCGATCTGGCGCGCCCGCTGTATGAGCGCATTCACGGTTGGTTGCCGTATAACCGCTCGAAGTCGGAGGGCGGGATGAAGCCGTACTGGGCGATAGTCGCGTCGC
>JAJZAL010000109.1 GCA_021799405.1 Acidobacteriota bacterium
TGAACGAATATCTGGGCTTCGTCGAGAAGGTTGACAAGCGCATCCGCAATGAGAAGCTGACGGAACTGCTGGCCCGCGCCGAACTTGTCCATCGCGGCGATTTCACTTCGGCAAACGGCGGAGAAGTTCCGGAAAAGCTGGCCCTGCTCCATGCGCAGTTGACCGAACTGGCCGATGAGTTCCAGTTCAAGCTGGGCGAGCCGGTGGAAGATGAGGAACACCACACTTGGTCCATCTGTTTCACTGATGCCCAGGGCGCCACGCGCAGCATCGACTGGATTCTGGCTTCCAGCCCAGAGTTCCGGCAGATGATGGCCAAGTACACGCTGATCAAGGAGTTCATGGAGCCGCCTTTCCTCATCGAATACTCCGCGAAGCCAGCCAGCCGACCTGATGCCACTGCCGAGGATGAGGATGAGGCCCCTGGCGCGGACGGTGAAGCGGAGCCGAAGCAGGGCCGTCGGCCCTCCCGTGTTCTGCGCGAGCCGGTAGAAAAGCAGACCGCCCGCGAACTCTTCGCCTACATTGTCGAGCAGGGCAAGAAGGACTACCAGGTTCAGCGTTACAAGGGACTGGGCGAAATGACCTCGTCGCAGCTCTGGGAGACTACCATGGATCCCGAGCGCCGTACGCTGCTTTCGGTCAAGCTCGAAGATATCGCGGAGACAGAGACAATCTTCACCACCCTCATGGGAGAGGACGTCGAATCACGCAGGAAATTTATTGAAGATAATGCTCTTGACGTAAAGAATCTCGATATCTAAGCCGAGCAGATTGTGGCTTTAAGGTCACCTGAAACTGGCCCACAAGATAGTGCCGAGCGTAAAGTCCTGAATCTCCGATATTTTTCAGAAGTTGTCTAAGTTGCTGATATTATAGGTTTTGCTCAGATATCCCCATCTGACTTGCGGAGCTTCAGCAATTGAATGGCGGAGAGGGCGAGATTCGAACTCGCGGAGCCCTTTCAGGCTCGTCCGCTTTCGAGGCGGGTGCCTTCAACCACTCGGCCACCTCTCCGCACTATCCCTTATTGTACACAGACATCATCGCCTCTAAGGCGCTCTGGTCGTCGATGGGGCCCGAGTTTGCGTTCCGCATTGTCATCTGGATGTTGCTGTGATCCAGGCAATTTGCTGCCACGACCGACGGGCCTCCATTCATAAACCAACGCGGTGTGGCGGAGATCATGTCAGGTGTAGTCGCCGATGCCGGCCGCGTCGAGAGCCGGATTGAACCAATACCCCAGGTCAGTCAGGGGAGTCTTCTCGGCGCGCTCCTTCCAGCGAATGTATTTCGAAGACTGCCAGTCCCGCTTCTTTGCCCGCCTGTCCAGCCGCTCATTCCACTGGAGCCGGGCGATCTACTCTGCAGAACGGTTTCCGAAGCCCTGCCGGACTCAGTCTATTTTCGACTCAAGATAATAGGCGCCATAAGTGACATTCGCAGACCGGTTGTAAGGGGTCGCATCCTCAATCAGCATTGCAAGAGAACCTGCCACGATCCGGTGGATGGAACCACCGGGGTGCTTGAGACCGATGGCGACAGTAACGCATTGATGATGGATGTCGCCAAGGCGCCCACTCTGCTCAGCTTGCCGTATCCGGTATTTTGCGATCTCCGTGATACTCTGAGTCAGCACACGCGACGATTTGTGCTCACCGACTCAAATCCGTACTATTTCAAGGGAACTGCGCAAGGTGCAGGCGGTCCGCGTGCCGGCCTGGAAAAGATATGGCCGCTCGCGATCATTCTTCGCGGGCGAACCTCGAACGATGATCATGAAATCGTGAAAAGTCCGTGCTGGCTGCGCAAACCACCGCCTTCACGGACTTCATGCATGAGTCCTTCGATGAGCACGATCCCCGCAAGTTCGCACGACGGTAGTTCGACTGGGCCAATACCCGCTTCGGAGAGTTGATTCTGCGGATAGCCGATACGCGGCCCGCTCTCCTTCGGCAATCATGTCTGATGTAAACGAAACTGAACATCCTGATCCGGAACCGGCATTCAGCGGAGGTATAGAGACAATGGCGCAAACTAGGAGCCGCTCTTACAAGATCGCAATTCTGCTTTTCTTTTTGCCCTTCGCCGTTGCGGTGATGGGATGCGGTGGAGGCGGCGCTGCGGCTTCGTCCAGCTCCGGTTCCGGTAATCCCGCGCCCCTTACCTATAGCCAGGAGGCCGCGGATGGTATCCAAGCATTGCAGAAATGGTACATCCAAAGCACCGGACTTTATGAAAAGCCGTCAGGCTGGTGGGAAACCGCCAACTCGATGACGATGCTCGCTAACTACGAGAGGGTGACAAGCGACACCTCCTATGAATCGGTGATTTCCAACACCTTTACCGCAGCGCAGTCAGTCCATAACAACTTCTTTGACAATTTCGACGACGACGAAGGCTGGTGGGCGCTGGCATGGATTGACGCCTACGATCTGACTGGGAATAAGGATTATCTCGCGATGGCCGAAACGATTTTCACGAACATCGCGAGCGAATGGGACACAACGACCTGCGGCGGGGGCGTGTGGTGGGAAAAGCCAGGCACCGGAGTAGTTGAGTACAAGAACGCCATCACGAACGAACTCTTTCTCACTGTCGCGGCTGCGCTGGCCAATCGAACGAGCGGCACGACGTCGGCGTCCTACCTGACCTGGGCGCAGAAAGAGTGGGTATGGTTCAAAGCGTCCGGCATGATCAACTCTCAGAATCTGATCAATGACGGCTTGACCGCCGCGAATCCAAGTATTCCGGCCGTTTGCACCAATAACGGCAAAACTACATGGACCTATAACCAGGGCGCCATCCTGGGCGGGCTGGTGGAACTCAACAAGGCGGATCAGGACCCGACACTGCTGCCACAGGCTGAAGCGATTGCCAATGCAGCCATTGCCAACCTGACCAGCAACGGAATTCTGACCGAGCCAATTCTTTCGGGAACCGATTCGCCGCAGTTCAAAGGTGTCTTCATGCGGAACCTGATGGTGCTCTATGCAGCGTTACCCACTACCGGCACACAGGATGCTCAATATAAGAGCTTCACCGATGCGAACGCGAACAGCATCTGGACGAATGACCAGGCCGCCGGCTATGAATTTGGAGGTATCTGGCAGGGGCCGTTCGACTCGGCAGATGCTACGCGCCAGAGTTCTGCTCTCGACGCGCTGGTCGCGGCGATATCGATGCAATGAGACCCTGATCTGGCGGCAGCAGGGCTCTCGTCCGAATGCTCTTCGCCGCGGTAGTTGGAACCATAGCGCATCTTGAGAAAGCAATCCGCAGCCGCATAGAGAGGATATTTATTGCCGCGCCCTCATCGTAATGGGCGCTGTAGTTGCCATATTCCGCTCTATCGCATACGGCGAATATAGAATCGTTGAAAGCCTCAGCGCCACACTGGGGACTTTCAACGATTCCACTGGCGAAATTCGGGCACGCGATGACGCAGGATCGCAGATAAGTCCGGACATGGATCAGTCAAGGATATTTCTGCCGCTGGTCCCGCCTTCGGTGGAGGCGATACTGATTCTTCGATCAAACCGCCGTTCATCCTAGCGCCGATAACCCGTATGATTGCATCTGAACCCCTATGCAATCCGTAGTTGCGCCAAACTCGCTTTCCTCTGAGAACCCCGTTCTTCGTGTAGAAAACCTCCGCAAGCACTACGGTCTGGTCCACGCCGTAAAAGACATCTCCTTCCACGTCTGCCCTGGGGAAATCGTTGGACTTCTGGGCGTCAACGGCGCCGGCAAAACCACGACGATCAGCATGATCCTCGGCGTACTCGAGCCCACCGCCGGCTCCATCCACATCGGCTCGGTCGATCTTCTCCGCCACCGCTCTCGAGCCCTTTCCTCAACCAGCTTCGCCGCCGTCTATGCTGCACTCCCCGGCAACCTCACCGTCTACGAGAACCTCCGCGTCTTCGCGCTCCTTTACGGCGTCCGCGACTTTCCCGCCCGCCTACAGTCTGTCCTCGACGCCTTCGACCTACACAAATTCCGTAACACCAAATGCGGCATCCTCTCCTCCGGCGAGCAAACCCGCGTTGGCCTAGCCAAGGCCATGCTCAATCGTCCTCGCGTCCTTCTCCTCGACGAGCCCACCGCCTCCATCGATCCCGCCAGCGCCCGCGACATCCGCTCCACAATTTGCTCCTTCGCGGCAAGCACCCAGACCGGCGTCCTCTGGACCTCCCACAATATGTACGAAGTCGAAGAAGTCTGCTCCCGCGTCCTGTTCCTCTCCCACGGAGAAATCATCCTCTCGGGCGATCCCCGCACCCTCCCCGCCCAATACGGCAAGTCCACTCTTGAAGAACTCTTCATCAGCGTCGCCCGCGAACCTTTTGATCTCGGAGCACTCCAGTCATGAACCTCACCCGCATCGCCGCCATCCCGCTCCGCCAGTTCTTTCTCTACCGCGGCAGCGCCGCTCGCGTTGTTCCCCTCTTTGCCTGGGTTACCATCGACATGGTTCTTTGGGGATTCATGACGAAATTCCTCGGCTCTCTCGCCCACACCTCTTACCGCTTCGTGCCCGCCCTGCTCGGCGCCGTCCTCTTCTGGGACTTCATGACACGCGTCATGCAAGGCGTCACCACTGCATTTTTTGAAGACGTCTGGTCGCGCAACTTCCTCAACGTGTTTGCCACCCCCATCACGATGCCCGAGTACATTGCCGGACTCCTCTTGTCCAGCTTCGCTACCAGCATTGTCGGCCTCGCCGTCATGATTGCCGTCTCTACCGCCGCATTCGGCCTCAACTTCGCTGCCTATGGAGCCATGCTCCTGCCCTTCATTCTCGTGTTATTTCTCAACGGCATGGCTCTTGGCGTTGCCGCCATCGCCATCGTCCTCCGCTTTGGCCCTGCGGCCGAGTGGTTCGTCTGGCCCATCCCCGCGCTGCTCGCACCCTTCGCCTGCGTCTACTACCCTCTGGCCACTCTTCCCGCTCCCATGCAGTGGTTCGCCCGCCTGCTGCCACCTTCCTATGTCTTCGAAGGCATGCGCGCAGTAGTCTCCGGCCACGTTTTCAACGGAGCATTACTCGCCGCTGCCTTCGCCCTCGCCATCGCCTATATAGTCCTCGCTTACTGGATCTTCGCCAGGGTCTTTCGCCATGCCATCCAAACCGGGTTAATAACCCGCTACAGCGCCGAAACCGTTTCCTGAAGCCTCGCAACGACGGGATAACGTTCAATGATCGAAGGACAGAACACGTTATTATTTCGCGGCAATTTTCTGTCCGGACCGGATATCCCTCCACCTCCGCCAATCCCGGTCGTAAGGCGCATCCCACCGGTGGACAGACACGCTTCAATGACCACTGCCGGACGGATGCGCAGCCGATTCTGCAGCAGGCAGAACATTTGAAACCGCTTTTACAGAAGCGCAACAGCATTTTTCCTGATTGATCCCGTACTTTGCATCGCTGTCCATTCCGGGGCTTAAATGAGCGCAACTGCGCCGGCCGAAGTGAAGTGACCGCGGTGTGGCCGCTGTGTCTTTTTGACAAAAAAAGATGGAAATCCAACAGACAACAGGCGTGTTGCCCATTAGCCTCATCGCATCGATTTGATGTAGCCGATTAATCAGAGAGAGACGCCAATGAAAAAGCCAACCGCGAGGTTAGGGAAGATCGTAAATACTCGCGATTCCCAGCCGCGCGCCCCGAAGATTTACTCGTATTCAGGCAACGTCAAGATGCGTGATTGTGGGCTGTGGGCGCAAGCGCTGAGCTTGATTGTGTGCGCGACAATGCTGAGTCTGGCTTTCTTGGCCCGGGCTGCGGAACTGCCCAAATTGCGGATTCGCACAACAGGAGTGAACGCCGGCCATATCATCGAGGACGCGAACGGCAAGCCCTTCTTCATGATCGGCATCTGCCCACAGAACCTCATTCAGACGGTCCGGAAGGCCGACATGAATGCTTATTTCAAAGCCCGCCACGAGCAGGGGTTCAATACTGCCTGGGTGGTAATCTCCGGTTGGAACCACTTCGGCAAACCTCCATTGCTTCCAAATAGCCATTATGATCTGGAGGACGACGTCCGCGATGCCGCCGGAAACGCCATCAAGCTCGACTCGAAGAATATCAATTTTGCTCCACCGAATTTGAATATGGCCTACGTCCGCTCGGTGGACCAGATGGTGATTGCCGCCGGAAATAATGGAATCTATCTGTTTCTGGACCCCATGAACGAACCCGGCATGAATTGGCCCCTGCACACCAAGGCGGATTGTGTGGCCTGGGGCAGGTTCTGGGGCGACCGCTACGCGAAGTACCCCTATGTCAATATTCTGATGGGGACAGACGATGTACCCCAGCCCTACAGCAACTGGATTGTCTCCGGACTCCGGCACTCATTATCGGGCCGTCTCTTTTGTATCGATCAGGCTATCTACGACCCCAAGGGGATGCATGACAACATCCCCAACCCGTGGTGGCAGTACAAGGATCGGCAGGCCACTTGGATTAACCTCTGGGGATGGTATGTCTGGGAGGCGCCAAACTCCATGGCGCAGACAGGCACATATCAGTATGCAACCTGGCTGATGTATTCGCAGGCGGCTCATTGGGGAGTTCCGACAGCCCCCACCTTCATTGTGGAATCGGAATACACTTCCTATCCAACTGATGATGGGGAAGGGACCGCTCACGCCAACTCGATTGTCATGAAGCAAGGCGACCATGTTCTGCGCCGCCAAATGTGGTCGGTGCCCCTGGGGGGAGGAAGCGGTTTTGGAATCATCGGCAACATCAATGACGCGATCAACGATCCGATTGCCACCCTGAACGATCCGACTCTCAAATACGTCGCCTACTGCAAGTCGTTCTTTACTTCTCTCCCCTGGGAGCGGCTAGAGCCGGATTATGGGCATACCTTCCTGACATCTCAAACGACCGGTCCAGCCATGCACGATCCCACCTATGTATCCGCAGCGATCACTCGGGATGGAACTCTGGGAGTGGTCTACTACCCCGGACTGAGTGGTAGCAACTTTAAGCTGACGTTGGACATGTCGAAAATGGGCGGCGGGCATGGTGCCTCGAAGGCGTACTGGTTCGACCCCACTAATGCCACGCGGCACAGTGTTTCGGGCGCGCCGCTTGCGAATACTGGTTCTCGGACGTTTACGACTCCCGGCAACAACCATGCAGGAAGCGCCGACTGGGTGCTGTTGGTTGAATCTTCAACCCACTAGCCTGAATTCCCATGGTGGAATATCGCCGACGATCAGGAATGGATGGTTATTCTGATCGACAAGATAGCGATGGTTGGCGCTTAAGTTTGAGCGGTTAGGCGGGCCGATAGCTGGCCGGCGCAGACGCCTCATTGCCGGATTGCTGCGCCTGCACAACAACAGGAGCAAGGATCAAGAGCACTCCGAGCACGATGCCGAGAGCGATCGACGAACGATGATTTCGAAGAATTCTGTTCTTCATTCTATCCCTCGCAATGATCGTGACCTCTTGATTTTGCTGATGCATTTGTTATTATGCTCCCCGATCTTTCGCTATCCTGACCAGCGCAAATGTGTCTTGAGAAAGTGGAAAGTTCCCTTGCCATAGATTTCATGGGGTCCGTTAAAGAACTCGATTTCAGTCTTTCCACCAATGTCCATCTTGTCGTAGAACTCGCGTACCCGCGCATACTCGAAGGAAACCCACTCGTCGAGCCCTACGGGATCATCGTGACCACGTTCGACCATAAATGGCCTGGGCGCCATCAACTCGGCGAGTTCGGCATAGTTCACATTGCTCGCGAAGTTGAACTCATACATGTCGTACTCTTTGGTCAGAAGATAGCTTTGCGGCGCCAGGACGGTCGTTGTCTTCCAGACCCACTCGTTGAAATCACCTGAACAGATCGAGAGAGCATAGCGGTCCAAAAGAGGAGGTACACGCACCGCAGTCTTGCCGCCATACGAAAGACCATAGAAGCCTATCCGCGCGGGATCTACATTTGGCAGCGTCGACAACCAATTCAGCGTCTGTTCATGCTGGCCGATAATGACGGAGAAAAGTGAAAGTTTGAGGGGATGACCTATCCGTTGAAGGATCCGGAACCTGTCATCGCCAATATATGGGTTCTGCGGCGCATAGGTGATGAATCCTTCATCGGTCAGTCTCGCAGCAAAGTGATGATAGAAATGATTGTCAATTGAGGGGTCCGTAACTTCGATCGGACGGCCTTCAAGGCCATGCTGGCAAACAACCACGGGCCTGCGCTCACCCGATTTCAGATCTTTCGGGAGCAGAAGAATTCCGCAGGCGAAGACGCCGGGCCATACATCCAGCATCACTTCGTATCCGGTGAAGCGCGGTGCATTAATTATCAGCCGGCTTCGCGGGTTGGACGGCAGCGTAGGAGACGGTAGCCGGCCAATGATCTCCTCCCATATAAACTCGCGATAGAACTGCGTCGAATGCTTCCAGGTCTGGATCGAGCTGGAGTCAGCCTTCCTCCAAAAGCTCTTGCGTACATCAGGCGATTTGCGGATGATCGCTTGGGTAAAGTCGACGATCTGATCGAACTGCTCCTTCATTTGCGGGTGCGGCGCGGGACTGGCGGACATCTTTGCCGCGCTCATCGAAGGCTTCAGAGATGCGGAACTGCCGACAAGCGCTTCTAGAAATGACTGGAGCGTTGGCTCCGAGCCGGGCAGCCCCTGATCGCTGTTGGGTGGAATAAGCTTCAATTTGCCGCTCATACCGAGGCGCTCATAGAATTTTCGAGCTCGGTTGACTTCGGTTTCGACCTCTTCAAATGGTGGAGTCATCAGAGTACCGTTGGGACACGCGAAGGGGCGATGCTCTGCGTCGGGTTTCGGCGGGCCAGAAATCTCCGGACCTTTGCTGGCTTCAACGATCAGGGCTCGCGGCGCAATGAGGCTTGCAAGTTCTGCATCTCCAAACTCGCGGACGAGCCCCCACACGTCGCGATAAATGGGTTCCTTCCATACGGATTCGCGCGGCTGGAAATAGCCGCTGACGACAGTTGCGGCGATACGAGGATCCAGCGCGGCAGCATAGAGTGCAAGCAGGCCGCCCTCGCCGTAACCCATCACCCCGACCGGAAGCGGCGACCGGGCATTTTCGCTTTCAAACCAGTCGACGGCGGCCAGGATTTTCTGCGCTTCAAAGCCGATAATGTGCCTGCCGGCTTCAAAACTCATCCGATAGATCCACTCGCGATGCGGCATGTTGGTCGCACCGAATCCGGGAATCCCGGAGTACTTGTCGTCGCGGTCAATAATGAGCGGCACAACCACCTGCGCCCCGTTCTCAGCGAGCCGTCGCGCAAACTGCGCTTCGGGGGGAATGCCCGGAGCGATACCGGCGAGCATCTCAGGCGTCCAATCGGCATCGGGGACCGCGACGATGCGCGATGAGGGCTTCTCATCGGGCTCGAGGAGCAGCCCTGTTGCCCATAGTCCACTCGAATCCGCGGTTCCAGGAGCAAATAGATGCCAGCGGATGGCGAAGATCTTGTATCCAGGCGCCCGCGCGATTTCGCTCTGCCCCTGAAACCTGGTGAGCAGCTCGGGCGCTTGTGGCGCGACACGGGTGTCGGTAGCGCCAATGATCCTGCGAAAGCGCTCCCGATTGGGGGCGACGGACTGCTCATAGCTCTGCGGTGAGGAGTAATCATAACTCCACAACCGCGCGCGATCCCTTGCCTGGCGTTCTGTTTCCTCCAGCAGGAAGCGATGAATGCTTTCGACCATCTGCGCTGCTAAATCACCTTCGGCAGTCAGCGGCGCCGTGCCAGGGAGACAAGAACCGGCAGCGCTGCCGGGTGAAGGTTCTGTAGCGCTCTGGTTAGTCATGGCATCGGCCAACGTGGATGAGATTCCCAAACAGTTTCCGAGTCCGGCGGCGAGCGTAGCATGTGCGGAATGGCATAAAAAATCGCGTCTCTTCAATGTCTTTCCTCACTAGAGCGATTGACGTCCGACCTAGCAGGCGGTGAATGATTCTGGTCGCAGAAGAGCGGCGGAGCCACGCTTAGAGGTTAATGCAATAGGTGCGCCGTTCAATCAGGTCATCAAGCTTCTGATCTGCGTAGTCTATCTGCGGGCCAAGTGGAACAATCGAGCCGGCACGAATCAGGAGCGGCAATCCGGATCGGGCACTAACTGTAGGTTTCGAACCCATACGAGCCAAAGGCTCGCCAGGAGATCAACTGATAAATTCGATCGATCGTGAGGCTTCGCTTCCAAAAGCATTTTTACCTCATAAAATCGCGATCGGATTGAACAGCGAGCCGGTTCCGCCGGGTAGACGCAAGGGAGCCGCTACAACCATGAATTCCCATCTCTTTTCCTCTTCGCAGACTTGCATCAATTCTTCAAATTGTAGACTGTCGGCACAAGCCATCCCCATGGACGCAATTTGTAGCGCATGAATCGGATAAGGAATTTGCTCCACATTGCTGGGAACTGTTTCGCCGTCACCTTCAGGCAAGAAGGCTGCAACCTTGCGCTCATGAAGCAGAAGCATGGTTTCCACATGCAGGCCGGCTTTTCCCTCGCCATCGTAGCCGTTCTTCCATGGACCCAGTTCGAGCCGCCGCCGGTAATGGCCGGTACGAAAGAGAAAGATGTCTCCCTCGCCGAGACGCACGCCCTGTGCTTTTTCCGCCGCTTCAAGTTCCTCGCGAGTCACAGCCTCGCCGGGTTCGAGCCACTTCACTCCGCGCAAGCGAGGGATGTCAAGCAGGACGCCGCGGCCCACGAGCCCATGTGCGTAAGCGGTGATGTCTTGAATCAACGGGCCTCGCGAAGTCACGGCGCTGGTTGGCTTTCCGTTATAGAGCTTTCCCTTATACGCAACGTGACAGAGTGCGTCGATATGGGTGAAGCAGTCACCGTGGAACTCGCTGGCCAGGTAATCCGTACTGAATTGCGGCTCGCCGAGTGCCGAGTGGATATCGTAGGTCTGGATTATATGGTGAGTCGCGGGGCGAGGATTGTCCGGCCCCGCCGTTTTATCGATCGGAACGGCCATCGAGACCGACTGGCCCTTGCGAACCAGGCTGGCTGCGTATCGGATATGCTCCGGCCCGATATAGTTAAGGGTTCCCCTTTCGTCGTCTGCTCCCCAACGGCCCCAGTTACAAACTGATTGAAACAACTTCTCGAATTCTGCGTTTGAAACAGGCTTCGCTATCGTCTTAGTCATCGTCATCTTTCACTTTCTCTCGCCACTGATCAAGCGGGCTTCTGGTGGTTACTCTACATAGGAAGAACGGCCGGTCATGCGCCTTCTCTAGTCGTTCATCCGAAGCTGGCCGAGTCTGGCAGCTTCAGCGGCTCACGATACCAATTCGTCCGTGCGCCGACAACCAGGAGACCAGCCCCCAGCCAAATACTGCCGGCGATTTTTGCCGGGCTGGCAAGTCCCCACCAGATCACAGCGCAGAAGAGAAAGCCGAGAAACGGTAGGATCACGTCAAGAAAGAAGTTTTTGAGATGTCCGTCGGGGTGGTGCACCCAGAATTGCCAGATCACGGCGACATTTACTCCCATGAAACCAAGAAATGCGCCAAAGTTCAGGATCTCAGCCGTCAATTCATAACTGAGCAGCTGTGCGCCCAAGAACGCCATGAGACCAATCAGGATCACGTTGACATCCGGCGTCTTGTGCACCGGATGCAGGCGCGCAAAGACGCGCCGCGGGAGAACATTTTCGCGCCCCATTCCATACAGCAATCTCGCGGCGCCGACTTGAGAGGTAAACCCAGCACCGACATTCGCCACCACAAGCAGGAGCGCTGTCGCCTCCAGAAGAAGCGGGCCGCCCACGCGGCCGGTAACATCAATAAATGCTGTATCCACGTCTTTGAAGGACATGTAGTTGGGCCAGACAAGCTGCGCCAGGTATACCAGCAACCCGCCAAAGAGTCCGGTAAAGATGCAGACTGCGACAGCGGCCAGCAGCACATTTTTGCGGGGATTCTTCACCTCTTCGGCCAGAGTCGTCACCGCGTCGAAGCCAAGATATGTGAGTGCGGCAAATGAAGTTGCATGCGCGATGCGCCGTACGCTGAACGTCGCGGGATTGTAAAAGGGGGCGGTGGACAACAGACCCGCAATGCCCTGTCGAATCCAGATATACCGGATGGCAAACACGACGAATGCACCAAGCACGGCAAACATGACCGCCAGGAGCATCTGATTGGTGCGCGCTGTTGAGCGAATTCCGTTCAGGTTCAGCATCGTGATGCCTCCGGCAAACAAAGCGCTGCCCACGATAAATGGCAGCCACGGAAGCGCCCTCTGCAGAGCAAGGGTGCCGTATATCACGCAGAAGAGCGGAATCACAATGTAGTCGAGCAGCATGGCCCAGCCAGCTGCAAATCCCAGAAAGGGATGGATACCACGGCCGACGTAAGTGTATGCGGAACCAGCTGACGGGTAGAGTGAAGCCATTCTTCCATAACTGATTGCCGTCAGGACCATCGCAACCATCCCCGCCAGAATGGTTACCACTACATGGCCGCGCGCCTGCGTGTCGGCAAGTCCGAACACCGTAGCAGGAGCGCTGGGTGTCACAGCTACAACTCCATAGAGGAACAAGTCGCCAAGGGAGAGGACACGAAGAAGATGAGGGGCTGGAGAGGTGACCGATGGTCCCGGGATTCGCTCGCTCATAGATGAGAAATTTTCTCCTTTTATTGCCGCCGTCCGGCGGGTCGCGCTTTCCAGCAATGGGTGCACGTCTACCCCCGAATCCCAGGCCGTTGCTCCAACGTTCTCTGAAACGGTAGCAACGCTCTATAAGAGAACCACGAAAGTCTGTTGGAATCCCCCAGATAGGTCTTCCTGTCCTTTACATGGATCCTGCATGATTCTTGTCGAATGCACGGCGAACCTCGGGAAAAATTGACAAGAGCAACGGTTCAGTCAGGTAATTGCAAGCCTTTCCTGCGCGGAGAAACCCTCGCGGCGTGTCGAACTCAGCGCTGCAAATGGCTATTCTCGTCATACAGCGGTAACACCGCCATCGCACATATATAAGCCGCCTGTACAGTATTTCGATTCGCCAGAGGCAAGAAAGAGCGCAAGACCCTCAATATCTTCGCCATTTCCCAGCCTTCCCATCGGAATAGCCGAACGGTATTGCTCGCGTGCCAGGCTGTCCGCGAGGAGATAGTTATTCATGGGAGTATCCATCGTCCCGGGGATGATGGCATTCACGCGGATATTGTGCCTTGCGTAAGCTGCCGCCATGACGCGCGTCAAGCTGATGAGTCCGGCCTTGCCGGAACTGTAGGCGGTTAGCTTTGGAGCGCATCCGAAGAGTCCGGTGCGGGAACCTACATTTACGATGCTTCCACCACCCTGATTCAACATGTGTGGGATTGTATATTTGGCACAAAGGAACGGACCGCGCAAGTTGACATTCAGGACGGCATCCCATATCTCCGTGCTGAGTTCATGAGCGGGAAGATCCTGGCCGGCAAGAAGAATTCCAGCATTATTGAACAACACGTCGATCCGGCCATGGCGTGTGAGCGTCGCATCAACCATGCTTTTCACCGAATGTTCATCGGCAATATCTGTCCGCACAAATGAGGCGTCGTAGCCTTGGCTCTGAAGATGCTCGATCAGTGAAACACCATCTATTTCATTCCTATCCGCCGCCACGACCATTGATCCCTCGCGCGCAAATCGCGCGGCCACTGACGCTCCCAGGCCTGTCGAAGCGCCAGTGACAATCGATACCTTTCCGAAAAGCCTCATCGAATTCCACCTCGTCGTTCATACGAAAAGGGTGGCCATCTTGGCTGCGTTCAGAGCAGAACATTCAGGGCGAACCTGAAGACGGCTCATCCGCCATATCAGCCAGAAGCAGGGCGGCGTCTCCCGCGAATGGAGTAGTGAATGCCCGTTTGGATGATCCTGCTTGAATGGGATGCTCGATCGTCCTGGAGCCAGTCGTCGGGTTAACCCATTCTACTGAAAGCGACCGCGAAGGCGGTAGCGCCGAAAGATCTACGGTAAATGTGCCGCCCAAAGGAGCGTAGATAAGGTACTCAGCTCTGCTTAAAGTTGTGTAGGCCAGACAATAGCCTGTGGAGCTGAGACTACCGCGCGGAGTCATTTCGACAAGGTTTAACTCATGAGAGATTTTCAGGATGGTTCCCAGTGTTTTCCTGAGGCTTTCCCAACGCCGGTCTGGAGTGCTGCAAATGCCTTTGGCTGGAGAAAAACAAAGATTGCGTCCCTCACGCGGGTAGTAGACCGTATATGGATCCATGAACAGCAGTTGGTTCCCGGATGTGAAGTTCTCCCACGCCCAGTTCCGATTTTGTTGCGGCGAAACTTTCCATATTCCAAAGTACGAGTGGTCACTATCGTTCACATTCACTTTGCAGCGAGGCCTTCCAGTGCCACAGGAGGAGGCAGGCGACAGCTTGGCCGCCGGAGCAACCCAGTCCGCATCCGAATCGTAAATGACTCTATCGGGAACACCGATTGGAGCGGCGTATCCAATTGGGTGTACGTGCGGCTTGGTCGACTCGTAGGCCCTCAGGTGCGCGATCAGATGACGATTCCACCATTTTGATTGCGGCGGAGCCTCTTCTGAAACAATCCACAATACATTTGGCAGATCGTTCAGGGTATCGACCATCTTGTCCACAAACCAATCCTGATACCTTGTAATCGCGTTCGGCGCGGTCATTGTTACGGCGCCGATTCCGCGGATCCCGCTCTTGTAACCATCATCGACGCCGTTAATATTGTTCGCTCCAGTGAATGGATAACCGTCATCCGCGCAGCGGTACAGGTTGAGGAACTCGCCGGTGAACAGATACACCCCAGCGTAAATTCCCGCCTTATTCAAAGCGTCAACCCTTGACCTTAGCCGCGAGAAATACTGCGGATCGAATTGATTGAGATCGAACTTCGGCTTTCCGTCGGTTGCATTTCCCGGACCTGTTCTCCTCCATGGGAATGGACCTACGGTAAATTGGGGCGGGTTCTTCGCTACGACGGGAAGGTTGCAGAATTTGGGGGTTTCGATCGTCCATAACAAAGTGAAGTTATGACCGTGATCCTTGAGAAACTTCACGAACCGCGCAAAATCGAATGGCTGTGGCGAGTTATCCGTTCCCCAATCCTGCAGCGAATTCCACGTCTGCGAACCAACCAAGAGGATTGCATGGTCTTTCGCATCCCTGAAATAGTGGTGATTCCTGGATCGGGTGAGCACATCGGTAATTGGCGGATTCGATTCCGCACTGCTCTGCGCATACGATCGAATGGTGGAGATTAAGCATGCTAGGAGGAATGCAATTACGGTCCATCGTGCAGTGTTGCGGCATGCTTGAACGGAACCGCTACGACGGACTGACCTCCTTCTCATTTCTGCGTTCCTCCGTTACGAAGCTTTTTGATTGGCATTCAGGATATCGGTGCAATCAGTTTGGACCGTTCACCCGCGGCCAATGTAGGGCATTTTCGTCGCCATTACTGTCATGAACTGAACATTCGCATCGAGAGGCAGGCTTGCCATATAAGCGATAGCGCGGCCCACCAAAGCTGCATCAATTGTCGGCTCGATCGCGATCGTACCATTCGCCTGCGGTACACCCTGCTTCATTCTCTCCGTGGGTTCGGTGGCGGCATTCCCAATATCGATCTGACCGCAAGCGATATCATAGATTCTCCCGTCGAGTGAGGTTGTCTTCGTCAGGCCGGTAATGCCATGCTTTGAAGCCGTGTACGCAGCCGATCCAGGCCGCGGCGCGTGCGCGGAAATCGAGCCGTTATTAATGATCCGTCCCCCGCGAGGATTCTGTCCCTTCATGATCCTGAAAGCCTCTTGCGTGCAGAGAAATGCTCCGGTCAGATTCGTTGTAAGCAACGTGTTCCATTGCTCCAGAGGAACATCCTCAATGGATGTACCGGTCACAGAGACGCCTGCGTTGTTAAAGAGGAGATCGAGCCGGCCAAACACTTCGCGAACAGTGCTGAAAAGGGCTTTGACAGAAGCAGGATCCGTCACATCGGCAGGAACAGCCAGATGCTGCTTATCGGGTGATTGCGAGGCGAGCTCTTCCTTCACTTTGAGCAGGCGTCCAGAGTTTCGCCCCGCCAGAACGATCGTATAGCCTCCGTCCGCCAGGGCGAGAGATGTCGCCTTTCCTATGCCGCTTCCCGCACCCGTCACAATCGC
The DNA here is from genome assembly GCA_021799405.1 of Acidobacteriota bacterium. The sequence continues at coordinate 16,196 of JAJZAL010000109.1, forward strand.
AACCTTGGTCATCAAATACACCTCGCACATGCCTTGGCTGGCCTGCGGAGCGTGCAACGCAGATCCAACTCTCTGACACTACCACCAATAGGACGTTCATCACTACTTGCGCATGAGGCTTAGTTTGACTCATGCAGCGTGAGCCGGATCCAGTCCTTCCCCCGAATATTCGCGGCGGCAGTGCATCACAGTGCTGGTGATATTCGCTCGCACCACTTCATCCGCCAATTCAAAGGGATAAATGATCTCGATAAACGCCGGCAGATGAGCCAGACCGGTTGCGCGCACTTCGCTTGCAAAGCCCGCGACATCAAACAAGCCACGCCGATCAGGCCAGCCCCAGTGCGAGTCGCTTTGGAAGTCGGTGTTTTGCAGGTGGAAGGCGCCGATTGAATCGCCGAGCCCGTTGAGCCACTCAGGCATCCTTGCGCCCGGTCCATACAACGGCTGGTACAGGGCATGGCCGATATCGATCAGGAGCTTCACCGGAACTTCACACCGCCCTTCGAGGTCATTCATGAACGTCCTTGCCTGATCGACTGTCCAGGGAACCTCGCG
>JAJZAL010000394.1 GCA_021799405.1 Acidobacteriota bacterium
TTGCTCGACCGAACCCGGTATCGGCCGTAGTTGAGGAAGAGACAGGGGCGGCCCGCCAACCGCATTCAAAGGATGGAGCAAGCGAATCAAGTGGTCCGCAATGCTCGGATGTGCAGACGCTACTAGGAGCTCGTTGAAAATCGGCGGATCGCGGCGGATTTTCTGGTGATTTTGTTGTTTGCCGGGTCGGAATCTGTTTGAACCGCTGTTTTGGGCGGTATTTATCGGGTGTTTTGGGCTTCGGGAATCATCCCCGAGGCCCAAAGCCGAAGTTCAGGCACACTGCCGCCTGAGTCTTGCTTGAGCTTGGGCGATCAGCTTTGGCAAACGAAGCAGGTTGTGCGCGGCGCAACTGAAGACAAACAGCCAGTCCACCTTCTCGATCCCTCGCAGTTTGACCTGGCGCAGCGGGCCGGTTTCCTTCAGCCATCCAAAGCCCTTCTCCACCAGCCATCGCCGGCTCAGGCTGACGGCATAGCCGGGCTGGCGAGTCGTTCGGCGATCCAGATTACTCTTGCGTCCTTTATCGTTCCTAGTCACGTGCGGCGTCACGTTCAACTCCCGCGCCGTGCGCACAAAATCCTTGGTGTCGTAGGCCTTGTCGGCGCCCACGGTAATGCGGCGCGAGCGGTTCTGCTGCTTCTGTTGAAGCATCAACAACGCGGCATCGCGCTCGGCGTATCCATCCGCGCGCGTTACCATCGCCGCGGCGATCAACCCGTTCCGGTTCTCCACCAGCGCATGACCCAGATAGCTCAACCGAGACTCCTTGCCGTAGCTCTTCTTATATAACCGCGCATCCGTTTCGGTGGTGGACTCATGCGTCTTGTTACTCCGCTTCTGGCCATGGAAATTCGTGCCGTCGCCATCGTCGGATCCGTCCTTCGAACGGAAGCTCTTCTGCGAGGCCCACGCCTGAATCAGCGTCCCGTCCACCGTGAAATGCTCATCCGACATGAACCGCCTGGCCTGCCGGTTCACTTCGGCAAAGAACTGCTGCGCCACATCGGAAGTCAGCAGACGGTCGCGGTTCTTCGAGAACACCGCATGGTTCCACATCGCATCGTCCATGCCCAGGCCGACAAACCAGCGAAACAAAAGGTTGCAGTCGATCTGCCCCACCAGCAACCGCTCCGAGCGAACCGAGTAAAACACCTGCAACAACAGCGCCCGCAGAATGTACTCCGGCGCAATCGAAGGCCGACCCGAATCCGCATACAGCACATCGAACTCCGGGCTTAAAGTCCGCAACACCGCGTCCGTCAGCTTGCGAACCGCGCGCAGCGGATGATCCTGTGGCACCCGCTGCTCCAATGAAACATAGCTGAACATCCCGTCCTGATCCCGCTCGTCTCCACGCATGCCTGTTAGACGATCTAACCCCCTCCCCGCGACCACGCAAGGTGCCTATTTCAACAAGTTCCTAGGCCGCATCACCGATCGGGTGAGTAACTGGTCATAGATGGTCATCACCGGGAGCGGCCGTTGGTAGCGGGCCAGTGCGCCGATCTCGATACCTGCGATCACAGGCGGCTGAGCTATTCTGTAGTGCGCAAGTCATGGATCGCGGCACAATCATGATAGCCAATCGACAGCGACTGCTCGACGGCAACTCGCAATGGGTCCGAGCCATGGCCGGTGCCAAGGTTGAGCAGATCGATCATCTGTAGTGTGCCTTCGGATCGGCCATGCCGCCGGTTCAACGCCTGCCACGATTGATCGAAGCATGCCGGCCAATTGCCCCGCCCACTGCATCCGGCTTCTTACGCAGCCCATCCAAATGGCGCTTCCAATCGAGGATCTTCAGCCGTGGCCTTTATCAGCGTTTATGCCAAGCAACACGCTTGCCTCCGTGACACAGCTCGACTACAGCGGCATGAACTCTGGCTTCTACCTTGGCGCCCTGTAGCAACGGAAACTGAGTAGCGGTTGGTTCGCACCAGCACGCAAGGCAGGCTATATTGACAGTGGCTAAGTTGATCTCAGGCAGCTCAAACGGCTGAGCAGTCAGTGGCGACAGGTGCGGCTGCTCGTTCAGCGTCGCCTAAGGTCTATGTCCGCCCGCTCAGAATGCGTCGCCGGTTTCGGTTCGAGCAACGTTGCAAATATACCTTCAGTTCATCGAGGTTGGTCGCTGCCGGAACCAGCACCTAGTAGTCGTGGCGGAGGTATCCGCCTTCGCCTTCGGAAACGCTCTTTTCCCCCGCCCCTTGACAATCCAAAAATACCATACAGGAATGGTGCCCTGCGTGTTTATCCACTGAAGTGATAGGGTCCGCCCGCGTAATTGGCAGGGCGGGACGCAGCGCCTGCTGGCGTTGTCGTGCTAGCTGGACTCTGCTTGAGCCGGGCATATGCCTGCACGATTTTCTCAGGAAAAGTAGGGATCATATCCTCCACCTTCTGCTGCATCTGCGTCACAATCTCCGGATGGAGGCTAGCCACGTCGTAGCTTTCGCCCGGATCTTCCTCCAGATCATAAAGCTCTGGCCTTTCCAACAGCAGGTTGTCTCCTGGAGGGCCTCCAAGCACATAAGTCTCGTGGGTGTACTGTGCCAGGCGCATTTTCCACTTGCCCTGGCGGGCACACTGCAGATCCGAGCCACCACGCATGCCCGCAAAGTAAAGAATCGGATCAAGACGTTCAGGTATCTGCCCGCCAGCGAGCGCCGCGGAAATGTCAACACCGTCGATCGGCTTGGTCGGTAACTTGGCCGCGCAGATCGAGGCCACGGTTGGAAGCACGTCGAGGTTCGAGGTCCACTCGTGGCTGACGTGGCCGGCAGGCAGCGTGCCCTTCCAGTACGCAACAAACGGGACACGGAAGCCCCCCTCATACGTTGTGCCCTTGCGGCCGCGATGCACCCCGGGACTGCCTTGGAACCATGGGCCATGATCACCGGTAAAAATTACCAGGGTATTCTCCTCTAGATTGTTCTGCTCCAGCGTGCTCAGAACTTGGCCTACGCTCCAGTCAATCTCCTCCACCGCATCGCCATAGACGCCGTTCGGCGATTTACCCTTAAAGCGCGGTGACGCGTCAATGGGGATGTGCGGATAAGAAAAAGCCATATAGAGAAAGAAGGGCTGCGTTGAACTTGACTCGATAAAGTGGACGGCTGCCTCGGTATAGCGAGGAGTCAGCATGGATCGGTCGGTATGCTCTTCAATGATTCTGTCACCCTCGATCATGGGTAGGGGCCGCATGTCAACACTGTAAGGCACACCGAAGTAGGAATTGAATCCGCGGCGCGTGGGCAAATACTGCGGTGCGCTACCCAGGTGCCACTTGCCAACGCACATCGTTCGGTAATCACATGCATGCAGCAGGTTCGCAAGAGTCTGCTCGTCCAGTGCTAGCCCGTCCGTATCCTGGGGAAAATACACCGGCTTGGCGCCGCTGCGCGTAGCGTAGCGGCCGGTGAGTAGCGCGGCGCGCGAAGCCGAGCAGATCGGATGCCCAGCATCGAAGCAGGTCAGGCGTACACCCTCACCGGCCATGCGATCCAGATTTGGGGTACGCAGATTGGAACCGTAGCAGCCAAGGTCTGCCCAACCGATATCGTCGCAGATCATCACCACCACATTGGGTCTTCGGCCCGCCAGATTGGCGTGT
>JAJZAL010000395.1 GCA_021799405.1 Acidobacteriota bacterium
GTCTTTACCAGGAAGTCTGGAACGCTGACCAACGACTTCTTCGTGAACCTGCTGGACATGGGCACGCAATGGGAGAAGTCGGCGGAGTCCGAGCACATCCTCGAGGGCCACGACCGGAAGACGGGCAAGCTGAAGTGGACGGCAACCGTGGTTGACCTGATCTTCGGCTCGAACTCTCAACTCCGCGCTATTGCCGAGGTGTACGCGAGCAGCGACGGCCAGCCGGCCTTTGTGAAAGACTTCGTGGCTGCTTGGGTCAAGGTGATGAACCTGGATCGCTTCGATCTTCGCTAGTTCGGTGTCTGGGCGATCTGGCAATTGAATCTTGGGAGCCCCACCTTCGGCGAGTCTTTGTTTTTACGGCTTGGGTGGGGTCTCGAGCCCTGCGCGCCACCGGACAGAAGAATGCTCCAAAATGGGTATTTACTTGACTCAGGTGACCACAACCTGTAGTGTTTCAGACCGTGGAGGATTATCCGCGAGACCTGTTGGAGCTGGAGGCCCGGTTTTCGACCGAGGAGGCCTGTCGGGCGTATTTGTATCAACTGCGATGGCCCGATGGCTTCGAATGCCCACGCTGTCGGGGCCGAAAGGCGTGGCCGGCGTCGGATCTGCTGTGGGAGTGCGCCGGTTGCCATCGCCAGATTTCGGTGACTGCGGGAACGATCTTTCAGGACAGCCGGCTGCCATTGACTCTGTGGTTTCGGGCGGTGTGGTGGGTGACCAGCCAGAAGAACGGTGTCAGCGCCATGGGATTGCAGCGCGTGTTGGGCCTGAAGAGCTACAAGACGGCCTGGACGATGCTGCATAAACTGCGCCGTGCGATGGTGCGTCCTGGCCGGGATCGGCTGCAAGGACACGTAGAAGTGGACGAGGCTTTCGTAGGCGGCGAAGAGGAGGGCGTTCACGGACGTCAAACAGAAACCAAAGCCATGATTGCGGTTGCCGTGGAAGAAGATGGCGACGGAATCGGTCGGATTCGGATGCGGCGCATTCCGGACGCCTCGTCGGGAAGCCTGATCCCGTTCATCGAGGACTCTGTGGAACCGGGCAGCCTGGTCCACACCGATGGCTGGCTGGGTTATCAGCCTCTGGAGGGCAAAGATTACCGGCACAAGATCACCTTTCTGAAGGGGAACAAGAAAACGGCTTCGGAGCTAATGCCGCGCGTTCATCTGGCGGTCGCTTTGCTCAAACGCTGGCTGCTGGGAACCCATCAGGGCGGGGTGAGTACGGAGCATTTGGATGCCTACCTCGACGAGTTCACGTTTCGCTTCAACCGGCGCAAATCGCGCAGCCGCGGCAAGCTTTTCTACCGCTTGCTGGAACAGGCCGTCGCTGTCGATCCGGTTCCGTACAAATCTCTGGTCAAATGTTCGGCGATGCCGCCCTTGTGAAACCACAAGATGTAGTGGGCACCTGAGTCAGGTAAATACCCATCTGGCGACAATTGATCCGTCTGATAATCGCGAGCAAAACCGCATGGTCATGATCCGTCGGGAGCCACCTCGGACTAGCCATGTGGCGGACGGCGCGATGACTCAGTGAAAAGCGCATTGAGGGGTGCCGATTCGCTCTCCTCGCCCTGTTCCGCGGGGGGAAAGACAAGCCATCCTGCACCGCCCGCGCGTAGAAACATCCCGAGACAAGCCCGCTCGGGTGGAAAACTAGGCTGCAATGCCTCCCCCGCCAGGATCGTAAACAGGGGTGCGATAAGAAAGCGAGCTGTCATGCGGGAGGCAGCCACGCGGCGCATCAGCGAAAACAGCAAGAATAGCGAGAGAAGGTCAATGGCAAAAGATGCCAGAAATTCCGACGGCGACGCGCGCCAGCGCCATGCCGTGTGTGGCGTGATCGCACTAGCCAGGACGAAACAAACGGCGCTGGCAGCGCCTGCCTGCGCAGCCATGGGAAGGATGGAGCAGTTTGCGACGGTGCGAGCAAGCCTTACCGCAAAGCAATTTGTCACGGCGATGCCAAGGGCTGCGGCAACAAGCGTGCACAGCGCTGTTCCGGCGCGGATTGAGCCGGGAACGTCGATAGGAAAGTCAAATAGAATACCGGCGACCGCGCAGATGGAACCGGCCAGTGCCGCTTTTCCCCGTCCGGGAGGACCGTCCTGCAGATAAGGCTGCAGAACCACGGCGAAAACATGTGTCAAGGGCGGAGTAACAGGACTTTCCCCACAATTTCTCAGGCTGGCCAAATGAGAGCCAGTTCCAGTTGTGCGTCCGGGGGTGATTCTTGTGGCGGCCGGAAGGCGCTGCCGGAGAGCAGGCGTCGAATTCCGTCTGCCAAGGCGTAAAAGCGGAAGGGCGGAATGCCGAAGAATCGCTGCGAGATGACGAGTAACTTCTCGGCCAAGATGCGCAGCTTCATCTGATGTCCCAGATAGGTTGCGGCAAAGTAAGCCGCGGCAGTCACCAGCACGACTAAGTTCTTCAACCTGCGGTACTTCATCACCCGGATATCTTCCAGGTTGTAGCTTTGTTTGACGAAGCGGAAAGTCTCCTCAATTTTCCACCTGGTCCAATAGATCTGGGCCGCCCACCAAAGGCTTTCCGAGTCCCGCGCTCGCAGTTTGAGATTGGTGACAAGCAGGATTGGCTGCTCGCCAAAGCCGGCCACCACGACCAGCCAGAGCGGCTCGTCGCGACCCACAAGACGGAAAGGCTGGGCGCCGTAATGCAGGTCGTAGGTTCTCTCCTGGCCTTTGTCGATCTTCACCACGCGCGCCTGATGGCGCAGCCGGCAGCCAGCCGCCACCTCAGCCACGCTGCGCAGTCGGCCGCGCCGGTCGCGCACCATGCGGTCTCCGACCGCGCGGATGACAAAGCGCAAGCCCTTGTCCAGCAAGGGTTCCAGCAGCTTCTTGCGATCGCAGCCGCGGTCCATTGTCCAGATGCCGCGGCCGTTCAGAGAACGGTTGGCCGCGTCGACGACAGAGAGAATCTCGGCGTTCTCGCTGCGGAATTCCTTGGCCTTGGTCGAAAACAGCTTCTGGCATACAGGCACGATCTCGTTGCCATGAACCTCAGCCGCGGTCACGTCCACCAGCCAATAGCCCGGGTGCGTCTCGCCCGAGCTGCCATCCCAGACCGTCGCCAGGTGTTCCATCTTCTGGGCATACTCTTTGCGAATGTCGCTCAGGTCCAGCGCCAGCACCGTGTCTTCGCAAATGCGTCTGCTGGCCATCTCGACTAACTTATTGGTCAGTTCATCCTCTAACTCAGCGTGCTTCAAGTTGCGCGACAAACGCTTCTCGGTGCGGATCAGTGGGATCGCTTCGCCGAGCGCGCGGCCGATGTTACTGAGTTTTACGTCCTGGCTGGACTGGATGCCGTAGAGCATCTGCGCAACAAATTTGCCCAGCGGCTTGGAAAGACCGCCGCACAGCTGGTCTGAGAACTTCGTCAGTTGGGCTTTCAAACGGGAGCGGACTTTGCTATCGTTCACGCGGGGCGTCTCCGTGAGAGGAATTTTCCGGGCGGAAAATCCCTTCTACCACGAATCGCGCCCCGCCCACTTCTCGATCAGGACATGACCCTCATTTTATTGCGATTACGCTCCAAGCCCTGAAATTTGTGGGGAAAGTCCTGAATTTTTTCAAGGAGC
>JAJZAL010000396.1 GCA_021799405.1 Acidobacteriota bacterium
ACTTCCACCAATGCTGTTCAGGCGGCTGGACCTGCTCGAAATCCTGCCCAACGAACGTGTTCTCGCGTCGGCTACGATCATCTGCTGCTGCCTTCGCCGAGGATCTGCTCTTCGCGGGAGTGTCGCTGGCCTCATGCAGGCCATTCAGAATGCCGGGACACCAGCAGCCTTATGGGGGAGTTGTCTGATCTCAAGATGCAACTCGCCCTCCGGCCTGGGTTCAAATTTTCAAGAAGACATATCACGCCGGATTGTCCCAGTGCCGATCACAGAAGGGATGTCAGGTTCCGGGGCAGGACAATTGTGATCCAGATCACAAATTCGGCTCTTCGATCAGGTTAGGATGTGTGCGGCGTCACATTGGTGAAGGCGGCACTGATGATGCGTGATCTGTCTCTACCGGAGTCTAGGTCGAATCAAAAATCGCTTTCGCACTGTTAGAACTATGGCCCCAGACGCAAACCGGCGCTGGGTGTTCCACATGAATTTATGTCCCACGCCGAGACGGATCGGCTGTATCTTTTTGCGGCCGCGAAGTTGAGGATTGATTCAAGAATCCCCCGAGAAGGCATCGCACGATTGCACGAAATTGCCGTTATCACGCAGTCGAGGGTATACGAATGCTACCGGATGATCCAAAAGAGCGGATTAACTGGATCCGCCCCGCTGATTTTGCAGGTTGGGAATATCTGATTGCCCATAGCTCCCGCCATCTCTGGACCGTCTATCACGAAACCTATACGATCTGCGCGAGCCCTCATTACGGGCAAACCTGGGCTTACCGCGGACGGCGCCACACGATGCGCTCCCCCGGTCTGATGTTGATCGAGCCGGGAGAGACGCATCGCACACTTTCGAATCCATCCTGCGTCCGGTTCAAGGTGGCGATGATCCCTCCCGAAGACGTTGCGATGGCCATTGGAGAGTTGGGACTCCCCGCCAATCTCCATCTGCGCACGGCTCTGACCGCAGATGATGGACTTAACCAGGCGGTTTGGCAGCTGGGCGAAATCGCCGAGTCGGGCGCCGCGTCGCTTCTTGAGATCGAGAGCCGTCAGGCGGAGATCGTGCGCCGGCTGCTCGGCTACGCCGAACGGGCACCCTCATTAACCGACGACAGTTCCGAGACGCGAGCCGTTGGCCGAGCCAAAGATTTATTGCGTACCAGTCTCAACCGGCAGGTGACCTTGGATGAACTGGCTGCGGCTAGCGGCCTTGGCCGCTATCGCCTGGTGCGGGCTTTTACGCGGGCGGTGGGTTCGCCACCGCATGCCTATCATCTTCAACTCCGCATCGCCGAAGCGCGAAGGCTCCTGCAAAAAGGAAGGACCGGAAGCGAGATTGCTGCGGGACTGGGCTTTACCGATCAGCCGCATTTCATCCGCCATTTCCAAAAGATTCTGCGCGTCAGCCCCGGCAAATATGCTCGCGGGTGCGATGATGCGCTCAGCATCGGTATTCCCGGAAGCTTGCCAAGGGCCATTGAGATGGGCTGGCATGACGAGCGCATGCTCAATGAACGGGAGCACCTGATCGTCGATCTTGTCCGCCCGTACATTGCGCAGATCTGGCGGGAGACGCGGCTTAACGAGCGCGTGAAGCGGCAACTGCGGGTGCTGGAGGAGTGCATCGAGCAACTCAACACGGGAGTAATTGAGTGCAGCGCACGCGGGCGGGTGAATTTCATCAATTCTCGAGGGCGGCAGCATTTGGCGGATTATTTTGGCGTGATCCGGCAGGCCAATGGTCTGCTTCCAGACGCCTTGCTCCGCTGGGTGCGTGCGCACGAGTTGTTATTTGGCGGCAGCGACGATGCGCCGCCGGTGCGCTCGCCGCTGGTGATTGACAATGGGAGCAAGCGCTTGTTGCTGCGGCTTCTTTCACAGGAGGGCGAACATTTGATCCTGATGGAAGAACAAACGGTCAGCACCGCAGGGAATGGTTCGACTAGCTTGGCGCTCACCGCCCGGGAGCGCGAAGTTTTGGATTGGATCGCGCGCGGGAAGACGAACCAGGAGATTGCGATCATCCTTGCCATGCGAACTGCCACGGTAAAGAAGCATGTCGAACATATCCTGCAAAAGCTCGGAGTGGAGACGCGTACTGCAGCCGCGGCGATGGCGCTAGAACGTCAAGAATCGGACGGAATCCTCGATACGCAACGAAAGCGCTCATAGCTGGTCTTTCGGCCTATACGCCCAAAAGCGTATTGGCAATCGCCATATCCCTGCCAACAATGAATCCGCCGGGCAGGAGCGCCTTGCCGCGATTGCGAGATGGCATTGCGGTTGTGTGTGGCCTGAATCTAAGCACAATTCGTTGCTGATGCAGGAACTGACGGCAAGAGACCCTCTAATGAACGAAACCGTTGCCGTTGCCCGGTTCAGGAAGCTGGGACTAAGCCATCGCGAAGCGGAAGTTTTGCTCTGGATCGCCCGCGGACGGTCCAATGCTGAGATTGGCGCAAGCTTGTGTATCAGCCCGCTCACAGTAAAGAAGCATCTGGAGCGCGTCTATCGGAAGCTAGGCGTAAAAACCCGCCTCGCTGCGTCAGTTTGCGCGGGGGAAGCATGTTTAGCGGGTTCGCGTGTGGACAGCGATAGCGCCGTTGAAAAGCTGGCAGCGCCACGGCGAACTCGCCTACGTTGACTTTCCCGGTAATACGCCACAAGGCGTATTGTGCGATGGCTGTCGCGGTAAAGACAATCCTCCTGCGAAGTCAAGAGCTGGAGCGAACGGGTACTTGGCGTAAGTACCAAGCGCCGCGCCGCACCGCACGTCGTTGATTGCTTCGCAGATCTGACGCAAAGATTCCCCGCAGTGGAAAGGTGAAACTGATCATGCCCACAAATCATAGGTATTCCATGCGTTCTCTGTATTGGGTAGGAGCTGTCCTTGCATCGAGCTTGCTGATCGGAGGGTGCGGCAGAAGTGGCGGCGGTGGCGGAAGCTCCAAATACACCATCGGCGGCACAATCAGCGGTCTTACCGCGAGCGGGCTCACTCTATCCACGAATGGGCAGAGCGTTTCCCCGGCTTCTGGAGCCACCAACTTCACCTTTTCCACGGCGTTTCCCTCCGGCATTCAGTATTATGTGTCTGTGAGCGCGCAGCCCACGGGCGAAACCTGCGCCGTGGCAGACAGCTCCGGAACCCTCGCCTCGGCCAACGTGACGAACGTTCAGGTGACCTGCACGGCCAATACGGTAAGCTCCACGTATACCGTTGGCGGCACGATCAGTGGACTGACCGCCAGCGGGCTGACGTTGAAGGAAACGGTGAGCGGACAGACGCTCTCTCCGGCCTCCGGAGCAACTTCATTCACCTTCCCCACCGCGGTTGCCTCCGGCGCCAGCTACTCAGTCACGGTGAGCGCGCAGCCTGCGGGCGAAACCTGCGTGGTCGCCAACGGCTCCGGCACAGTCCCCTCGGCGAACGTGACCAATGTTCAGGTGACCTGCACGGCCAATACGGTAAGCTCCACGTATACCGTTGGCGGCACGATCAGCGGACTGACAGCGAGCGGGCTGACGCTGAAGGAAGCGGTGAGCGGACAGACGCTCTCTCC
>JAJZAL010000397.1 GCA_021799405.1 Acidobacteriota bacterium
GCGGGCCATATTCGCTTCAATCTTGCGAAAATACACGCGCTCGTCCGGGTAAAACGGCGTGGTTGTAGCAGCAAAAATACCTTCGATGAGCATGGACTTCATTGTAGAACCTGAGGCGCTCGAAAGAATCGCTTCCCTGCTCCGCGGCTATGGAATTGAGGGTTCCCATCTTCCCGACGGCGGCAACTGCCTTATCGGCCTCCGCAGAAAAGGCGCCCGGTTCTCAGGCGCCCTTCTCAGCATGCAGTTGTTGTAGCGCATACACCGTGGTGCGGTGGCGCTGCATGGCGGCGATGCCTTCAGCCGCGGCCTGCGCGGCGGCAATGGTGGTGATCGTGGGAATACGCGCCGTTACCGCAGCCCGCCGAATGGCCTTCTCGTCGAAGAAGGTGTCCTGCCCGCGCGGCGTGTTCACCACCAACTGGATGCGTTCGCCTTTGATCAGGTCTACCACATTCGGCCGTCCCTCTTTCACCTTGAAGACGCGCTCTACGCTCAGGCCGGCGCGCTCCAGCGCATTGGCCGTGCCCTCGGTAGCCACAATCTTGAAGCCCAAATGTACATACCGCCGCGCCAGATCGACAACCGCGGTCTTATCGTGGTCGGTGACGCTGAAAAAGACCGTGCCCTTGGTAGGCAGCAACTGTCCCGCCGAGAGCTGCGCCTTGGCGAAAGCCTCGCCAAAGTTGGCCGCCACGCCCATCACCTCGCCGGTCGACTTCATCTCCGGCCCCAGCACCGTGTCAACGCCTGCGAACTTCGACCACGGGAAGACCGGAGACTTCACGTAGTAGTGCGCGCCTGTTTCCAGATCGTTGCCTGAGGCAAGCTGCTCCGGAAGCAGTTCGCGCAGTTTGCGCCCGGTCATCAGCCTCGCAGCCACCTTCGCGAGCGGGATGCCTGTTGCCTTCGAGACATACGGCACGGTACGCGAGGCGCGCGGGTTCACTTCAATCACGTAAACGCAGTCACGTCCCTGCCCGTCGCGCTGGATGGCGAACTGCAGGTTGACCAGTCCCACCACCTTGAGCGCCAGCGCCAGCTTGCGCGTATAAGTGCGCAGCGTATCCATGGTCTCTTTGCGAATATCCACGGCGGGCAGCACGCAGGAGGAGTCGCCGGAGTGGATGCCGGCTTCTTCAATGTGCTGCATGATGCCGGCAATGATCACGTCTTCGGAATCGCAGAGCGCATCGATGTCCACCTCGACCGCATCCTCAAGGAAGTGGTCGACCAGCACCGGCCGCTCCTGAGAGTATTCGACGGCCTCGCGCATGTAGCGCGTCACCGCATCGGCGTCATACGCAATCACCATGGCCCGGCCGCCGAGCACGTAGCTGGGCCGGACAAGCACCGGGTAGCCGATCCGCTCGGCCACGGCCAGCGCCTCTTCCACGCTTGTTGCCGTGCCGCCGCTGGGTTGCGGGATTCCCAGCTCTTCGAGCAGCTTCCCAAAGCGCTTGCGGTCCTCGGCCAGGTCGATCGACTCCGGCGAAGTGCCGATGATAGGCACCCCGGCCGCGCGCAACCGCTGCGCCAGGTTCAGCGGCGTCTGCCCGCCGAACTGCACAATCATTCCCATCTCCGCGCCTGATTGCGCTTCGTGGTTGTACACGGCAAGCACGTCTTCGAGCGTCAATGGCTCGAAGTAGAGCCGGTCGCTGGTGTCGTAATCGGTGGAGACGGTCTCGGGATTGCAGTTGACCATAATCGTCTCGTAGCCGTCGTCCTTCAGCGCAAAGGCCGCGTGGCAGCAGCAGTAGTCAAACTCGATGCCCTGCCCGATGCGGTTCGGCCCGGAGCCCAGAATGATGATCTTCCGCTTCGTTGTCGGTGGCGCCTCGTCCTCCTCGTCGTAGGTGGAGTAGAGATAGGGCGTCATCGACTCAAACTCCGCCGCGCAGGTATCCACCAGCTTGAAGACAGGCTTGATTCCCTTCGCCTCGCGCAGTTCCCTCACCCGCGCGATCCCGGCGTGGCCTTCGAGCTTCCATTCCGTGGCAATGCGCTCATCGCTCAGCCCGAATCGCTTCAGGCGGCGCAGATGCTCGGCGCTGATTTGGTCCGGAGTCGTTTGCGAAATACCAGACTGCGCGATGGTCACTTCACGCAACTGATGCAGGAACCACGGATCCATACCGGTAAGCCGGGCCACTTCGCGCACGCTCATGCCACGTTCAAAGGCAAAGCGGATATAACCCAACCGCTCAGGCCGCGGCGTCACCAGCATTTGCGTGAGGCGGCGCGGCTCCAGTACTTCGGCGCCAGTCTTCCTGCCGGTTTCCAGCGCCCGCCATGCCTTCATCAGCGCTTCCTTGAAGGTACGGCCCATGGCCATCACCTCGCCCACCGACTTCATCTGCGGGCCGAGTATGTCGTCGGCGCCGGGAAACTTCTCGAACTGCCACTTGGGAATCTTGACGACTACGTAGTCGATGGTCGGCTCAAAGCAGGCCGGCGTCTTGCGCGTAATGTCATTGGGAATCTCGTCGAGTGTGTAGCCGACCGCCAGCTTGGCTGCAATCTTAGCGATCGGGAATCCGGTCGCCTTCGATGCCAGCGCTGATGAGCGCGAAACGCGCGGGTTCATCTCAATCACGATCATGCGTCCGTCTACGGGATTCACGGCAAACTGCACGTTCGATCCGCCCGTCTCGACGCCGATCTCGCGCATCACGGCGATGGCTGCATCGCGCATCTTCTGGTACTCGCGATCAGTAAGCGTCTGCGAGGGGGCTACTGTGATCGAGTCACCCGTATGCACGCCCATGGGGTCGAAGTTCTCAATCGAGCAGATGATGATGACGTTGTCCGCCAGGTCGCGCATCACCTCCAGCTCAAACTCCTTCCAGCCCAGCACGCTCTCTTCGATCAGGCACTCGTGCACCGGCGAAAGGTCCAGCCCGCGCGACAGAATCTCCATCAGCTCTTCGCGGTTGTAGGCCACGCCGCCGCCAGTGCCGCCCAGCGTAAAGCTCGGCCGGATCAGCACCGGGAAACCAATCTTGCCGGCAAAATCCATGCCGTCCCGCAGGTTGTTCACCAGCGCCGACCGCGCCACGTCCAGCCCGATGCGGATCATCGCATCCTTGAACAGCAGACGGTCTTCGGCCTTCTTGATGGCTTCCAGCTTGGCGCCGATCAGTTCGATGTCGTACCGCTCCAGAATCCCCGCATCGGACAGATCGACGGCCAGATTCAGCGCTGTCTGCCCACCCACCGTAGGCAACAGAGCGAACTTTCCCTTGCTGCCCTCCGCGGCGAGCCGTTCAGCTTCAATGCGGATGATCTCCTCAACGTAGTCGCGAGTGAGCGGCTCGATATAGGTGCGGTCTGCCAGCTCGGGATCGGTCATGATGGTGGCCGGATTCGAGTTCACCAGCACCACCTCATAACCCTCCTGCTTGAGCGCCTTGCAGGCCTGTGTCCCCGAATAGTCAAATTCGGCGGATTGACCAATCACAATCGGCCCGGAGCCGATCACAAGAATTTTCTGAATGTCATTTCTGCGTGGCATGTGTTCTTTTTCTTGTCCGTTG